>CALGTB010000242.1 GCA_937902285.1 uncultured Actinomycetes bacterium | reverse complement strand
CTGCTGCTTCAGCTCACCCGACAGCAGCGCCTGGACGGCGGCCGTGCGCTCATCCGAGTGAATGACCAAGGCGGCGTCGATGGTCTGCTGCAGCGTGTAGAGCAGGTTCGGGTCAGTGGGGGCGGCAGCGGCGCTCTCGAAGAAGGGCCGGAACGCATCCTGGATCTCCTCGGCTCTGTTGGCAAAGTCAAGGACGAAGGTGTCGGCCTTGTCCGGGTGGATCCGGTTCAGCCGCGACAGGGTCTGCACGGCCTTCACCCCGGCCAGCTTCTTGTCCACGTACATGGTGTGGAGCAGGGGCTGGTCGAAGCCGGTCTGGTACTTCTCGGCCACGACCAGCACCTGGAACTCCTCCGTCGCGAACCGCTTCGGCAACTGACCCTCGCCGAACCCGTTCATCATCGCCTCGGTGTAGGTCACGGCAGGGGCGTCCGGGTCCGACAGGGAGCCGGAGAACGCCACCAGTGCCCGCATCGGATGGGCACCCTTGTCGTAGCCCTTCTTGGCGATGTAAGCGTCGATGGCCTGCTTGTAGCGGACCGCGTGCAGGCGTGAACGCGTGACGACCATGGCCTTGGCCCGACCATGCATCTTGGGCTGGGTCTTCTGCCGAAAGTGCTCGACGATCACCTCGGCCTTCTGCGCCAGGTTCGTCGGATGCAGAGACACGAACCGAGCCAGCGCCGCCGACGCCTTCCCCACCGGCAGGGAAGGGTCGTCGCCATGGGCGTTGGCGAGCTTGTAGTACGTGTCGTAGGTCGTGTAGTTCGCTAGCACGTCCAGAATGAACGCCTCGTCGATCGCCTGCCGCATCGAGTACGTGTGGAACGGCACCCGCCGAGGCTCCCCATCCACCTCCACTAGCTCCCCGAACAGCTCCAGGGTCTTCGGCTTCGGGGTCGCGGTGAACGCGAAGAACGACAGGTTCGACTGCCTGCTCCGCGCCTCCATCGACGCCGCCACGACATCCTCCGCGTCGACGACCGACCCCTCTAGGGCAGCCTCGGCCTCCTCGAAGGCCTCCAGCGCGGCATCACCACCGCCGAGGACAGACTTGAGCTCCTTCATCGCCTCACCCGTAGTCGACGAGTGGGCCTCGTCGATGATGACCGCGAACCGGGACCCCGCCAAGTCCGTGGCAGCCTTCGCCACCACCGGGAACTTCTGCAGCGTCGTGACGATGATCCGAGCCGTGTTCCCCTCCAACGCCTCCCGCAACTGCTGGCTCGACTCCGTAACCGTCACGATCGTGCCCGGCGTGTGGTCGAACCCCGACACCGTCGCCTGCAACTGGCGGTCCAGCACGACACGGTCAGTGATGATGACCACCTTGTGGAAGATCGGCTGATCGGCACCCAGCCCCGCCTTCACCACCTCCGCAGTGAGGTCACCGTGGAAGGAAGGGGTGTGCAGGCGCGACAGCTGATGCGCCGTCCACGCGATCGTGTTGCTCTTTCCGGACCCGGCCGAGTGCATCACCAGCCGGTCCACACCCGGCCCGGCAGCGCGGGTGGCCGCCAGCAGCTTGGTGACCGCGTCCCACTGATGGAACCGCGGAAACAGAATGCGCTGCACCCCCGTCTTCACGCCGCCGTCGTCGTACACCTCCTCCGCATGCACATACGAGCCGAGCAGGTTCAACCAGTTGTCCCGCTGCCACACGGACTGCCACAGGTACGCCGAGGCATACCCGCCCGGGTTCTCCGGGTTCCCTGCGCCACCCGGGTTCCCCGCTCCGGCGGAGCCCTGGTTGAACGGCAGGAACACCGTGTCCTGCTTCGCCAGTCGTGTCGTCATGTACACCTGATGCGGATCCACCGCGAAATGAACAAGAGCACGATGCTTGAAGAACAGATCCGAAGGGTTGCGATCCGAGCGGTACTGCTCCATCGCGTTCTCGACCGACTGCCCCGTCAACGGGTTCTTCAACTCAGCCGTCGCAACCGGGATCCCATTCAGTACGAGGACCAAGTCCACGGAATCCTGGGGAGAAGACTCACTGTGATGCAGTTGCCGGACGATTCCCAGCCGGTTCGCGTCGTACTGGTGCCACAGCAACGGCGTCAGTCCATTTGCAGGAGCAAATGCCGCTACCCGGAACGTCACTCCTGTGTCCTTCACCACCCCACGGAGGACGTCCACCGTGCCCCGGGCTGTCAGTTCGTCGGCTACCCGCTTGACGACCTTCGCTGCTGCCGCGTGCGGGCCGCCGAGGCGTTT
>CALGTB010000241.1 GCA_937902285.1 uncultured Actinomycetes bacterium | reverse complement strand
TGGCCGTGCCTGACGCCGCCCGCGCGCCGGCACCGTCGCCGTCGGCGTCGGCCGAGGTGATCGCGGCCTACTCCCTGGCTGCACCGGTCGCCCAGGTCCCGTCGGGGCTCGTCGTCCGCGCCGTGCTTCCCGCCGGAGCCACGTGCCCCGACCTCGTCGCGGCCGTGCCCCGCGGCGAGGGGGTGCGTGTCCGCGTGGTGCCCATGCGCGAGCGGCCGGCACCCGCGACGACAGCGCCCGCATTCGACCCGATCACGGTCTGCTCGGCCGACATGCCGGTGGGAGCGACGGGAGCAGCGGTCGGCGGGCGTGCGGTGCCCGCGAGCATGCCGAGCCGGGTGGAGAGACTGGCCATCTTCGGCGACAGCGGATGCCGGATCGTGTCGTACGAGGTGCAGGACTGCGCGAACCCGGCGAACTGGCCGCTGTCGATCATCTCCGAGAGCATCGCCGCCGAGGAGCCCGACGCCGTGCTGTTCGCGGGCGACTTCTTCTACCGCGAGGACGGATGTCCCGCGGCCCTGCAGGCGCTGTGCGGATCGAGTCCGCCACCCGTCACCGGGGCGCCCTTCACCGACAGCGCCTACGGCTGGATCGCCGACGTCCTGCTCCCCATGACCCCCCTGCTCTCGACGGTGCCCCTCATCGTGTCGCGCGGCAACCACGAGGCCTGCTATCGCGGCGGCAACGGCTACTTCCTCCTCTTCGACCCGAGGCCGGGCACCGAGGGCACCTGCGCGCCCGTCTCCTCGGGCGGCGGCCTCGTCGCCGCGGACACCGTGCCCTCGCCCACGTACGCCATCGACCTGCCCGTGTCGGCGGACCGGGTGCTGCGGCTGGCCATCGCCGACTCCGCGGGAGGCAGCGACACGAAGGTGACGTCCTATGCGGCGGTGCAGCGCGTCTCGTACGAGCGGGCGGCGACCCTCACTGCGGAGCGCCCGGGCCGCGAGAGCTGGCTGGTCACCCACCGCCCGCTCTACGGGTTCGTCTCCGACACCTTCGCGACCCCCGGGCAGCCCTTCAACCCGTGGACGTCAGCGGACCAGAATGCGGCGGCCGCGGGGCTGCTCGGCACCTACGACATGGTGGTGTCGTCGCACATCCACATCGCGCAGTCGGTCCAGCTTCCGGGCCTGCCGGGACAGCTCGTCATGGGCAACGGCGGCACGCTGCTCGACCCCGCGGCCGGGTACCCCCTGCCCGCGACCGCACCCGGAGCCGGCTACCCCGCCCCCTCGTGGGCGTGGGTCTCGCCGACGTTCGGCTACGCGCTGGCGACCCCGAACGCGCAGGCCGGCTCATGGCGCATCAGCATGCACGACCCGGCGGGGCAGCAGTTCGCCCGCTGCGGACTGAGGGCCGGATCGCTGTTCTGCACCGACACCCCGTAGCAGCGGTCCGCTAGCGGAGGACCCCGTCGGCCAGTCCGACCGTCTCCGGCGGCACGGCCTGCAGGCCGAGCTCCTGCGGGGAGGCCAGGCCGTCGTGGTGGGGCAGGACGCGCACGGTGTAGCCGAACGGCCCGTTCTTGTCGAGCGTGACGACGAGCCGGTACTGCCAGCGGTTGCCGTCGTACTTCTCGACGGCCTCCATCGCCGCATGCTCCGGGCGAGTGATGCGGTCGTCCGCATCGACCCGTCCGTAGACCGTCTCGACGACGACGTCCTCTGGCGAGAGGTCGCCGAGCGCGACGAAGGCCCGCACGGTGATCGGCGTGCCGAGCACGACCGCGTCACCGACGCCGTCGGCCTCGACATGCTCGATGCGGATGCCGTCCCACGACTGGCGGGCCTTCTTCTTCCAGACCGCGAGGTCCTTCGCCAGGGCGTACTTGGATGCGTCGACGGCGCGCGACGCCTGTGCCGCCGGCATGTAGAGGCGGAGGACGTACTCGCGCAGCATGCGGCTGGCGAGCACCTTCGGGCCGAGGGTCCGCAGCGTGTGCTTGACCATCGAGATCCAGCCGAGCGGCAGTCCGCGCTCGTCACGGGAGTAGAACGTCGGGGCGACCGCCGACTCGATGAGCGCGTACAGCGCCTCGGCCTCGATGTCGTCGCGGCGGTCGGCGTCGTCGACGCCGTCGGCCGTGGGGATGGCCCAGCCGTTCTCGCCGTCGAACCACTCGTCCCACCAGCCGTCGAGGATCGACAGGTTGAGGGCGCCGTTCAGGGCGGCCTTCATGCCCGACGTCCCGCTGGCCTCGAGGGGCCGGATCGGGTTGTTCAGCCACACGTCGCACCCCGGGTAGAGGGTCGATGCCATGGCGATCTCGTAGTCGGGGAGGAAGACGATGCGATGGCGCACGCCCTCCTGGTCGGCGAAGCGCACGAGCTGCTGGATGAGGCCCTTGCCGCCATCGTCGGCCGGGTGCGCCTTGCCGGCCACCACCAGCTGCACGGGGCGGTCGGGATCGGTGAGCAGCGCCTTGAGCCGGTCCTGGTCGCGCAGCATCAGAGTGAGCCGCTTGTAGGACGGCACGCGACGGGCGAACCCGATCGTCAGGATGTCCGGATCGAGGACGGTGTCGATCCACCCGAGCTCGGCCTCGCTGGCGCCACGGTTGACCCACGACTCGCGCAGCCGGGTCCGCGTCATGTCGACGAGCTCCTGGCGCAGGATGCGCTTGGTCGCCCACAGCTGGTCGTCGGGCGTCTCGGAGATGGCCTCCCAGCCGGGCGCGTCGTCGATCGAGACCCCATGGGCGAGGTCGATGATCTCGCGGGCCACCCAGGTCGGTGCGTGCACGCCGTTGGTGACGGAGGTGATGGGGACGTCATCCGGATCGAACCCGGACCACAGGCCCGAGAACATTCCGCGCGACACCTCGCCGTGCAGCAGGCTCACGCCGTTGGCGCGCTGCGCCAGGCGCAGCCCCATGACGGCCATGTTGAACACGGCCGGGTCGCCGCCGTCGAAGTTCTCGGCGCCGAGCTTGAGGATGTCGTCGACCGGCACTCCGGCAGCGGCATTGTCGCCGCCGAAGTACTGGGCGATCAGGTCGCGCGGGAAGCGGTCGATTCCGGCCGGGACCGGGGTGTGCGTCGTGAAGACCGTGCCTGCCCGGCTGACCTCGAGGGCCGCGTCGAAGGTGAGGCCCGGCATCGACTCGACGAGCTCGCGGATCCGCTCGACGCCGAGGAAGCCGGCATGCCCCTCGTTGGTGTGGAACACCTCGGGAGCCGGGTGCCCCGTGATGCGGCAGAAGACGCGGATGGCCCGCACGCCGCCGATGCCGAGGAGCATCTCCTGCTGGAGCCGATGCTCGCCTCCGCCGCCGTACAGCCGGTCGGTGACCTCGCGCTCGGCAGGGCCGTTCTCCTCGACGTCGGAATCGAGGAGCAGCAGCGGCACCCGGCCGACCTGGGCGACCCAGATGCGAGCGGCGACGAACCGGCCGCCGGGCAGTCCGACGGCCACCTTGGCCGGCGTCCCGTCGGCCTCGCGCAGCAGCGAGACCGGGCTGCCGTCGGGATCGGTGACGGGGTAGCGCTCCTGCTGCCAGCCGTCGCGCGACAGCGACTGCTTGAAGTAGCCCGACCGGTAGAACAGCCCGATCGCGATGATGGGCACGCCGAGGTCGCTGGCGGTCTTCAGGTGGTCGCCGGCGAGGATGCCCAGCCCGCCGGAGTACTGCGGCAGGGCGGCCGCGATGCCGTACTCGGGCGAGAAGTAGGCGATGCCCTTCGGTGCCTCCTCGCCCAGGGACTGGAACCAGCGGTCGGAGGTGAGGTACTCGTGCAGGTCCGCGGAGGTGCGCTGCACCCAGTCGACGAAGCCGCCGTCGGCCGACAGCTCGTCGAGCCGCTCCGCCGAGACCTCGCCGAGCAGGCGCACCGGGTCACGGCCGCCGGACTCCCACAGCTCGGGGTCGATGGCGGCGAACACGTCGCGGGTTCGGGGGTCCCACGACCAGCGCAGGTTGACCGCGAGCTCCTCGAGGGCGGCGAGGTTCGCGGGCAGGACGGTGCGGACGGTGAATCGGCGAATGGCTCTCACCGGGCACACGCTAGCGCCACGAAACGGCCTCCGGGTCCACGGGGATCGGTTTTCATGCGCTGGCGTGTCTGATTCTTGCAAGATGCGCAACTTCTTGCTCATGAGTCCCACGGTGCCCCACCCCGCCCCTTCCCCGCCGATGGCCCGTCGGGGTCAGGGCACCCCCACTAGGCTTTCCCCCATGGGGAGCCCGAGCGCGCCACGCCCGCGCAAGGCCGCGGCCCGGAAGCCGCCCGCCCCGTGGACCGGAGCCCTGGCCGTCCCGCCCCCCGAGCTGATCGGCCGCTTCCCCATCACCGACGTGTCCCCCGTCAGCGTGGGCGGCC
Organism: uncultured Actinomycetes bacterium; assembly: GCA_937902285.1. Taxonomy (GTDB): domain Bacteria; phylum Actinomycetota; class Actinomycetes; order S36-B12; family S36-B12; genus UBA10649. The sequence goes on along the minus strand of CALGTB010000241.1, from coordinate 4,473 downwards.
GCCGACCCGCTGCCGCTGCCGCGGGCGAGTCCGTCCCGGTGCGTGCCACCTCGTTCCGCGAGGGGCACGACAGCCTGGGGCTGACGGTGCGGCTCGACCGTCCCGACGGGTCCACGGCCCAGACCGTCCGCATGCGACCCGAGCCCACCGGGCTCGACACGTGGATCGGCCATGTGCGGCCCGACGAGGCCGGAGACTGGTCGTTCACGCTCGAGGCGTGGAGCAGCCCGTGGGACACCTGGCTCCATCGCGCCACCATCAAGGTGCCGGCGGGCATCGACGTCGATCTCGAGCTCCTCGAAGGCTCGCTCCTGCTCGAGAGGGCGGCCGCCGCGGCGCCGTCCGACAGCGAGCGCGCCACGCTGCAGGCTGCGGCCGCCACCCTCGTGAGCGCGACGCTGCCCCCGCAGGTGCGGCTGGCGGCGGGCACCGACCCGGCCGTGGACGCCATCATGGATCGATCGCCCCTGCGCGAGGGAGTCACCAGCAGCGGCCCATGGCCCCTGCGCGTGCAGCGGCGGCGGGCACTGGTCGGCGCCTGGTACGAGTTCTTCCCGCGCAGCGAGGGGGCCACCCTGGACCCGCCGGTGTCCGGGACCTTCGCCACCGCGGCGCGGCGGCTCGATGCCGTGGCCGACATGGGCTTCGACGTCGTCTACCTGCCACCCGTCCACCCCATCGGCCAGGTCAACCGCAAGGGGCCCAACAACACCCTGACCCCGGCCGACGGCGATCCCGGCTCGCCCTGGGCCATCGGCGCGTCCGAGGGCGGGCATGACGCCATCCACCCGGACCTGGGAACGATGGCCGACTTCGACGCCTTCGTGGCGCGCACCGTCGAGCTCGGCATGGAGGTCGCCCTCGACCTCGCCCTGCAGGCGGCGCCGGACCACCCGTGGGTGGCGGCCCACCCCGAGTGGTTCACCACCCGCGCCGACGGCACCATCGCCTACGCGGAGAACCCGCCCAAGAAGTACCAGGACATCTACCCGCTCAACTTCGACAACGACCCCGAGGGGCTCTATGCCGAGGTGGAGCGGATCGTGCGGCTCTGGATGTCCCACGGGGTGCGGATCTTCCGCGTCGACAACCCGCACACCAAGCCCCTGTGGGTGTGGGACCGGCTCATCACCTCGGTGTTCGCCACCGACCCCGACGTGCTCTTCCTCGCCGAGGCGTTCACCCGGCCGCCCATGATGCGCGCCCTCGCCGAGGTGGGGTTCCAGCAGAGCTACACGTACTTCACCTGGCGCAACACCCGGCAGGAGATCCAGGAGTACGCCAGCGAGCTCGCGGGGCCGGCCTCGGCCTACATGCGGCCCAACTTCTTCGTCAACACCCCCGACATCCTCCCCGAGTACCTCCAGCACTCAGGTCCGGCCGGATTCGCGATCCGCGCCACGCTCGCCGCCACCCTCTCCCCCACCTACGGCGTCTACAGCGGGTTCGAGCTCTACGAGCACGTGGCCGTGCGACCGGGGAGCGAGGAGTACCTCGACTCGGAGAAGTACCAGTACCGCCCGCGCGACTGGGCCCTCGCGCGCAAGCAGGGCCGCACCCTGGCCCCGTACCTCACCGACCTCAACGCCATGCGCCGCGCGCACCCGGCACTGCAGGACCTGAGGTCCCTGCACTTCCACAGCACCGACAGCAACGACGTCGTCGCCTACTCCAAGCGCGACGGCGACGACGTCGTGCTCGTGGTCTGCACCCTCGACCCGAACGGCGAGCGCGAGGCCACCGTGTGGTGGGACATGTGGGCGCTCGGGCTCGCCGACCAGGATCGCTTCATCGCCCACGACCTCGTCACCGACACGACCTGGACGTGGGGAAGCAGCACGTTCGTGCGGCTGCGACCCTGGGAGCACGTCGCGCACGTCGTCCACGTCAGGGTCCTGTGACCCCGCCGCCCGCCAGCCGCCCCACGAAGAGCACCCGCCGCACCACGAAGAGCAACGGAGCCACCATGTCGGAGTCCACCGCGAGCCCGGTCCCTCACGACGTCTCGGTGCTCGACCTCGACCGGCTCGTCGACGGCTGGCACCACGACCCGCACTCGATCCTCGGCCCGCACCTGGCCGACGGCGTCGTCACGATCCGCGTCCTCCGCCCCGGAGCCGAGTCGGTGACCGTCGTGACCCCCGACGGCCGGCTGCCCCTGGTGCACGAGCATCGCGGCGTGTGGGTGGGGGCGTGGGCGCGAGCCACGGTCCCCGACTACTCCATCGACGTGGAGTACGCCGGCTCGATCGTCCCCGGCGACGATCCCTACCGGTTCCTGCCGACGCTCGGCGAGATCGACCTCCACCTCATCGGCGAGGGGCGGCACGAGCAGCTCTGGCAGGTCCTCGGAGCCCACCTCCGCTCGTACCAGACGACGATCGGCGTCGTCAGCGGCGTGTCCTTCGCGGTCTGGGCGCCCAACGCCCAGGGCGTCCGCGTGTCCGGCGACTTCAACTTCTGGGACGGGACCGCGCATCCGATGCGGTCGCTCGGCGGCACCGGGATCTGGGAGCTGTTCGTCCCGAACATCGGCGATGCCACGATCTACAAGTTCCAGATCCTGGGCCGCGACGGCCAGTGGCGCGAGAAGGCCGACCCCTTCGCCTTCGCGACCGAGGTCCCGCCTGCCACCGGCTCGGTCGTCTACACGTCGTCCTACCGCTGGAACGACCATGAGTGGCTCCGGCGGCGCCAGGAGACCGACCAGCACAAGCGCCCGATGTCCATCTACGAGGTGCACCTCGCGTCGTGGCGCGCGGGGCTCGACTACCGGCAGCTCGCGGTCGAGCTGGTCGAGTACATGCGCGACACGGGCTTCACCCATGTGGAGTTCCTGCCCGTCGCCGAGCACCCCTACGGCCCGTCGTGGGGCTACCAGGTGACCTCGTACTTCGCACCCACCTCCCGCTTCGGCAAGCCGGACGACCTGCGCTTCCTCATCGACGCCCTGCACCAGGCCGGCATCGGGGTCCTGGTCGACTGGGTGCCGGCCCACTTCCCGAAGGACGCGTGGGCCCTCGCCCGGTTCGACGGCACCCCGCTCTACGAGCATGCCGATCCGCGCCGTGGCGAGCAGCCCGACTGGGGCACCTACGTCTTCGACTTCGGGCGCACCGAGGTGCGCAACTTCCTCGTCGCGAACGCCCTGTACTGGCTCGAGGAGTACCACGTCGATGGCCTGAGGGTCGACGCCGTCGCATCGATGCTCTACCTGGACTACTCGCGCAAGGACGGCGAGTGGTACCCCAACAAGTACGGCGGTCGCGAGAACCTCGAGGCGGTCGCCTTCCTGCAGGAGATGAACGCGACGGTCTACAAGCGCGTCCCCGGCGTGACGATGATCGCCGAGGAGTCGACGGCGTGGCCCGGCGTCACGCGTCCGACGTTCGTGGGCGGCCTGGGCTTCGGGTTCAAGTGGAACATGGGCTGGATGCACGACTCGCTCGACTACATGTCGCACGAGCCCATCCACCGTCAGTACCACCACAACGAGATGACCTTCTCGATGGTCTACGCGTACAGCGAGCACTTCATCCTGCCCATCTCGCACGACGAGGTCGTCCACGGGAAGGGCTCACTGGTCGGGCGCATGCCCGGCGACCGCTGGCAGGAGCTGGCGAACCTCCGCGCCTACCTCGCCTTCATGTGGGGCCACCCGGGCAAGAAGCTGCTCTTCATGGGATCGGAGTTCGCGCAGTCGTCGGAGTGGAACAGCGAGCGTGGCCTGGACTGGTGGCTGCTCCAGTTCCCGGAGCATGCGGGCGTCCTGCAGACGGTGACCGACCTCAACGGGATCTACGTCGGCACGCCCGCCCTGTGGCAGCGCGATGACGACCCCTCCGGGTTCGAGTGGATCGACGCGAACGACTCGGGATCCAATGCGTTCAGCTGGCTGCGCTGGGGCGACGACGGCAGCTGCGTGGCCGTCATGTCGAACCTCTCGCCCGTGCCCCGCGAGGGCTACCGGCTCGGCCTGCCCTTCGCGGGCACCTGGACCGAGGTCATGAACACCGATGCCAGCGTCTACGGCGGTTCAGGCATGGGTAACTTCGGGGCGATCGAGGCCACCGCGGACGCCTGGCACGGGCGCCCGGCGTCGGCGCAGATCGTGCTCCCGCCCATGGCCACGAGCTACTTCCGCTTCGACGGCTAGTCGCACCCCGCATGCGCAGGTCAGGGCGCGCCGCCTTGGCTGCGCTGGTGGCCGGCATGGTGATGGTCGTCGTCGCGCCCGGTGCCGTGGCCGCGCCGCCCGACCGCCCGGTGCCGGGCGACGGTTTCCACATCCAGTTCGCCGGCACCCTGTCGGTGCCCTCGGGGATGCGGGTGGTGGAGGTGGACGGCGCCGATACGGCCGCCGAGCAGGTGGCGCGCCTCGCGCAGGACGGGCACCTCGTCGCGTGCTACATGTCTGCAGGCTCCTGGGAGGACTGGCGCGCGGATGCCGACACCTTCCCCGTCGCGGCGCTC
>CALGTB010000240.1 GCA_937902285.1 uncultured Actinomycetes bacterium | reverse complement strand
CAACGTCGCCCCCATCCCGTCCCTGCCCAACCTCCTCGCCGACGGGCGCGGGCAGAACCTCACCGTCATCCCGATCTTCCAGACCCTCGCCCAGGTCCGCTCCCGCTACGGCGACGAGGATGCCTCCACCGTCTTCTCCGCCTCCCAGGTCAAGCTGATCCTCGGCGGCGCCGACGACGCCGACGACTGCCGCGACCTGTCCGCCCTCATTGGGGAACGCGACGACTGGTACGCCACGAGCAGTCGCTCCATCCACGCCCTCGCGATCGACGCCAAGGCCACCACGTCGACGTCGCTGCGCAAGGTCCCGATTCTTCCCCCCGACGCCATCCGCTCGATCCCGTTCGGCTCCGCCGTCATGCTGCTGTCCCAGGCCGACCCCATCCCGCTGCGCATGCGCCCGTGGACCGCACGCCCCGATGCCGCCCGCATCGCCGCCCAGCAGCGCGACGTCGAGGCCCAGTTGCTCGCCACCCTCACGGACACCGCATGACCCGCCCCACGAGCGCGTCATGAGGTGCCCGTCCGGCAAGCACGGCTACCGCACCGCCGAAGACACCCAGCGCGGCTGCCGCGACGGGCACCGCCGTGCCTACCGGTGCCGCACTTGCGCCGCGTGGCACCTCGGCCGCGCCACCGGACCCCACGCCGCACCCGAGGACGGCCCCTGATGGCGGACTCCCGCATCGAGCACCAAGCCACGCACTTCTCACTCGGCCAGCACGCCCAGCAGGACCGCAGCACCACCCCAGCCGAGGGCGTTCCGCGGCCCGGCGAAGGCGAAGCCACCGAGCCCGGCGGGCCCGTCAACTGGCGCGGCATGACCGACGACGAGTACGAGGACACCTTCGGCGCACTGTGTGACTTCCTCGCCTGGGCGGTCCCCCATTGGGCGTTCACCACCGAGCAGTTCCCCTACCACTGCTGGTGGCTGCACTCCGATATCAGCGAGGAGATGACCGCCTGGTGGGGCCTCTGGCAGGCCTACATCCGCAACCCCGCCGCGAACATCGCCGACCCCACCGCGTTCCACGAACGCACGCATGCACTTAAACAACGCCTCGCCGAGACGTATCGCGGGAGGTGTCGGCATGTCCACCAAGCGCACCAGGAGGTACCGATTCTTCGGATACCGCCCACCGTCGGACTGCCGTACCGCCTTGCTGAGCCTCTCGTCACCTGGGCTTGGTGCGGCGCCCCAAAGGCGTGATTGAGTATGACCGCTTCCACGTGCAGGTTCGGATCTCAACTCATCGGGTCCGACAGCCAGGCGGCCGTCTGCCGACCCCAGTGAGCGACTAGAAGAACGTCTCGGCCGTCGGGCCCGGCTGCCACGGTCCAATCTCAACGAACTCGTGGCGAACATCGTCCCTGGAGCGACTGGGATGACGGATCGCCACGCGACGGTAGGTGATGGTCACCTCCCGGCCGAACAGCTGCCGCAGGTTCTCGAGTTCAGTCTCAGGCGCCTCGACCTCGACGACGCTCCACTTGCGTCCTGAGACGCGAACCCTGATCATCCCGTCGAGACTTATTGCTGTCAGAATTCCGGCGTCCGTCCACGTATTGACGACCTCTATAGGTCTGTCAAGAACGGATCGGACCCGTTTTGCAGCGGGGCGATCGAAGACGGCTGCCTTGCTGACCCCCGTCACTCGTGTCCAATTGACGTCCAAGTCCAGTTCGTGGTCAAGGAGCTCGTTCGCCAGCCCGAACACGCGATCCCCGACGTGCCGCTCGAGTTGGATGTCAGTAGCGCGAGACTCATCGTCAAGCCCGGCCACTCGGTCAAGCACGCCGAACACTTGCACCATGGTCTGGTCAAGAGGTGACTCGAACACTCGAAGCGGCTCCTCATCCTGAGGGCGCTCCAGAGGTGAGCCGAAGACAGTCAAGATCGTTGAGCCCGCCGCGACTTCGGGCGACAGGAAGAGTCTCGGTGCGTGGCGAATCGACCTCGATCGATTGGCCACCTCGGTCACGAGTTCCGAGAAGTGGACAAGCAGTGAGCCTGCGACACCTGCATCAAGATCGTGGCCGTTGACGCCGTCTCCGTGAACTCGAAGATCCACAGCGGTTCGCACTAATGGAGCCGGGTCGCCCAGGACTTGAGCGACCCGTGCCTCGTTCCGCCTATGAAACTCGCGCTCGGTCATCGGTCCGCGTCCGTCCGGCGGCGTGCTTGAGTCGCGAAGCAGTCGCCGGTAATTCTCAACGGTAGCCATCGACGATCACCTCCACGTAGCCGCGCTTGGGGAAGGCATGTGCGCGAGCAAAGGGGTCTCGCTCAAGCTTCGGAACGTAACGTTGCCAGAAATCATCCCACCGACCCCTGTCACATACATACTGCCTCGCCTGAGGGCTTCCGGCGAGTGCGGCTGCGCTACCTAGAGCCTCAGGTACCCAGAAGACGGGCAGAACGTCTAGATGGAGAGTCGGCTTGGCCCTGTCTAGGAGCTCACTCACGGCGCGCCAGGTCCCATCAGACTGGATTCGACTCACATCAATGAGTGGTGAGATGTCGCCGTCAGCGGGATCCAGTGTCGCGGTTGTGAAGGAGCCGGACAAGAACATCGAAGGAACCCGAGCCCGCAGCGCTGCGAGCTCCTGCAGGAGCGCCTGTATGCGATTCCATACGTCGGCCCGAGTCGTGGACTCTGCGAACCTTGGTGCGTCAACGAACGCCGCCTGTGCCTCGTCCATGGTGCACTGGAATCGCCCCACGGGCAGCAGGCCAGCGCCAGTGAACTCTGGGATCACCCTGCCTCCCCCAATACTGCGCTCCGGGCTCCGCCTCCCAGTCGTGACATCGTGGCAGATCTAGCCTACGTATCCGTCTGGATTCCACGAGTGCGACACAAGTCACGTCCTTTTGCACCGGCATCATTGGCGCAGTGCCTGAGCCTATTGATGCAGTTGCGGATGAGCTCAGAACCGCGTTGGGACGAGGCGCAGCGCACAGGGCGACTGAGTCACTGAGCAGATGCCCCCAAGGTGCGTTTATCGCAGTCGGATCCGCCAGCGGTAAGGCGCGGGCCGGCCGTCAGCAGCTCCGCCGTGGGTCGTCGTGGGGTTCCGGCCCGGCGCGGTCCGTGATGACTCCCGCTGACACGAAGTCACGGCGCTTCCAGAGAGCTGCCGAATCTCGGGGGTACCACGGGCAGCGGTGTGGACGTGACGTCGTGGGCGAGGGGGCTGGTGTCGAATCCTCGCGAGCTGATGGCGGCGGCGGCCCTGGCGATGACGGCGTCGCGTCGGACCTCCGGACTCGCGGCGAGGAGGTGTTCCAGTTCGGGGCCTTCGGCGATGTCGGCGATGTTGACGACGGCGAGGACGTCGTTGCGGTGGCGGGTCAGGGCGACGTAGGTGCTGGACAGGTCGCGTTCGGGCCCGAAGTCGATGACGAGCGAGTCGACGGTCTGCCCTTGCAGCTTGTGGGTGGTCATGGCGTAGCCATGGCGGACGTGGGTAACGGCCTGCCGGGCAGTGAGGTGGTCGGTGTGCTCGCCGGAGTCGTCCCAGTATGTGATGTCCACACCGTGATCGCTGACAGCGGTCACGAGGGCGCGAGTGCCGTTCGCGAGCGATGGCCGAGCCTTCCGGTGGATGTTGGTGGTGATGAGGATCTGGTCGCCCTCGGCGTACGCAACCGTCCGTCCCTTGGCGGTGTAGGGGTGATCGGTGCCGGTGATCCAGCCGCGCTGGCGTGCCTCGCGCCGAGCGAGGGTGTTGAGGATGTCGACCTGGTCGTTGCGGTCCGATTCCAGGCCCGTGCCCAGCACCCGGTCGCGTGGGGTGGGTGCCTGTTCGGTGCGTTCGGCCCACGCGTTGATGAGGATCCGCTGGGCGTGGGTCTGGCTGGTCGCGACCACGAGCTGGCCGGCATCGG
>CALGTB010000239.1 GCA_937902285.1 uncultured Actinomycetes bacterium | reverse complement strand
TCACGGTTGACGAACTTGGTCATCTGCGACTCCTGATGGACAACGAGGGGGGGTACGTTCGACGTCAGGACGTGCCCGACGCATTTGACCTAACGACGGTTGCTTACGCCGCGTGGACCGGTTTCGTGTTGGAAAGTAGCGGGATGTGGAGCGGACGCGTTCGCGGCGTGGAGGTTCCCCGGGAGAGGGCTCTGGACATCGACACACCAATTGACTTTGTGTTTGCGGAGTTCCTGATGTCCCAGCGCCGATCAGAGGGAGTGACGGATGCTGAATAGCCGTGTTGTCGTCGTATCGGGGGCCGCGGGGACGATTGGGTCGGCGGTGTGCGACGGGGTCGTTGAGGCAGGTGGCATGGTCGTGGCTGCCGACATTGACGATCTTGCGGGAAGGCGGCTCGTGGAACGTCTCGGCGACTCATGCTCCACTTTTGTTCGCACCGACGTCACATCGCCGGAGGACTTGGACCGACTGGTGCTCATGGCCCTCGAACGATTCGGACGGCTGGACTCGGCTGTGCACGCCGCGTACCCCGCATCGCCCAGCTGGGGGGCACGCTTTGAGGACTTGCAACCCGAATCACTTGCGTTGGATCTCTTCGGCCAACTGGGTGGCGCGATCCTCTTCTCCCAGCGCATGATGCAGCAGTACCGCATTCAGGGGCACGGCAACCTGATCCACCTCTCGTCGATTCAGGGAATCGGCGCGCCCAAGTTCGAGCACTACGTCGGCACTGAGATGACGTCTCCCGTCGAGTACACGGCGATCAAGGCGGGAATCATCGCGCTCACGCGTTGGCTTGCCAAGTACCACAAGGACATGAACATTCGAGTAAATTGCGTCAGCCCTGGAGGGATTCGCGCGGACCAGCCGGAGTCCTTCATCGCTCGATATCGAGCCGCCTGTACGAACAAGGGAATGCTGGATCCATCGGATGTCGTCTCAACGGTGCTCTTCCTGCTCTCGGAGGGGTCTAGTTCCATCAACGGCCAGAACATCGTGGTGGACGACGGATGGTCGCTCTAGCCGCAGGGTACGGTGATCCCATGGAGAAGGTCCTCGTCACTGGGGCGGATGGGTTCATTGGCTCGCATCTGGTCGAGGCGTTGGTACGAGAGGGCTTTTTGGTTCGAGGCCTCGCGATGTACAACTCGCTCGGGTCCTACGGCTGGATGGACGAGAGCCCCGTTCTGGGTGACGTTGAGATGGTGCTGGGGGACATCAGGGACTCGGGCACGTGTGATGACCTCACCCAGGGCGTAGACACCGTGTATCACCTTGCTGCGCTCATCGGGATTCCGTACTCGTATCGCGCTCCACGAAGCTACGTGGACACCAATGTCCACGGGACTGTGAACATGTGCAGTGCTGCCCTCAGGAGTGGAGTCTCCTGCTTCATCCACACGTCCACGAGTGAGGTCTACGGATCGGCCATCACGGTGCCGATCTCCGAGGGTCACCCGCTGCAGCCGCAGTCGCCGTACAGCGCGTCCAAGATCGCGGCCGATGCCCTCGCCCGGAGCTACCATCTGTCCTTCGATCTGCCTGTGGTGGTCGCGCGTCCCTTCAACACTTACGGACCTCGTCAGTCGGCCAGGGCGATCATTCCGAGTGTTGTGGCTCAGCTCATGCAGGGGTGCGAGGTCCTGAAAGTGGGTGACACGCGACCGACCAGGGACCTGAACTACGTCGCAGACACCGTCGGAGCCTTCATGTCCATCGCCCGCACACCGGAGTGCGTGGGCGAGACTCTCAACATGGGCTCGGGGGTTGAGATCTCGATTGCGCACTTGATCCGCCGGATTCAGGACCTTCTGGGCACCGACGTTGCTGTCGCCCAGGAGCAGGAGCGCCTACGGCCGGAATCGTCGGAGGTGACCCGTTTGGTTTGCGATTCGAGCCGGTTGACGGAACTCACGGGCTTTCGGTCAGGTACGTCTCTCGACGAGGGCCTCGCCGAAACCCTGGCCTGGTTCCGCGAGGAGCGTAACCTCGAACGCTATGTCTCGAATCGCTATGTGGTCTGACTCGGCGGCCGTCCGGTTCGAATGCGTCGGTGCGTAGTCGGCGTCGGGGTCAGTCGGTTCGGGTGTCTGGTCGCGCCGCCAGGCATCGGGCCCACCGGGTGAGGTCCGTGTCGAGCAGGTGAGGTCCGGCCGTGAGAACGTGGTCATGGGGCATCGCCAAGGCACCCGAATGCAGGAACTGCAAGAGGCTTTCCGGCGTGGACACGAACTGAACGTTGCGCATTCCCTCCCCTGGACTCGACGGGAAAGCCGTCGGGTCCGCAACAACTGCGGTGGGCAGGCCGAGGGCGGCCGCTTCTACAACAGCGCTTGAGTGAACCCCGCAGACGGCCACATCAGACCACCTGAGGGCGTCCCTGAGGTTCCTGTGCCGATCCCTAGGTATGAGCGAGTCCTCGTCACCCATAACTGCAGTGGGATGAGGGCGCAATGCAACTTCGATGCCTCGCGGGTCTAGAGCGACGGCACGATGAACCATGCCCACAAGGAAGTGGGTCAGGGGCAAGGAGTACTCACCGAGGACAAGCACACGGCGACCCCCGCCCCTCGCCTCCCGGGCGTGCGCCTCGTTCAGATGGAGGAAGCGGAGCGCCTCCACATCGAGCATCCGAGGAGCCGGGTACCCGGCCCGCTCTGAAATCGCGCGCATGGAGGGGCCATTCACAGCAACAGAATCGGGCCACGGCATCGGGGCCTCCCCGTCGGCAGTCCACATGTCCCGCGGATCCTTGAAGAGCCGGGTGCTCCAGAAGAGCGCGGTCGTGTGGGCCACTCCGATGAGCTCGCCGTGCCCGGCCTGGCGCCATGCATGCTGCAGGGCCATTTCCCAGGGCTGGTTCTCGAACAGGTAGACACCGAGTCGCTGGTGCGGCAGGGCGCTGACGGCGGCCTGCAGAAGGTTGATCCAGAAGGCGTTGAGCATGGCCGTGCGACCGTAGAACTGGTCGCGGTAGGCCTCGCGGATGACCGGCCAGAGCGATAGTCGCGTCGACGCATCGTCGAACAGGCGTCGCCGGTCACCTGCCCGCAGCCCGAGGCCGACGATGCGTGCGTAGTCGAGACATGAGCGGGCAACAACCCCCCACGTGAGATGCGAGTGGAGCAGGTCGTGCACCTGCCGGCTGCGACTGTCGTTGAAGGCGGCGACAAGCTCCTCGTCGGCCCGAACCACGGCTGGCGTGGCGAACTCCCCGGAGATGTGCAGCCACGAGATGGGATCGTCGAACGCCTCCAGCAGGGGTACCAGAGGGCCCCAGTAGTTGGACTGGAACTCGCCGTCATGGCGCGCGACGCCAAGCTCGACTCCCGCGCCCGACAGGGCCGGCAGG
>CALGTB010000238.1 GCA_937902285.1 uncultured Actinomycetes bacterium | reverse complement strand
CGCCCCGTCGAGATGGAGACGCGCGACGTCAGCGTGTGGTTCGGCAAGCGCAAGGTGCTGGAGGGCGTGAACATCGAGTTCCGCCGCAACTCCGTGACCGCCCTCATCGGGCCGTCGGGCTGTGGCAAGTCGACGTTCATCCGCACGCTCAACCGCCTCCATGAGCTGATCCCGAGTGCGGCCCTCGCCGGCAGCGTCCTCTACGAGGGGAACGACATCTACGCGCCCGAGGTCGACCCGGTGCAGATCCGCCTCGCGATCGGCATGGTCTTCCAGAAGCCCAACCCGTTCCCCAGCATGACGATCCGCGGGAACGTGCTTGCGGGCCTGAAGCTGTCGGGCATGAAGCGCCCCAACCACGACGAGATCGTCGAGCAGACCCTCACCGCGGCGGGCCTCTGGAATGAGGTCAAGGACCGGCTCGGTGCGGCGGCCGGCGAGCTCTCGGGTGGTCAGGCGCAGCGCCTTGTCATCGCCCGGTCCCTGGCCGTGCAGCCGACCGTCCTGCTCATGGACGAGCCCTGCTCGGCGCTCGACCCGGGCTCGACCCTCAAGATCGAGGAGACGATCCGCCAGCTGTCGAAGGAGATCACGATCATCATCGTGACCCACAACATGCAGCAGGCTGTGCGCGTGGCCGACCAGACGGCGTTCTTCCTCGCCACCGATGGCCAGCCCGGCCATGTGGTCGAGCAGGGCCCGACGACCGAGATCTTCGGCAACCCCCAGGACCAGCGCACCCTCGACTACGTCAACGGGCGCTTCGGTTAACCCTGCGTTCACCAGTACACGGACTGTTCACCTGAGCGACGGTCGCAGGCCACGCCAGACCCACCAGCGGGTCACCCCGTCTGCCTAGCGTGCAGGTGTTGTACACATCGCCTACGAAGGAGAAACCAGTGCGTCGCACTCTCGCGATTCTGGCCAGCGCTGCGGTCGCCGCCTCGACGGTCGCCCTCGCTGCCCCGGCCCACGCGGCCAACACCATCAGCGGCGGCGGAGCATCGTTCCCGCAGCCGTTCCTCGCCCAGTGCCTTGCCGACTTCAATGCGTCGCAGGGCGACTTCGACATCCAGTACACGTCGACCGGCTCCGGCACCGGCAAGTCGAACTTCACCAAGGGCATCTTCGTCTACGCCCAGACCGACTCGAAGTACACGTCGGGTGAGCCGACCTTCGACTGGGAGTACATCCCCAACATCGGCGGTGCGGTCGCGTTCCCGATCAACCTGAAGAACGCCAAGACGGGCCGCTCGCTCGGCTCGTCCATCCAGCTCAAGCAGACCACGCTGGCCAAGCTGCTCTCGGGCAACCTGACCACCTGGCGCGCACCTGAGATCCTCAAGGACAACCCGCGCATCGCGGCGGCCATCCCCGACGTCCCGGTCACGGTCGCGTACCGCTCGGATGCCTCGGGAACGTCGAACAACACCCTCCAGTACCTGAACGCCTGGGCTCCCAGCATCTGGGCCAAGGTCCAGGACGACTTCGGCACCGCGTTCCCCGGCGGCCGTCCCCCGGCCAACTCGGTCGCGGGCAAGGGCAACCCCGCCGTGCTGAGCCTCGTGGCGGGCAAGGAGGGCACCATCGGCTACGTCGACTACGGCGACGCCAAGGGCTACCCCTCGGCGCGCATCGCCAACGCACTGGGCGAGTTCGTGGCCCCGTCACCGGCCTCGGCTTCCAAGAACCTTGGCAGCCAGACGAACATCGCCACTAACGGCCTCGTCACGCTGAACTACCAGACCAAGGTGTCCGGTGCCTACCCGGTGGCGATCTTCAGCTACATGCTGGCGCGCACCGACGGCAAGGGCCCGAACGGGCTCGGCGTCCGGAAGTTCGCGGACTACGTGCTGCAGAAGTGCGGCCCGTCGCGAGCGGCCGGCCTGGGCTACGTCCCGGTGACCGGACAGGTCCTGACCAAGGCGAAGGCCCTGGTTCTCCGGATCCAGTAGTACGACCCGCACCACACGACACCGCCACACGCAGAAGGACGAGGACGATGCCCCGGATGTTGACCGTGACCCGGGGCGTCGTCCTCGTCGCTGTGGCGGGGTGGACCCTCGCCGCGTGCACGCCCCCCCTGCCTCCCGATGTCCTCGCGGCGCAGGCGGAGACGAACATCACCTGCCAGTCCGGGGACGTCGCCGTGAACGTCTCTGAGGACTTCGTCGGCGCCATGGGTGCTGTCGGGGCCGGACTCGCGGGCGTATGCCCGGAACAGACGGTGACCGAGGTCCAAGGCCAGGCCAATGCGCCGCTCCAGCTCGTCGACCGCGCTCCCACCGCTGAGGAGATCGCCGCCTTCACGACGGCGGCCTGCCCGACCGGCACCGTGATCGTCGTGCCCGCCTTCGGATACGCGGTGGCCCTGTCCTACGACATCATCGGGCTCGAGGGGATCGTCCTCACCCCGCAGGCGATCGCCGGGATGCTGTCCGGCACCGTGACCTCCTGGGAGGACCCGCTCATCACGGAGCCGAACGCGGACTACGACCTCACCCTCCTGCCGGAGGTGTCCGTGCTCTCTGTCGAGGCGCCGCAGGGCTCTGTCGAGGCGATGACCGCGTGGCTGACCGCTGAGGACCCCGCCGCGTGGACCGCAGGCCAGGTCGGCACCCTCTCGGTCGGCACCACCTTCCCGACGCAGGCCGATCTCCTCGGTGAGCTCACCCTCACCGAGGGCACCGTCGCCGTCATCCCGGCGTTCTCCGCCGTCAACAACGGCATGCCCGTCGCGGCCGTCCCGGTCGGCGACCTCGTGATCAGCCCGGATGACACCCAGCTGCTCAAGGTCGGCGTCGCCGCCACGAAGGTCACCTTCGACGAGGCGGGCAACATGCTGGCCAGCCCCGCCATCGGCGGCGTGCCGGTCGAGGGCCAGTTCGACCTGGCGTCGTCGAAGATCGTCCTCGCCGAGGGGCAGCCGGTGATCGGCTGGCCCATCATGGGGATGGCCCACCTCATGGTGTGCGACTCGCCCGCTGATCCGCTGCCCCTGTCGGTGGCCCAGTACGCGGTGCGCCTCGCGGGCCAGGGGGCCCTGGAGACCTTCGGCGTCACGCCGCTGCCGGAGCCCATCCGCGTTCAGACGTTCGGCCCGCTCAAGGTCATCGCCGCCGCGCCGACCGAGTAGCACCCGCTCCCTGCTCGCCCCTCCTGCCGAGCGGTGAGAAGTGGCCCGCCCCGCCGAGGCGGAACGGGCCACTAGTCACCACTCGCGCGGAGGATGCGCGGCGGCAGATCAGATGAACAGCAGCTGGGCGCCGTCCGTCATCTCGATGAAGTCACTGGCGTTGATGATGTCGTCGACGCCCTCCCACAGGTCTTCCTTCTTCAGGTGGTTCATGTCGGCGCTGAGCCGGCAGGCCCAGATGTGACCGCCGGATCCCTTGATCAGCTCGAGGAACTCGGGCACGGGCGGGATGTCCAGGGCGTCCATGGACTTCTGCATCATGTGGGTCGCCATCTTGGTCATGCCGGGCAGCGGGGTGAGCGCCATCGGCATGTGGGCGGCGGTGTTGCCGACGGGCGTGAACTTCAGGTGCTCCATGCGGCCCTTGGTGATCATGTCGAAGCCCCAGAAGGTGAAGAACAGGTGCAGCTCGACGCCCTCGCCGAGGGCGGCGTTGCCGAGGATCAGGCCGGGGTAGGCCATGTCCAGGTTGCCCTTCGAGCAGATGATGGCGAGCTTGCGGCCCTCCGTCGCCTCGTCGTCGAACGACGGGACGATCATGTCCTGTGTTGCAGTCATCGTGGTGCCTCTCTCGTCTCAGACGCAGCCGTGCGGCTTGGGCAGCCCGGCGATGTAGGCCATCTTCTTGGCCGGCTTCTTGGGGAACAGGACGAACAGCTGCTTGGTGTCGATGCCGCCGGCCGTGGACACGCGACGGATGGTCGGCGTCTCGCCCTGGGCCTTGAAGTCCTCGCGCAGGAAGTGGATGGCCTTCCAGTGCTCGTCGGTCATCTCGATCCCGATCGCGGTCGCGAGCGCGGCCCCCATCGAGTCGTCCCACTCGTCGTACACCGTCATGAAGCCCTCGTCGTCAACGGCGACATCGCGGCCATTGATCGTGGTGGTTGGCATGGCGTGCTCTCATCTCCTCGTGCTTCGTGGTGCGTGGTCGGGTTACTTGGCGTCGATCAGTTCGGTCTGCTTGCCGGACAGGCTCATCGCGGTGCTCAGCGGCAGCGGGCGGCCGGGCATGAGCATGTTCCAGTAGACCCACTTGAAGGCGAGCTTCCCCAGGTGGTTCAGGTGGCTCTCCTTGAGCAGGCCCATCGGGCCCAGTCCGCCGTACGGGAACTTCCCGGGAAGCGGCTCGGTGTCGTAGTTGAAGTCGATGAGCATCGCCTTGCCGTCACCGGTCTCGATGAAGCAGTTGGCATGCCCGTCGAACTTGTGGGTCATCGCCTCCCCGGCGATGAGCTGGACGAAGTTCTCGACGAAGACGTCGACCTCGAAGTGCGCGACCGATCCGGCCTTCGAGGCGGGGATGTCGTTCGCGTCGCCCAGGGCGAAGATGTTGTCGTGGGCCTTCGCCTGCTGCGTGAACTTGTCGACGGGGACGAGGTTCAGGTCGTTGCCGAGCCCGGACCGCCCCACGTAGTCGGCGCCCATGTTGAGGGGGATGGTGACGAGGAGGTCGAACGGAACCTCGGTCTCGTCGTAGGCCACGATCCTGCGGCCCTCGGCGTCGACGCTCTCGATCATGAAGTCGGGGACGACCGTGATGCCCTTCTCCTCCAGCGTGTTGCCGAACGCCTCAGCGGCGATGGGCTTCGTGAAGGCCGCGTCGAGCGGAGTCACGTACGTGATCTCCACCTTGTCGCGCATGCCCTTGTCCTTGAAGTAGGCGTCGGCGAGGAAGGCGAACTCCAGGGGAGCGACGGGGCACTTGATCGGCATCTCGGTGATGTGGATGACGAGCCGGCCACCCGGCCACTCGCGGAGCTTGTCGGCAAGGGCGACCGAGCCGTCGTACGAGTAGAACTCGTGCACGCTGCGGCGCCACTCGCCGCCGTCGAGCATCCCCGGCGTCTGGTCCGGGCGGGGGGTCACGCCGGTGGCGATGATGAGGAAGTCGTAGTCGAGGCGTCGGCCGTCGGCGAGGACCACCGCGTTCTCGTCCGGCAGGACCGTGTCGATCTCGCCGTAGACGAGCGGCACGTGCTTGTTCACGTACTTGCGGCGCGACCGGGTGACCTGGTCGGGGCGGTACGTGCCGAAGGGCATGAACAGGTAGCCGGGCTGGTAGCGGTGGTTGTCGTCGGCGTCGACGACCGTGACCTCCCACTCCGACTCCGGCAGGGCTCGGTGCAGCTTGTTGGCCGTCATGGTGCCGGCGGTTCCCCCGCCGAGGATCAGCAGTTTTCGCATACCCCCTACGGTATGGCGTCCCGCGGCGGCCGAGCAGGGTCGAAGTGCGCTTCGCGAGGGGACGAAGGTCCCCATTCCGGCCTAGTGGAGGCCGCCGGCGTCCTTCAGGCGCTGGTACGAGGCGACGATCTCCTGCTCGGCCTCGGTGCGCCCCACCCAGCTGGCGCCCTCGACGCTCTTGCCGGGCTCGAGGTCCTTGTAGACCTCGAAGAAGTGCTGGATCTCCAGCCGGTCGAACTCCGAGACGTGGAAGATGTCGCGCAGGTGCTCCTGGCGGGGATCGCCCGCCGGCACGCACAGCACCTTGTCGTCGCCCCCGGCCTCGTCGGTCATGCGGAACATCCCGACCGCGCGGCATCGGATGAGCACGCCGGGGAAGGTGGGCTCGGCGGTGAGGACGAGGGCATCGAGCGGGTCGCCGTCCATGCCGAGGGTGTCCTCGATGAACCCGTAGTCATGGGGATACCGGGTCGACGTGAAGAGCATGCGGTCGAGCCGGATCCGTCCGGTCTTGTGGTCCATCTCGTACTTGTTGCGGCTCCCCGCCGGAATCTCGATCGTCACGTCGAATGAGAGCGGTTCCACCGATGCCTCCTGTTCCGGTCGCGGCGTCGCCGCGCACAATGACGGTCCGGCCGGGACCCGTCGTGCCCTAGTCTTCCGTACGTCCCGGTGCGAGGAGTAATGATGCGCAGAACGCCTGGGCGCTGGACGGCCCTGCTGGGCTCCGGCGTGCTCATTGCGGGTCTGCTGGCAGGTGCGCTCGGCACGGCGGCTGCGCGGGCCGACGACACCTCGGTTCCGCCCGCACCGGCCCCGGCGGTGCTGGCTCCGATCGACCTGAGCGCCGGCACGGCGCCCACGGCAGCCGGCGTGCGCGCGACCGTGGGACCGCTGGTCCGATCCGGACTGCGCACGGCGTCGATCCTCATCGTCGATCCGGCAACCGGTGCGGTGCTGTACGAGCAGCTGGGAGGGCGTGCGCGCATCCCTGCCTCCACGATCAAGCTGGCCACGGCCGCTGCGGCTCTCAGCGTCCTCGGCACCGATGCCCGGATCCCGACGACCGCCCATCGGCTCGACGACACGCTCTACCTCGTGGGCGGCGGCGATCCCACCCTCGTGCGATCCGGGGGCGGCAACCCGCTGGCCGGCGGCAGCGCGTCACTGCGCGAGCTGGCCACGGCCGCGGTCGCCGGGTTCACCGCGAACTCCCGGGTCAGGCTGGTCTTCGACGACTCGGCCTTCACGGGCCCGAGGCTCGGACCGGGCTGGCCGCGGTCCTTCCCCACCGCGGGAGTGGCCGCCCCGGTGACGGCCCTCGTGGTCGACGGGGGCCGGGTCCGGCCGGGTGCGACCTCACGCGTCAGCGATCCCGCCCGGCAGGCCGCGTCCGTGTTCGCGGGCTTCCTCCGGTCGCAGGGGCTCGAGGTGGCGTCGATCGAGCGGGGGCGCCTCGACGCCGGGGCGGAGGAGATCGCCCGCGTGGAGTCGCCGCCCGTCTCGGACATCGTGCAGCGCATGCTCACCGAGTCGGAGAACAACTACGCCGAGGCGCTGGCTCACCTCACCGGAGGAGTCCTGCTCGGGAAGCCGTCGTTCGCCGGGGGTGCGGCAGCGACCGCCCAGGAGCTGTCGGCTCTCGGCATCGACACCCGGGGCCTGTCGCTGGCCGACGGCAGCGGCCTGTCGGGCCGCAACCGAACGCCGGTCCGCGTCCTGACGGCCCTGCTCTCGGACGTGGCGACGGGTGCGGAAGCCGACCTCGCGCCCATCGGGCCGGGTCTGGCCGTGGCGGGGCTCACCGGCACGCTCGCCGACCGGTTCCAGACTCCGGCGACCCGCCCTGGCCGGGGCGTCGTGCACGCCAAGACCGGCACGCTGACGGGGGTGGTGAGCCTCGCCGGGACGGTGCTCGACGACGACGGCCGGGTGCTCGTGTTCGCGATGATCGCGAACGGGGTGCGCTCGCTGCCGGCGGCGCGGGAGACAATGGACCGGATCGCGAGCGGGCTGGCGACGTGCGGCTGCTCCTGACGTGGAGGGGATGCGCGCCATGATGCCGACGCTGCTGCCGGTCAACCAGTTCGACCACTTCTACCGCGGGGGCGACCGCATCGGCGCGCTGCGCCACGGCCCGGGCGGCCCGCAGCGGCCCGAGGAGTGGATCGGGTCGACAACGGCGAGGTTCGGGCAGGCCCCGCAGGGCCTGAGCGTGCTGCCCGACGGCCACCTGCTGCTCGAGCGCGTCGAGTCCGATCCGCAGGCCTGGCTGGGGCCTGACCACGTGGCCCGCTACGGGGCCAGCACCGAGGTGCTCATCAAGCTCCTCGACCTCGACCAGCGCCTGCCCGTCCACCTCCATCCCGACCGCGCCTTCGCCCGGACGCATCTGGGCCTCGCGCACGGCAAGACGGAGGCGTGGTACGTGCTCGACGCCCCCGAGGGCGCCGAGGTGGGCGTGGGCTTCAAGGCGGAGATGTCGCCGGAGACGGTGGCGGCGTGGGTCGCCGACCGCGACAGCGATGCACTGCTCGATGCGCTGCAGACGCGCGTGGTCCGGCCCGGCGACGCCATGCTCGTGCCCGCCGGGCTGCCGCACACGGTGGCGGCGGGCGTGTTCGTCCTCGAGCTGCAGGAGCCGACTGACCTCTCGATCCTGCTCGAGTGGCAGGGCTTCGCGGTCGACGGGATGAAGGACGGCCACCTCGACCTCGGCTTCGAGACCGCGCTCCAGGCGGTCGACCTCACCGCGGTGTCGGCGTCCGACCTCGACCGGCTCGTGCTGCCGAAGGAGAGCATCGAGAGTGCGGGCCTCACGGCCGCGCTGCCCGCTGCTGCGGACGCCTACTTCCGCGCCCACCGGTTCGATGCGTCGGCGGGGCCGGTGACCGTCGCGGCGGGCTTCGCCGTGGTGCTGGTGCTCGACGGGCAGGGCGTCCTGTCGAGCCCGTCCGGCTCTCTGGGGGTCACGCGCGGCGACGTCGTGCTCGTGCCGTTCTCGGCGGGCGACTACGACCTGCACACCGTCGGCGGCGGCCCGGCGCTCGTCGGCGTGGTCTGCCGGCCACCGGCGCCTGATGCACCCCTGGGCGCCGCGTGACCGACCCCATCGACTGGGACCTCGCGGTCGCCACCGCGAGCCGGCTCGCCCCGAAGGGACCGGACCTTCCCGCGGACGAGGCCAAGGCCGCCGTGCGGATGCTGCGCGACCTGGCACGCGAGGCCGTCGAGCCGGTGCAGCGGGTCACGGGCCTCACTGCCCCCTCGTCGTCGCCCGCGGTGATCGTCGACCGGCCGGCCTGGATCGCCTCGAACGTGGAGGGCATGCGCATCGTGCTGTCGCGGTGGGACGAGCTGGCCGAGCGCACCGATGCCGCGCCCGCCGTGGTGCGCGGCCTCGGATCCCGGGGATCCGCGCTGCAGCTCGGTGCCGTGCTGGCCTGGATGTCGGGCAAGGTGCTGGGCCAGTTCGAGGCGTTCACGGCGACCGGTGAGCCCGGGCGCCTGCTGCTCGTGGCGCCGACGATCGTCAACGTCGAGCGCGTGCTCGACGTGCCCACCCGTGACTTCCGCTACTGGGTGTGCCTGCACGAGGAGACCCATCGCGTGCAGTTCGGGGCGGTGCCGTGGCTGAGCGACTACCTCGCCGGCCGGCTGTCGGCGCTGCTCGACGCCTCCGACCTCGGGGCCCGCGAGACGCTGCAGCGCCTCGTGGCGTTCCTGTACGCGCTGGTGCGGTCGCTGCGCTCCGACTCCGAGGTGAGCGTCGTGGAGGCCATCCAGACTCCGGAGCAGCGGGTGATCTTCGACGAGCTCACCGCGCTGATGTCGCTTCTCGAGGGACACGCCGACGTCGTCATGGACGACGTCGGGCCCGCCGTCGTGCCGTCGGTGGCACTGATCCGCGAGCGCTTCACGCAGCGCCGTCAGCAGCCCGGCACGCTCGACTCCCTCGCCCGCAAGGCGCTGGGCATGGACGCCAAGATGCGCCAGTACAGCGACGGGGCGGCCTTCGTGCGGCACGTGGTCGACCGCGTCGGGATGGCCGGCTTCAACGCCGTCTGGACGTCGTCGGACCACCTGCCGTCCCGGGTCGAGCTGCACGACCCCGACGCCTGGCTGGCGCGGATCGCACCGGCATGAGCCGGCGTGCAGCGTCGTCCGCGCTGATGTCGGCTCGCGCTGCCGTCGAGCGCGGGCTCGACGACCTGGCCGGCGGCAGCGCCGTCGTCGTGGCCTGCTCGGGCGGTCCGGACTCACTGGCGCTCGCAGGAGTCACGGCCTGGGTCGCGGAGCGTCGCGGTCTCGTGGTGCATGCCGTCGTCGTCGACCATGCCCTCCAGGCGGGGTCCGCCGAGGTCGCCGACCGAGCCGCGCGGCAGTGCCGGGCGCTCGGCATCGGCTCCGCGGCCGTGGTCCGCGTGAACGTGGGGGCGGACGGGGGTCCCGAGGCGGCCGCCCGCACAGCCCGGTACGACGCACTGCTCACGGCGGCCGGCGAGAGGGGTGCCGCGGCCGTGCTGCTGGGGCACACGCGCGACGACCAGGCGGAGACCGTGCTGCTCAGGCTCGCGCGCGGGTCGGGCGCGCGGTCGCTGTCGGCGATGCGCGCGCGCAGCGACCCGTGGCGTCGCCCGTTCCTGGACCTGCCGCGGGCCGATGTGCATGCCGTGGCAGCGGAGCTGCTCGGGCCGCTCGGCGAGGAGGCGTGGAGCGACCCGCACAACGACGACCACGCGTTCACGCGGGTGCGCGTGCGCGCGCTCCTGGGCGGGCTCACCGACGCCCTCGGCGCCGGTGCGGTGCTCGGCCTGACCCGGTCGGCCGACCTGCTCCGCGACGACGCTGATGCCCTGGACGCGCTCGCCGAGGCCGAGTTCGGGCGGATCGTCGCCGCGGGAGCGGATGACGTCACGCACGGGGGACCGGCATTCAGTGCCGAGTGCGCACAGCTGGCACTGCTGCCGCGGGCCGTGCGCACGCGGGTGATCCGGCTGATGGCGCTGGAGTGCGGGTGCCCCGCCGACGAGTTCGGCGTCGATCACGTGGCTCGCGTGGAGGCGCTGGTCGTCGACTGGCGCGGGCAGGGCGAGCTGCGACTGCCGGGCCGTGTTGTGGCGTCCCGCTCGTATGGGAGGCTGTGCCTGCAGCAGGCCTGAGCGAACGTGACCCCGAGGAGCGTCGAGTGGATCCCGAGCACATCTCCTCGGAACTTGAGCACGTTCTCCTGACCGAGGACCAGATCCGGGAGCGACTCTCGGAGCTCGCCTCCCAGATCGACCACGACTACGCAGGCAAGGACCTCCTGCTCGTCGGCGTCCTCAAGGGCGCGGTCATGGTGATGGCCGACCTCGCCCGCTCGCTGTCGCGCTCGGTCGACATGGACTGGATGGCGGTCTCGTCGTACGGGTCCGGCACGACCTCCAGCGGCGTGGTCCGCATCCTCAAGGACCTCGACGCCGACCTCACCGGCCGCAACGTCCTCGTCGTCGAGGACATCCTCGACTCGGGGCTCACCCTCTCCTGGCTGCTCAAGAACCTGTCGTCGCGCAACCCGGCGTCGGTCGAGGTCTTCACCCTGCTGCGCAAGCCGGACGCCCAGAAGGTGAATGTGGCCCCGCGCTACGTCGGCTTCGACATCCCCAACGAGTTCGTCGTGGGGTACGGGCTCGACTTCGCCGAGCGCTATCGCAACCTCAGGTGCGTGGGCACGCTCGCCCCCCATGTCTACGGCGGCTGACCGCCCCCGACAGTCCCCCGGAGCCCTCGGCCTTTCGCCGCCGGCGTAAGGCCCCGGCCGCTGAGCGAGGTCGTCGCCCTCAGGGCCTCGTAGTACCGTGATGCGGTGGACCTGAGGAAAATCCTGCGCGGCCCGATCTTCTGGATCGCCATGGCCGTGCTCTTCGTGCTCATCGGCTCGAGCTTCATCTCGGGCATCGGCGCACCCACCCAGGTCGACACCAGCCAGGCCATCACCGACATCCAGTCCGGCAACGTCGACACGGCCACGATCGTCGACCGCGACCAGGTCCTCGACCTCACGCTGAAGGACGGCTCGAAGGTCCGCTCGTCGTACGTCGCCGGCCAGGGCGTCAACCTGCAGGAGATGCTCCAGGCGAAGGCCGACGCGGGCCAGCTCCCCGGCGGCTACAACATCGTCGTGCCGACCGAGAGCGTGCTCGTCACCCTCCTCATCTCGCTGCTCCCCATCGCCCTCATCGTGCTGCTGTTCTTCTTCCTCATGAGCCAGATGCAGGGCGGCGGCTCCAAGGTGATGCAGTTCGGCAAGTCGAAGGCGAAGCTGGTCAGCAAGGACATGCCGCAGACCACGTTCGCCGACGTCGCCGGCGCCGAGGAGGCCGTCGAGGAGCTCCAGGAGATCAAGGACTTCCTGGCCGATCCGGCGCGATTCCAGGCCGTCGGCGCCAAGATCCCCAAGGGCGTGCTGCTGTACGGCCCGCCCGGCACCGGCAAGACCCTCCTGGCGCGAGCGGTGGCCGGCGAGGCGGGCGTTCCGTTCTTCTCGATCTCCGGATCGGACTTCGTGGAGATGTTCGTCGGCGTCGGCGCCAGCCGCGTCCGCGACCTGTTCCAGCAGGCGAAGGAGAACGCCCCGGCGATCATCTTCGTCGACGAGATCGACGCCGTCGGCCGCCACCGCGGCGCCGGCATGGGCGGCGGCCATGACGAGCGCGAGCAGACGCTCAACCAGATGCTGGTCGAGATGGACGGCTTCGACGTCAACGCCAGCGTCATCCTCATCGCCGCGACGAACCGCCCCGACATCCTCGACCCGGCCCTGCTCCGTCCCGGTCGGTTCGATCGCCAGATCGCGGTCGAGCGTCCCGACCTCAACGGTCGCTTCGAGATCCTGACCGTCCACGCCAAGGGCAAGCCCATGGCTGAGCACGTCGACCTCCTCGCCGTGGCCCGGCGCACCCCCGGATTCACCGGTGCCGACCTCGCCAACGTCCTGAACGAGGCTGCGCTGCTCACTGCCCGCGGCGACAGCAAGGTCATCGACGACATCGCCCTCGACGAGGCGATCGACCGCGTGATCGCGGGACCGCAGAAGCGCACGCGCCTCATGGACGATCTCGAGAAGAAGATCACCGCGTACCACGAGGCCGGACACGCGCTTGTCGCTGCGGCCCTGCCGGGCAACGACCCCGTGCACAAGATCACGATCATGCCGCGCGGCCGGGCGCTGGGCTACACGATGGTGCTGCCCGACCAGGACCGCTACTCCACCACGCGCAGCCAGATGCTCAACCAGCTCGCCTACATGCTGGGGGGCCGGGCAGCCGAGGAGCTCATCTTCCACGACCCCACGACCGGCGCCTCGAACGACATCGAGAAGGCGACGGCCGTCGCACGGGCGATGGTGACGCAGTACGGCATGACCGAGCGGCTGGGCGCGATCCAGTACGGCAAGGAGCAGAACGAGGTCTTCCTCGGGCGCGACATGGGCCACATCCGCGACTACTCCGAGGAGGTCGCCGCCGCGATCGACGAGGAGGTGCGGGCATTCATCGAGGCCGCCCATCAGGAGGCCTACGACGTCCTGGTGGCCAACCGCGACGTGCTCGACGCGATGGTCCTCGCCCTGCTCGAGCGCGAGACCCTCGACAAGGCGGAGATCGAGGAGATCTTCGCCGAGCTCCAGCTCCGCGAGATCCGGCCGGCCTGGACCGGCTCGGCCCGGCGGCGTCCCGACGAGCGCGGACCGGTCATGACCCCGCCGAAGCCCAGCAACGGCCACGGCTCGAGCAACGGGCACGGCTCGTCGAACGGGCACGGGGCCGCCGTGCCCGGCCACGACACCGACGATGTCGCCGACGACGCGGCCGGGGTGAGTGGGCCGGCGTGAGCGGGATCAACGCGGTCTCCCTGCCGGCTGACCGGACCATCCCGGAGTTCGATTCCGCGGCCGCCGAGCGCGCCGTCCGCGACCTGCTGGTCGCGATCGGCGAGGATCCCGACCGCGACGGCCTGGCGGACACGCCGGCTCGGGTGGCGCGCGCCTACGCCGAGATGTTCCGCGGGCTCCACATGACCGCCGACGAGGTGCTCACCACCACGTTCGACCTCGGTCACGATGAGATGGTGCTCGTCAAGGACATCGAGCTCTACAGCACCTGCGAGCATCACCTCGTCCCCTTCCACGGCGTGGCGCATGTGGGGTACATCCCCGGTGAGGACGGCCGCATCACGGGCCTGTCCAAGATCGCCCGGCTTGTCGACGTGTTCGCCAAGCGCCCGCAGGTGCAGGAGCGCCTCACGACGCAGATCGCCGACTCCCTGATGCGGATCCTCGAGCCGCGGGGGGCGATCGTCGTCCTCGAGGCCGAGCACCTGTGCATGTCGATGCGCGGCGTCCGGAAGCCCGGTGCGCGCACGGTCACCAGCGCCGTGCGCGGCAGCCTGCTCGCCCCGGCCACCAGGGCCGAGGCGATGTCGCTGATCCTGAGTCGATGACCCTGCGGCCCGACGGGCTGCCCGCCCGCCTCGCCGACCTCGACCGCACCCTCGTCATGGGCGTCCTCAACGTGACCCCCGACTCGTTCTCCGACGGCGGGCACTACCTCGACCCGCAGGCGGCCATCGAGCACGGGCTGCGCATGTGGAACCTCGGGGCCGACCTCATCGACGTGGGCGGGGAGTCGACCCGTCCCGGTGCGCATCGGGTCCCCGTCGGCCAGGAGTGCGACCGCGTGCTGCCCGTCGTGGCCGGACTCGCGGCGGCCGGCGTTCCCGTCAGCATCGACACCATGCACGCGGCGACGGCCCGGGCTGCCGTGGACGCCGGTGCGTGCCTGGTCAACGACGTCAGCGGCGGGCTGGCGGATCCGGGCATGTATGCGGAGGTGGCGGCGCTGCGCGTGCCGTGCGTCCTCATGCACTGGCGAGGCCACAGCGACCGCATGAGCGAGCTGGCCCACTACGACGATGTCGTCGCCGAGGTCGTGCACGAGCTCGGCGGGCGGATCTCCGCCGCCGTCGCGGCGGGCATCGACCCGCGAATGATCGTCATCGATCCCGGGCTCGGCTTCGCCAAGGACTCGGCCCACAACTGGGAGCTGCTGCGCAGCCTCGATCGGCTGCAGGCACTCGGGCACCCCGTGCTCGTCGGCGCCTCGCGCAAGCGGTTCCTCGGCGCACTGCTCGCGGACGAGGGCGGTGAGCCCCGCCCGCCTGAGGAGCGCGACGCGGCGACCGACGCCGTCACGGCGATCGCGGCGGCCCGTGGGGTGTGGGCGGTGCGG
>CALGTB010000237.1 GCA_937902285.1 uncultured Actinomycetes bacterium | reverse complement strand
GGTTCCACCTGGGGAAAGCAGCCTACGGAACTCCATGAGACTCGCGTGGGGATCCGGCTGAGCGAGGTGAAGCACTCCGTTGACGATCACGATGTCGTAGGACTCCGCCGGCAGCCCGGTGTTCTCCGTGTCACCAAGCACCACGGTGATACTCGAGCCTGAACTCGCAAGCGACCCCGCCAGTCTCTCCACCTCCTCGCGGGACGGCAGTACGCCGGTCAGGCCGGCCTGGTGCCCGTCACCCTCGAGCATCCGGAGCAGGCTCGCGTCGCCGCAGCCGATGTCGACGATGCGAGCCGATGGGCCGGGAGCGAGCGAATCGAGGATGCGGAGGGAGATTGCGTCCGTCAGTTCGTTGCGCCCATGGCGCCCTGACAGTTCCCGCACATCGTCGGAGAGTGCCATGAGTCGATACTCGTGCTGGTGGTCGCGGTCGCGGTAGAGGCCCATGGAACCTCCTTGAGTCGCTGGAGGAGTCGTCTCCCGGCTGGACTGTACCGGACCCTCCCATGGGCAGTGTCTTGGGCGCGAACCTCGGAGCTTAGGGATTGCCTGAGCGGTATGGACACCGAACTCCTGTACCCACCTGACTACTGGGCCGCCCTCGCGATGAGTTCAAGTTCCACTGTGAGCGATCAGCTCCGGCCCCGGCTGAAGGCGTAGCGTCGAGGCGATGTGCCGTGCCGTACGTCGGGGGGTGCTTGCAGCCCCGCAGGTGCTGGGAGGTCGAGCAAGCGCCCACTTGGTGGCAGTGGCACACGTGCACATGGTGGAGTCATGGTCACTAAGCGACGTCATTGACGGGCACGCAAGCGGCGCGGGGGCAACTTGCCACCCCTCGGGTCGACAACCGGGAAGTTACACTCGTGGCCGCTGGTCAGCCTTCACGCGGGCAGGCCTTAGGCGCTTCAACTCGGGGTTTTCGGCACCAGTCGAATCCGCAGGGCGGCTGAGCAGGCATCAGTCCAGCATCCGTTTCCCGCGTCGAGATGCAAGACTGTCTTGACCAGAGTCACGGAGGAGGGAGTATCGGAATGGCTGCCCAGACCCGCATCGAACGACCGGGACTCGGGCGCCTGTTGGATTCGATCCCTGGTGTAACCGCGCCCCCGCTGACTGAGACTCTCCGGACTGAGACGGGAAGAGGCGATGGCGCGAGGGGGTCCAGGCCGTGATCTGGTCGCTTGACGAGAAGCACCTGCACTCCTACGTGGTGCGACTCCTGCATTCGTACTTGCCAGACGGAGGGTCGGCAACCTCAGTGGAGGTTCCCTGGGTGCGGGTGGCTATGGAACGCCTCGAGTACTGTTTCAGCCACATCCACCGTAAGTACTACATCGTTGAGGGCCGACCTCGCTTCGACCACTTGAACGCCGA
The DNA here is from genome assembly GCA_937902285.1 of uncultured Actinomycetes bacterium. GTDB lineage: Bacteria > Actinomycetota > Actinomycetes > S36-B12 > S36-B12 > UBA10649. Next base: position 5,722 of record CALGTB010000237.1, on the reverse strand, counting down.
CCACATGGCGTCATTCCTCTGGTTCCTGGGCAACTCGGCTTGGCGGGACGGCGGGGAGGACATTGCCGTCAGGCTCTCGTACCTCAATAAGACGATGCACGGTCTCGATCTTTTCCATTCAGTCGCCATGCCTGACATCTTCGTCTTGGCGCACCCGCTCGGGTCCGTCATCGGTCGAGGCACCTTTGGCAACTTCCTGGTGGTGTATCAACAAGTCACGATTGGGGCCGCTGAGTCAGGTTCGGCGTTCCCCACTCTCGGTGAGGGCGTCGCAATGTATGCAGGCAGTGCGGTGATCGGGGACTGTCTGGTGGGCGACAACGTCGTATTCGCAGCGCATTCGATGCTTGTTGACACGCATGTGCCAAGCGGTTCCATGGTCGTGGGCAGGTACCCCGAGCATCGACTCCTCAAGAGCGACAAGTCTGTGCGCTCACGCTGTTTCGATTAGGCACGCCGTGGGAGCCGTGCACGACGATCCCATCTGCCTGCTGCAGGAAGGTCCGGGGGCCTCCCAGCTCGACTGTCATCCAGACGGGGACTGACCATGCCGGGCGGATCCGCCCGCATCGACTGGGGCCACCTTCGCAGACACGGGCTCAGCGTGTGACCGGAGGTGACGGCTCTCGGGCGCGACTCCTGTCGCCGGGCCTGCGGAATTGCGTGCCCAACGGCTGGCCCCCGCGTCTACCCTGGCCGTCCTTCCGGGGGAAGACGCCGGTGCTTGTCCGCCGATTCATCCGGCATCTCGGCGTGGTGACGTCTCGTTGAATGACATCGAAAGTCAGAGCCCAGGGAGAAGTATGCTCATCGGAATGAACGATCGGGAGTCCGAAGCGAAACAGCAATTGCGCGGGCGAGTCATTCTCGTGGTGGAGTCGCCTCTGAGTGAGAGAGACGCTCGGCGCTTCGGCCTTTCACGGTTGCTCGAAGCTGGGCTGGTGCTCCAGGTATGGGAAGTCGCCCCTCTTACCCTGCCCAGAGCCGAGAATCAGTGGACCGAACGGCCAGCGGGCATTGACGTGCTGCGGATGAGCACGGTCGCGGCGCTCACAGCGGCGTGTCACGAGATCGAAGAAGACGACACCATCATTTCTCTTGTTGGCGTCTTTCCTGGGCAGATCGATCGCTGTAGAGACGTGCTCGTGGCTATCTCCGCGACGCCAGCGAAGCTCGCGGGTGTCTCCGGTAGGGCACTTTGGGACGGTTCAATGCCCGACGTTGAGACGAGGGCATACGAGAGGGAGTGGCCTCGAGGAGTCTTTGCCGCCTTGAAGGTCAAGTACTGGATGGTGCGCGTCCTGAAGGCCGCAATTGGACGAGTCCACATGATTCCGTACTTCGCGAATCGTCGGCGGCGGCGCTACGGAATCCGTGCGCTTGACATCGTATGGGTGGCAACCACGAATAAGGCGTTCGATCCGCTCTTCCTGGACGCACAGACCCGAACCAGAGCGCTGCACGCTTTTGACTACGACCTGGTTCTTGACCTCGAGAATTCGAGGTTGGAGGACAGCGCCACGATTGCCTATGTGGATTGGCTTGGGCCACTGCACCCAGACATCGAGACGCTCGGAATGACGCTTCCGTTCCGGAGCCCCGAGGTGCACTTTGGTCAGCTTAGGGCCTTGTTTGACTTGATCGAGGACGCACTCGGGATGCCCGTTGTCGTCGCAGCGCACCCAAGAGCGACTCCTGGCACGCTAGATGAGTGGTACGGAAACCGGGAGGTAGTCTACGCGGGCACGGCCGAAGTGATGGCGCGATCAAGGCTCGTCCTTCTGAGCTATCCGTCGGACTCAATCGCGATGGTCGTTGCGCTCCGCAAGCCTGTGCTTGTCCTGGGATCCATGAGGGACTACCGCTATGAGAAGGATCTGAAGGCATCCCTTTGCAGGTTGCTGCACTGCAGTCGGGTCCTTCTCGAGGCGCCACCGGTCCCGCTGAGGATGCCGGTCGTTGACGAGGCTGTGTACGACGGCTTCTTCAGCCAGTTCATCATGGGGCCCGACGGTGATCCATCGCCCTTCTGGGATTCCGTAGCAATGGACCTAGTGCGCGATTGAGGCGGGGATTGATGCAGGATGCTTGGGATGGCTCGCCAGCGCGGAACTGATGACTGCTAGGAGAAGGGTCGAGTATGGAAGTGTCCGGATGGAGAGAAGTAGCGATCTCGGGTGACATGACCCTGACAGACGCGCTCATGCTTCTCAATAGCACAGCTGCGCAGATTCTTCTGGTCGTCAACGACGGCGACAGGCTCGAAGGAACGGTAACCGACGGTGACATCCGACGGGCGCTGCTTCGTGGGGCGTTGCTCTCGTCGCACGTGCGCGATGCCATGAATGCTTCTCCCGCCGTTGGCGCGGAGGGCATGGGTCGAGGATTGGCACTGTCGGTCATGCGGCGCCTGTCGATTCACGCGTTGCCCATGGTCGATGCCGATCAGCGAGTCCGCGGGCTCCTCTTCGATTCATCCCCATCGGTTGCGCCGTTCCGAAACGAGGCGGTAGTAATCATGGCCGGTGGCCGAGGGGAGCGCCTGAGGCCGCTGACGGACCACCTACCCAAGCCCCTGGTCAGGGTGGGAGGTGTGCCGTTGGCCGAGGCGACGGTGCGCAGGCTGGGTCACCAGGGCTTCCAACGCATCTGGCTCGCCGTTCACTATAGAGGCCACGACATTGAGGACCACTTCGGAGACGGGGCGGAGTTGGGTGTCGCCATTTCCTACCTCCGCGAGCACGAACCCTTGGGGACCGTCGGAGCCGTCACCCTGCTGCCGGAAGGTGAAAGAGACTGCGTCCTTGTAGTGAACGGTGACCTGATAACGGCAATCGACTTCGGTTCCCTGGTCGACACTCACTTGGGAAGTGGCGCCGTAGCAAGCATCGGTGTCGTCAGCCACGTTACGGAGTTGCCGTATGGAGTCGTGCGTGAAGAACGCGGGTACCTCGTGGGCATTGACGAGAAGCCGGCTCGTGAAGACCTCATCAGCGCTGGCGTCGCGGTTCTATCTCGACCTGCGGTTGAAGCACTCGAGGAGGGCACTGCCTGCGACATGCCCCAACTGCTCGCTCGTCTGGTGGCAGACGGACAACGCGTCGCAGTAGTGCGGCTCGATGACTATTGGCTCGACATCGGTACCCAGAAATCCCTTGCGATCGGCCGGCAGGACCATTCACTCACTAGTGAAGGACCCGTCAACTAGAAGTGCCTTTCAAGTCTGCGCAGTGCCATGGCTGGCACTTCTCTCGGGCGATGGCGCATAGCGGTGACGAACCGCCTGACGGGGCCGCTCGTTGTCTCTTGCCTGTCAAGCGCAAGGGCAAGCAGGCTCCGCAGAGCTTCGGCCTGGACATGGGGATCGCCCAAGGAAGCTCCTGCATAGGGGAGAGGTTGCTGGGGCCAGTTCTGCAAGGCAGAACGAAAGGCCGGACCGTCAGCGCTGCCTTGGAGCTCCAGGCTGCTGGTAAGGAGCGCCCAGTCGTCCACGAACGCTTCGGCGATCGCTCGCTGGACATCTACTGGGAAAGGAGACATGCCAACGGGGGCGTCGAGCCGCAAGAAGCCCTGGAAGACGCGGCGCAGTTGGACGTGATCCCGCGCGCTGATCTTGCTGCTGGAACTGAGCAATGAGAGCACCGGAGCCTGGATAGCGCGGATAGATACGTTCTCGGCGACGACCGCGTCGCCCGCTACTGGAGGAGCGCCGAGGCGTGCTGCGCTGAAGAAGTCGGCGACGACGTCGCGGCCCGGTATGAAGGCGCGCACGCGAAGGCGCTCAGCGCCACTCTCGGCTTCAAGTAGTTGAACGAGCCGAGACCAACGGAGCAATGGGAAGTCTTGGACCTGACTCCAGAAACGTTCGGGTCCCGTGCCACTGCCCTCCTGAACGCCCTGAAGGTAGAGGCTTGAGAGCCACTCGGTTTGGGGACGCAGATACACCACCAATTGATACGTCCGCCCCTTCAGCACTTCGCGGAGAAGCTGCAAGCGCTCTGTTGCGGTTTCGTAGCCGTCCAGAGGCGAGCCGAGCAAGTTCTCGTCGCTTAGGACAGCTTCTGAGGATTCGCCCAATTCTCGTAGGCGCCGCGCCCATCCGTCGTGCGAAAGGTCGGCATCCTCGCTCGGGACGCGAATGGCGATTCCCCGTCGCCGGGGGACTAACCCCAGTGCAAGTTGGATGGATGAACTGCCCGTCTTGTGTAGACCACAGTGGATCGTGATCATTGACCTTGGCTCCCTGCATCGGCGGATGGAATGCAAGGCTACGCCGACGGGTGATACTGGTACGTCGCAGTGCTACGTTCGCCACATACGAAGCGGAGCGATTGATTCTTGAGGTACTGAGCGTGGGCCAAGAACTCACTGTGGGTCATGTTGCCGTCGTTGGCCTTGGGAGCATAGGTCGGCGACACGTCAGACTGCTTCGTCAGGTTCGTCCGGATGTCGAGATCACGGTCGTGCGCTCGGGACACGGCGAGTCTCACCCTGAGGAGGCGCTGGCCCAGCGAACCGTTGGGTCGGTCTCGCAGGCACTAGGCGCGGGAGTTCAGGCGGCTATCGTCTGCTCGCCGGCACCGTTTCACGTACCGCAGTCGAGTGAACTGGTGCGCGGCGGCGTACATGTTCTGATTGAGAAGCCACTGTCCGACACGACAGACGGACTTGAGTCGCTCCAGGGCATCGTGCGTGACGTTGGAGTTGTGGCTGCTGTGGCCTACGTCCTGCGACACGATGAGGCAGCGCGGTATGTGAAGGAGTTCATTGATCTTGGCCGCCTGGGGCAACTGCTCCATGCTCGCATCGAGTGTGGGTCGTACCTACCGCAATGGAGGGAGGGTACTGAGTACTCGCGGGGACCATCAGCGCGCCGCAGCTTGGGCGGGGGCGTGCTGCGGGAGCTGAGCCACGAGCTGGACTACGCGCAGTGGTTCTTCGGACCAATCGAGCAGGTGCAAGCGGCTCTGCGGACCAGCGGTTCCTTGAACTGCGACGTTGAGGACTCCGCGGACTTGCTACTGGGAAGCGCCAGCGGTGTGCCGATCTCCGTTCATCTTGACTTCAACCGCTGCGAACCAACGCGCATGTGCGTTGTCCAAGGCACCCATGGCGCTCTCACGTGGGATGCACTCACCGGGCAGGTTCGATGGCACCCTAGGACGGGTGAGCGCGCCGTCAGTACGTTCCCCAGCGGGTTGGACGACGCCTTCGTCCGGCAGTCCCGCTACTTCCTCGACTGTATTGAGAGAGGCGCTCCGCCCGTGGTGTCCTTGGAGGATGCGGCGACGACCGTTCGGATCATCGAGGCCGCCGAGGAGTCGCAGGACTCGGGAAGGCGAGTGGTGCTTTGACGCTGCACGCATTCGTATTCGCGCGAGGAGGGTCGAAGGGTGTCCCCGGAAAGAACTCGCGGGCACTCGCTGGACGTCCACTGATCACCTACTCGCTTGAGATGGGGTTTCTGGTCCCGGGGGTATCACGGGTCTTCGTTTCAACGGACGACCCTGAGATTGCGGGGATCGGGCGATCGTGGGGCGCCGAGATCATTGATCGGCCCCCGGAGCTTGCCCGGGACGATTCCCCAGAGTGGCTTGCGTGGCAGCACGCAGCGGCGTGGGTGGCCTCCCGCTACGGTCCCTTTGAACGTCTCTTGAGCTTGCCTGCCACCTCACCAATGAGAAGCATCGAAGACGTTGAATCATGTGTGGCGGCGCTCAAG
>CALGTB010000236.1 GCA_937902285.1 uncultured Actinomycetes bacterium | reverse complement strand
CGCCAACGTCAACACCTCGATCTCCAATGTCGCCCTTCCGTCCATCGGCAAGGCGCTCGACGCGACGAACACCCAGCTCACGGGCATCACCGATGCCTACCAGCTCGGCATCGCGGCGACCGTGCTCTACCTCGGCGCGATCGGCGACCGGCACGGCCGCAAGAAGCTGCTCCTCCTGGGCGCGGCCCTGTGCGTCCCGTTCTCGCTCCTGTCGGCCTTCGCCAGCACGCCATGGACCCTGATCGCGGCGCAGATGGCCGTCGGGGTGGCCTGCGGCATGCTCTACCCCACGACACTGTCGCTCATCACGTCGCTGTGGTCGGGGCCGTCGAAGACCCGGGCCATCGCCCTGTGGACCGGGGTCGGGACCGGCACGTCCGTCCTCGGGCCCATCCTCGGCGGGTGGCTCCTGGGCCAGTTCTGGTGGGGCTCGGTGTTCCTCATCACCGTGCCCATCGCGATCCTGGTGTTCGTGCTGGGCGTGATGGTGCTGCCACGTCACGCCGGGGAGTCGGATGCACCCGTCGACCACCGCGGCGGCGGGCTCAGCGTCGTGCTCATCGCGTCCTTCGTCCTCGGGATCGTCCTGCTGCCTCAGGGGCTGACGCCCGTGGTCGCACTGCTGTTCGGCACGACGCTCGTGTCCGGCGTGCTCTTCGTGCTGCGCGAGCGCCGTGCCCCGAATCCGCTGTTCGACTTCACTGCGGCCGCCATCCCCACCTTCTGGGTGGCGTTCACGGTGGGACTGATCGCCTTCGGAGCGCTCGTAGGCGGCATGTTCATCGGCCAGCAGTACACCCAGAACGTCCTCGGCCTGACGCCCCTCGCGGCCGTCCTCCTCACGCTCGGACTGGCCTTCACCATGATCCCGGCATCCCTCGCCAGCGGCGAGCTCATCACCGCGAAGGGCACCCGACTGCCCTTCATGCTGGGCCTTGCGGTGATCGCCGTCGGCTTCGTCGAGATGCTGCTCACCTGGCAGCCCGGCGCCTCACTCGCCTGGGTGCTCATCGCCTACATGCTCATCGGGACGGGCATCGGCTTCGCCTCCACCGCGGCCATGCGCTCGCTCAGCCTGTCCCTGCCCATCAGCAAGGCCGGCATGAGCTCAGGATCGGCCGACCTCACCAAGGACCTCGGAGGCGCCGTCTTCCAGGCGCTCCTGGGCACGCTCCTGGCCGTCGCGTACTCCGACTACTTCACCAAGGCGTTCACGACGCTGCCGCCGGCCGAGGCGAGCCAGCTCGGGAGCCGCGCGGCGCAGGAGATCGGCTCCTCCTACCAGGGCGCTGAGGCCGTGGCCGCCACGCTTCCCGGCGCCGACGCGACACAGCTGATAGCGGCGGCCCAGCAGGCCTACACGGACGGCAAGATGCTCGCCATCGGCGTTGCGGTCGGCTCCGTGCTCCTGGGCCTGGCGCTCGTCTGGTGGAAGTACCCCAAGGTCGCCGAGGAGCGACGACTGTTCGCCGGGATCGCGGCCGAGAACCAGTCGGCAGCAGCCGGGACGACAACGACCCCCTGACCCCCGGAGGGTCGGGACCGCCTCGGCGCGGCTACGGCACCTCGAAGGTGTGGTGCACGGCCTCGACGTTGTTGCCATCGGGGTCGCGTACGAAGACCCCGTAGTAGCCCGGGTGGTACTCGGGCCAGACCCGGGCCTCGTGGAGCACCTCGGCCCCGCACGACGCCGCCGCCTCGCGGAACGCGTCGACGGCCTCGCGGGACGGCGCCCGGAAGGCGATGTGCGACTCACGGAAGCCCTCGCCACTCGTGAAGGGCCCGATCCAGAAGACCGGGAAGTCGACGCCGTACCCGACGACCGGGCCGAAGTCCATCACGCGGTGGCTGCCCAGCGGGGCCAGCACGATGTCGTAGAACGCGGCACTCGCCGCCGGGTCGGTGCACTGGATCGAGATGTGATCGAGCATGAGCGGATCGTCCCACCCCCAGCTGCTGCGAGGAAAGCCCGGCCGGCCCGGTGATGCCTAGACTCACCGCATGCCCGACGACCCCGGC
>CALGTB010000235.1 GCA_937902285.1 uncultured Actinomycetes bacterium | reverse complement strand
GGCTCGGGGCGGCAGGATCGACCCGCGCACGGTGCGGTCGGCCGTGCACCGGCTGTCGGCCGGGGCCGGGGGCCCGGAGGTCGCACCGCACGGTCTGCGGCACACGGCGGCGACCCATGTCCTCGAGGGGGGCGCGGACCTGCGGTCGGTGCAGGAGCTCCTCGGGCATGCCACTCTGTCGACGACCCAGCGCTACACGCACGTGTCGGTGGAGCGGCTGCGGGCCACATTCGCCCAGGCGCATCCGCGGGCGGCGGCGAGCCCGCCCGACGGGGCGCCGGCCGCGTCGCACTGACGGGCTTGAGCACGGCCGGACCGCGTGACACCAGGCTCAGGGGGTCGAGATAGCCCTGCGGCCCGATGAGGCCCACGTGGAGGCACCCGTGAGCGCCCCCGCAGTGCCCGCCGCCCGCAGCCAGCCGCCCGATGAGGTCGCCCGCGGCGACGGGGGCGCCCGGCCGCACGGACCCGACGACCGGCTCGTAGGTGGTGCGCAGTCCGCCGGCGTGGGCCACCACCACGACCGGCTTACCCGCCACCGACCCCGCGACCGTGACCGTGCCAGCGGCCATCGCGCGCACCGGGTCGCCCGAGCGGGCGGCGAGGTCGACGCCGCGGTGCCCCGCCTCCCAGTCGTGGGCTGGGGGGTCGAACCGGCTGAGGATCACCGGCTCGTCGACGGGCCAGGCCGTCGAGGGGAGCGCGGCCGCGACGGCGAGGATGAGGGCGGGGATCCACATGGAGGCAGCCTGCGCCGCGCCGGCGACCGGCGGGGCAGCCCGCTGGCGGCCTGGGGACCGTGAACCGGCCCCCGGCGCCCTGTGGACGGAGCACGGCCCGCCAGCGCGTAGGATGGGGGCACCCCAGAGGTCGCTCGTCGATCCGCGGGGAATTCGCACGACCCGGATCGCAGGCGCGTGGCCTGCGCCGAACGCTGGTCGGTTCCGCCTCGGCGGGCAGCAGCCTCGGGGGTCGTCAGGGGTGGCGGACGACCGTCCGGCACCGACAACCGACAGCGTCGGCCCCCTGCGGGCCTGCGCCGCAAAGGAGTGCACCCATGGCCGTAGTCACTATGCGCCAGCTGCTCGAGAGCGGTGTCCACTTCGGGCACCAGACCCGTCGCTGGAACCCCAAGATGAAGCGCTTCATCTTCACCGAGCGCAATGGCATCTACATCATCGACCTGCAGCAGTCGCTGTCGTTCATCGACCGCGCCTACGAGTTCGTGCGCGAGACGGTCGCCCACGGCGGCAGCGTCATGTTCATCGGAACCAAGAAGCAGGGGCAGGAGGCGATCGCCGAGCAGGCGACCCGCGTCGGCATGCCCTATGTCAACCAGCGCTGGCTGGGCGGCATGCTCACCAACTTCCAGACGGTCCACAAGAGGATCCAGCGCCTGAAGGAGCTCGAGCTCATCGACTACGACGATGTGGCCGGCTCCGGGCTCACCAAGAAGGAACTCCTCGTGCTGCGCCGCGAGAAGGAGAAGCTGGTCAAGACCCTGGGCGGCATCCGCGAGATGAGCAAGATCCCCAGCGCCGTCTGGATCGTCGACACCAAGAAGGAGCACATCGCCGTCGGCGAGGCCCGCAAGCTCGGCATCCCCGTCATCGCGGTGCTCGACACCAACTGCGATCCGGACGAGGTCGACTTCCCGATCCCGGGCAACGACGACGCGATCCGCTCCGTCGCCCTGCTCACCCGCGTCATCGCCGACGCTGTCGCCGACGGGCTCATGGCCCGCGCTGGCGGTGCCGTCTCCGGTGGCGTGACCGCCGAGGAGCCGCTGGCGGAGTGGGAGCGCGAGCTGCTCTCCGGCTCGGCCGATCCCGTGGCCGAGGTCGTCGTCGAGACGGTCGTCGTCGACGCGCCTGACGCCGAGGTCATCGAGGTCGTCGAGGTCGTCGAGACCCCCGAGGCACCGACCGCCTAGTTCCACCCCTGGCCGGGGGCGCCTCACGGCAGCCCCGGCCAGGGCACCGGCCTGCCCTTTCCTAGTAGGAGGACAACGATTCACCATGGCGACAATCAACGCCGCTGACGTCAAGAAGCTCCGCGACCTCACCGCCGCGGGAATGATGGAGTGCAAGCGCGCCCTCGAGGAGTCCGACGGCGACTTCGACAAGGCCGTCGAGCTGCTGCGCATCTCGGGAGCCGCGAAGGCTGCCAAGCGCGGAGCGGAGCGCGAGGCCTCCAACGGCCTCGTGGCCGCGTCGGGCAACGCCCTGATCGAGCTGCTCTGCGAGACCGACTTCGTCGCGAAGAACGCCGACTTCCTCGCCCTGGCCGGGGCCGTCGCGGCCGCTGCCGAGGCGGGCCAGGTCGCCGATCGCGAGGCACTCCTCGAGGCGCCCCTCGCGGACGGCCGCACGGCGGGCGCCGCCATCGGCGAGATGGCGGGCGTCATCGGCGAGAAGCTCGAGCTGGGCCGCGTGGCCGTCCTCGAGTCGCCCGTGACCGTCTACCTGCACCACCGCTCGGCCGACCTGCCCCCGCAGGTGGGCGTGATCGTGGCCTACACCGGCGACGAGAGCGCGGCCCGTGGGGCGGCCATGCAGATCGCCGCCATGCGCCCGCAGTACCTCGTGCGCGAGGACGTCCCCGCCGACGTCGTCGCCAACGAGCGGCACATCGCCGAGGCGACCGCCGTCGAGGAGGGCAAGCCCGAGGCAGCCATGCCGAAGATCATCGAGGGGCGCGTCAACGCGTTCTTCAAGGACACAGTGCTGCTCGAGCAGCCGAGCGTCGTCGACAGCAAGAAGAACGTGGCCCAGGTGCTCGCGGAGGCCGGCACGGCCGTCACCGCGTTCGCCCGGTTCGAGCCCGGACAGGCCTAGTCGCCATACTGGCCCTTGGCGCCACGGTGAACGGCGTCGGACGACCCTAGGGAGGCACATGAAGCCCGCATCTGGATCGTCCGGCGCCGTTCAGCCGTCCCTGGACGGGACCATCGACACCTGGCCCGAAGCGCCCGAGGGCGGCTGGGGCCGGGTGCTGCTGAAGCTGTCCGGTGAGGCCTTCGCCGGCGAGGGCAAGCTGGGGGTCGACCCCGACTTCGTGGCCTCCATCGCCGCACAGATCGCCGAGGTGGTGCGCAACGGCACCCAGGTGGCCGTCGTCATCGGCGGAGGCAACTACTTCCGCGGGGCGCAGCTGTCCGAGAGGGGCATGGATCGCGCGCGCGCCGACTACATGGGCATGCTCGGGACCGTCATCAACTGCCTGGCCCTGCAGGACTTCTGCGAGAAGGCAGGCGTCGAGACCCGGGTCCAGACCGCCATCGCGATGGGCCAGGTCGCCGAGCCGTACATCCCGCGCCGGGCCATCCGGCACCTCGAGAAGGGCCGCGTGGTCATCTTCGGGGCCGGGCTCGGGCAGCCCTACTTCTCGACCGACACGACGGCCGCGCAGCGCGCCCTCGAGATCGGGGCGGAGGTGGTGCTCATGGCGAAGGGCGTCGACGGGGTGTACGACGCCGATCCGCGGACGACGCCGACGGCCGTGCGCTTCGACAGGCTCACGCCCGCCGACGTGCTGGCCCGGGGGCTCAAGGTGGCCGACGCCACCGCCATCAGCCTGTGCCAGGACAACGACCTCCCGATCGTGGTCTTCAACCTGCTCGTCGAGGGCAACATCGCCCGAGCCGTCCGAGGCGAGACGATCGGGACGCTAGTCTCAGTTCTCGACTGAGGCGCCGGTCCCCGGCACCGCCTGCACGACCGACCGCACCTGGACCCACGGGAGACTTCGTGAGCGAGCAGATCGACCAGATCCTCCTGGACGCCGAGGAGAAGATGGACAAGGCCGTGGCGGTCGCGCGCGAGGACTTCGCCACCATCCGCACGGGCCGTGCGACCACGGCGATGTTCAACAAGGTCATGGTCGACTACTACGGCACCTACACCCCGGTGAACCAGCTCGCCCAGTTCCAGATCCCCGAGCCGCGCTCCGTGCTCATCACGCCCTACGACAAGGGCGCCTTCGCAGCCATCGAGAAGGCCCTGCGCGACAGCGACCTCGGCGTCAACCCGACCTCCGACGGAAACGTCATCCGGGTCAACCTGCCTGCTCTCACCGAGGAGCGCCGGCGCGACTACATCAAGATCGCCAAGACCAAGGCCGAGGACGCCCGCATCTCCGTGCGCAACATCCGACGTCACGCCAAGGAGTCGCTCGACCGCCTCGAGAAGGACGGCGACGTCGGCAAGGACGACGTCCACCGTGCCGAGAAGCACCTTGACGACGTCACCCACCGCACGGTGGAGCACATCGACGAGGTCCTGAAGCACAAAGAAGCAGAACTGCTCGAGGTCTGACCCGTGGGAGATCCCGACGCAGGCGACGTGCCGAGCGCACCGTCGCGCGCCGGCCGCAACCTGCCGGCGGCCATCGCCTCCGGCGTCGTCCTGGCGCTCGTGGTCCTCGTCAGCCTGTTCACGCTCAAGTGGATCTTCGCGCTCGTCGTCATCGCCGCGATCCTCATCGCGGTCCGGGAGTTCGTCCAGGCGTTCGCGAAGAGCGGCATCCGCCTCGCCCGCACGCCGCTCTACGCGGCCGCCGTGGTGGTGCCCGGCGTCGCCTACATCTGGGGCCCCACGGCGCAGCTCGCCGCGACCGGCGTGGCGATCCTGGCCATGCTCATCTGGCGCATCCGCCGGGGGTACGAGAACTACGTCCGCGATGTCACCGCCAGTGCCTTCGTCACGGTCTACCTGCCGCTCATGGCCGGGTTCCTCATGCTCACGCTCGCTGCCGACGACGGAGCCCAGCGGGTCGTCGTCTTCATCCTGCTGACGATCTCCAACGACATCGGCGGCTACGCGGCGGGCGTGCTCTTCGGCCGGCATCCGATCGCGCCGCAGATCAGCCCCAAGAAGTCCTGGGAGGGGTTCGCGGGCTCGGTCGTGCTCCAGGGCGCCGTCGGGGCGCTGTCGTTCGTGTACCTGCTGGACGCGCCGTGGTGGCAGGGCCTGGTGGTCGGCCTCATCATGACGGTCACGGCCACGGCCGGCGACTTCGCCGAGAGCGCCATCAAGCGCGACCTCGGGGTCAAGGACATGGGCTCCTTCCTGCCTGGCCACGGCGGCATGATGGATCGCCTCGACTCGCTCATCCCCAACGCCTTCACCTCCTGGCTGCTGTTCACGCTGTTCCTCGGCAGCGGAATCTCGGGCGGCTGACGGCGTGCCCGAGCCCGGCGAGCTCGTCTTCGAGGCCCCGCGGCGCGGCAAGCCGCCCGTCCACCTGCTCGACCTCGATCCCGCCCAGCGCCGCGAGGCCGTGGTGGGACTCGGGCTGCCCGCCTTCCGGGCCGACCAGGTGTCGCGCCAGTGGCTGACCCGACTCAGCGACGACCCGTCGGAGTGGACCGACGTGCCGGCCGGCGAGCGGGAGACGATCCGGGCGGCCCTGCTCCCGCCCCTGCTCTCCGCGGTGCGGGCGATCGACTGCGATGCGGGGACCACCGTGAAGACGGTGTGGCGGCTGCACGACGGCGCCCTGGTCGAGAGCGTCCTCATGCGCTACCCGGGCCGCGTGACGATGTGCATCTCCTCCCAGGCGGGCTGCGGCATGAACTGCCCGTTCTGCGCCACGGGGCAGGCCGGCCTCACGCGCAACCTCACGACGGCCGAGATCGTCGAGCAGGTCGTCGCCGGTGCCCGCTCCCTCCAGCGGGGGGAGATCGCCGGTGGCCCCGGCCGCGTGTCGAACATCGTGTTCATGGGCATGGGGGAGCCCCTGGCCAACTACGCGGCCGTCATCGGGGCGGTGCGCCGCATCACCGAGGAGCAGCCGTCCGGCCTGGGCATCGGTGCCCGGGGTGTCACCGTGTCGACCGTCGGGCTGGTTCCGCGCATGCGCCAGCTCGCGACGGAGGGCGTCCCCGTGACCCTGGCGGTGTCCCTCCACGCCCCCGACGACCACCTGCGCGACACCCTCGTCCCGGTCAACACGCGGTGGAACGTCGCCGAGGTCCTCGACGCCGCGTGGGAGTACGCGGAGACCACCCATCGCCGCGTGAGCATCGAGTACGCGCTGATCAAGGACGTGAACGACCAGGCATGGCGTGCCGACCTGCTCGCCGACCTCCTCGTCGGCCAGCTGGTGCACGTCAACCTCATCCCGCTCAACCCGACACCGGGCTCGAAGTGGACGGCGTCGCGCCCGGAGGACGAGCGTGCCTTCGTCCGCCGGCTCGAGGCGCGTGGCGTCCCGGTGACCGTGCGCGACACCCGGGGCCGTGAGATCGACGGAGCCTGCGGCCAGCTGGCCGCAGCGACCGACTGAGCCAGCGCCGCACTCGCGCGTCCCCGCCGTGGAAGAATCCCGGCATGACGACTCCCGACGGCGGTGAGGCCCCGGCTGCCAGCGACACCTCGGCCGAGTTGCAGCACCTGACGCGCTGGCAGAAGACGACACTCGTCGGCGGTGCGGTGCTGCGCACGGTGGTCGGGCTCGCCCTCATCGGCTGGATGATGACGCTGGTGCCGGACGATCCGTCCGGCAACGTGGCCCTGCCGGCTGTGGTCGCCATCCTCATCACGGCGGGCTACATCTGGTTCTTCAAG
>CALGTB010000234.1 GCA_937902285.1 uncultured Actinomycetes bacterium | reverse complement strand
GCTCCTGCCGGCGTCGTCCTGGATCCGCCGAGGGCCGGAGCGGGGGCCGCGGTCGTGACTGCGCTGGCCGATCTGCACGTGCCGGTCATCGTCTACGTCGCGTGCGATCCCGTGGCCCTGGGCCGGGACGTGGCCCTCCTGGCCGAGCGGGGGTACCGGCTCGACGCGGTCCGCGCGCTCGATGCCTTCCCCATGACCCAGCATGTCGAGACCGTGGCGCGGCTGGTGCGGGGCGAGTCGTAGGGTCTGGGTCGAAACTGAGTCGGGCATCAGATATCTTGACGTCAAGATATCTTTGAGCATCGCGACGACCGGAGGAGAACGCTGGTGGCCAGCAAGGACAGCTTCGGAGCACGCGGCACCCTGACGGTGGGCGCCCGCTCCTACGAGATCTTCCGCATCGGCGCCGTCGAGGGCTCCTCGCGGCTGCCCTTCACGCACAAGGTGCTCCTCGAGAACCTGCTGCGCACCGAGGACGGGGCGAACGTCACCCGCGAGACCATCGCGTCCATCGGCGCCTGGGATCCGTCGGCGGAGCCCACCGACGAGATCCAGTTCACGCCGGCCCGCGTCGTCATGCAGGACTTCACGGGCGTGCCCGTCGTGGTCGACCTGGCGACCATGCGCGAGGCCGTCGCCGAGCTGGGCGGCGATGCCTCCCGCATCGAGCCGCTGGCACCCGCCGAGCTGGTCATCGACCACTCGGTCATCGCGGACTTCTTCGCCACCGCGGACTCCGAGCAGCGCAATGTCGACCTCGAGTACGAGCGCAACCGGGAGCGCTACCAGTTCCTGCGCTGGGGCCAGGGCGCCTTCGAGGAGTTCAAGGTCGTCCCGCCGGGCACCGGGATCGTCCACCAGGTCAACATCGAGAGCCTCGCCCGCGTCATCATGGCGCGTGGCGGCCAGGCGTATCCCGACACCGTGGTGGGCACCGACTCCCACACGACCATGGTCAACGGCCTCGGCGTCCTCGGGTGGGGCGTCGGCGGCATCGAGGCCGAGGCCGCGATGCTCGGACAGCCGGTGTCCATGCTCATCCCGCGAGTCGTCGGCTTCAAGCTCAGCGGCGAGCTGCCGGCAGGGGTCACCGCCACCGACCTCGTCCTCACCATCACGGAGATGCTGCGCCGCCACGGCGTCGTGGGCAAGTTCGTCGAGTTCTACGGCGCCGGCGTCACGGCCGTGCCCCTCGCGAACCGGGCCACGATCGGCAACATGAGCCCCGAGTACGGCAGCACGGTCGCGATCTTCCCGATCGACGAGGCGACCCTCGACTACCTGCGCCTCACCGGTCGTACCTCCGAGCAGATCGACCTCGTCGAGGCGTACGCGAAGGAGCAGGGCCTGTGGCACGACGCCGCTCATGAGCCCGTCTACTCCGAGTACATCGAGCTCGACCTCTCGACGGTCGTGCCGTCGCTCGCCGGCCCCAAGCGCCCCCAGGACCGCGTGCTGCTGAGCGACTCGAAGGCCTCCTTCGAGTCGGCACTGGGCTCGTACACCTCGAGCCCGGACGCCGTCGTCAGCACGACCATCGGCGGGACGCCTGTCGACATCGGCCACGGCGCCGTCGCCATCGCGGCGATCACGTCGTGCACCAACACCTCGAACCCCTCGGTCATGCTGGGTGCGGGACTGCTCGCGAAGAAGGCCGTCGAGAAGGGCCTGACCCGCAAGCCGTGGGTGAAGACCACGATGGGCCCGGGGTCCAAGGTGGTCACCGACTACTACGACAAGGCCGGCCTCACCCCCTTCCTCGATGCCCTGGGCTTCAACGTCGTGGGCTACGGCTGCACGGTGTGCATCGGC
Organism: uncultured Actinomycetes bacterium; assembly: GCA_937902285.1. Taxonomy (GTDB): domain Bacteria; phylum Actinomycetota; class Actinomycetes; order S36-B12; family S36-B12; genus UBA10649. Next base: position 20,543 of record CALGTB010000234.1, on the reverse strand, counting down.
AACTCCGGCCCGCTCATCCCCGAGGTGAGCGCGGCCGTCAACGAGTCCGATCTCGCCGTGGTGTCGGTCCTGAGCGGCAACCGCAACTTCGAGGGACGCATCAGTCCCGACGTGAAGATGAACTACCTGGCGTCGCCTCCGCTCGTGGTCGCCTATGCCATCGCCGGGACGATGGACATCGACCTGGCGACTGAGCCGCTCGGGATCGGCTCCGACGGCCAGCCGGTGTTCCTCGCCGACATCTGGCCGACTCCCGCCGAGGTGCAGAGCACCATCGACTCGACGATCGACGCAGACATGTTCACGCGGCGCTACGCCGACGTGTTCGCCGGCGACGAGCGGTGGCAGTCGCTGCAGACGCCGAGCGGCGACACGTTCGCCTGGGACGCCAGCAGCACCTACGTCCGCAAGCCCCCGTACTTCGAGGGCATGCAGAGGGATCCGTCGCCCGTCAGCGACATCACCGGTGCCCGGGTGCTGCTCAAGCTCGGCGACTCGGTGACGACCGACCACATCTCGCCGGCCGGGTCGATCAAGCCGGACAGCCCTGCGGGGACCTACCTGTCCGAGCACGGTGTCGACCGCAAGGACTTCAACTCCTACGGGTCGCGTCGGGGCAACCACGAGGTGATGATCCGCGGGACGTTCGCGAACATCCGGCTGCGCAACCTGATGCTGAAGGACGTCGAAGGCGGCTTCACCGTCGACTTCACGACTCCGGACGACGAGATCGTGCCCGTGTACGACGCCGCGACGGCCTACGCGCGTCACCACACGCCGCTCGTCATCCTCGCCGGCAAGGAGTACGGCTCGGGGTCGAGCCGCGACTGGGCGGCCAAGGGCACCGCGCTGCTCGGCGTGCGCGCCGTGATCGCGGAGTCGTACGAGCGCATCCACCGCTCGAACCTCATCGGCATGGGCGTGCTTCCGCTGCAGTTCCAGGCCGGGATGAACGCGGACTCGCTCGGCCTGCAGGGCGACGAGGTGTTCACGATCCATGGCGTGACCGCCCTCAACGACGGCGTCACGCCGCGGGAGGTCGACGTCGAGGCGGTGGCCGCTGACGGGCGAACGGTCGAGTTCACGGCGATCGTGCGTATCGACACCCCGGGCGAGGCGGACTACTACCGCCACGGCGGCATCCTGCAGTACGTCCTGCGCTCGCTGCTGTAGGAGCGTCGGTGCCCAGGCAGGCCGCACCAGGCTGGCCCCGTGACCTGCCACCCCGGGGGACCGACGAGTTCGACGGCAAGGTAACCGGCTGGCTCCTCGACCGCGCACCGGCGGACCTGCGGGGCTCGCCGGTGCGCCACCTGCCCGTCGCCCTGGTCAGGGTGGTGGCGCACGTCGTGGCTGCCGAGCTGGACGGCATGCGCGCGGCCTACGCGTCCGCCCGCACCGACCTGGCGGAGCACCTGACGGCGGACCAGATCGCCGTCGTCCAGGCCGCGCTCGAGGCGGAGGGGGCACGGCTGCTGGCCGTGCAGCGCGAGGTGGGCCTCGTCGAGGAGGCACTGGTCGACCAGGCCCGGCGGACGCGCCATCGAGGGGTGAACCGAGGGTGAATCGCCTAGACTGACCGGGTGCTGCGCCTCAGGGGACCGTCGTGATCGAGGGCATCCGCGATCCCCGCGACGTGCGGGCACTGACCCCCGAGCAGATCCCTGCCTTCGCCCAGGAGATCCGCGAGTTCCTCGTCGAGAAGGTGTCGGCCACCGGAGGGCACCTGGGCCCCAACCTCGGCGTCGTCGAGGTGACCATCGCGCTCCACCGCGTCTTCCGCTCGCCTGACGACATGATCGTGTGGGACACCGGGCACCAGGCCTACGTCCACAAGATCCTGACCGGCCGTGCATCCGACTTCGACACCCTGCGCCAGCGGGGCGGCCTGTCGGGCTATCCCAGTCGTGTCGAGAGCGCGCACGACCTCGTCGAGAACAGCCATGCCTCGACGGCCCTGTCGTATGCGGACGGACTCGCGAAGGCGTGGGAGCGTCGAGGGCTGCTCGGCACGCAGCATGTCGTCGCGGTCATCGGCGACGGTGCGCTCACCGGCGGGATGGCCTGGGAGGCGCTCAACAACATCGCTGCCTCCAGCCGGCCTCTCGTGATCGTGGTCAACGACAACGCACGCTCCTACTCGCCGACGATCGGCGGGCTGGCGCATCACCTCGCGACCCTGCGCACGACGCGCGGCTACGAGAAGTTCATGAACTGGGGGAAGCGCCTGCTCCACCGCACCCCGGTCGTCGGAGAGCCGGTCTACGGCGCCCTGCACGGCATGAAGAAGGGCGTCAAGGACATGGTCGCCCCGCAGGGGATGTTCGAGGACCTGGGCCTGAAGTACATCGGGCCGGTCGACGGGCACGACGAGCAGGAGATGGAGTTCGCCCTCACGCGTGCGAAGGACTTCGACGGCCCCGTCATCGTGCACGCGATCACGCACAAGGGCCGTGGGTACGGACCGGCCGAGGACGACAAGGCCGATCACTTCCACGGCGTCGGCGTCATCGACCCCGACACCGGTCGCCCGATCAAGGCGGGCGGCCCGTCGTGGACGGGGGCGTTCGCGGACGAGCTCGTGACGATCGGCCACGAGCGCCCTGACGTGGTCGCCATCACGGCCGCCATGCTGGGGCCCACCGGACTCGACCGGTTCGCCGAGGCCTTCCCCCAGCGCACCTACGACGTCGGGATCGCTGAGCAGCACGCCGTCACGAGCGCAGCAGGCATGGCGTACGGAGGGCTGCACCCGGTCGTCGCCCTCTACGCCACCTTCCTGAACCGCGCGTTCGACCAGGTGCTGATGGACTGCGCGCTGCACCGGGCGGGCGTCACATTCGTCCTCGACCGCGCCGGAGTCACCGGCGACGACGGGGCGAGTCACAACGGCATGTGGGACATGGCGATGCTGCAGGTGGTCCCGGGCCTGCGCATGGCGGCCCCGCGTGACGAGGCGACCCTGCGTGCCGCGCTGCGCGAGGCGGTCGCGGTCGACGACGCCCCCACCGTCGTGCGCTTCCCGAAGGGCGCACTCGGCCCGGTCATCCCGACGCTGCGCACGCTGCCGGGCCTCGACGTCCTCGCGGAGTCGGGGCCGCCCGACGTGCTCATCGTCAGCATCGGCGCGTTCGCGGAGCTCTGCATCGACGTCGCCGAGCGACTGCGGGCCCAGGGGATCGGCGTGCTCGTGGTCGACCCGCGCTGGGTGAAGCCGCTGCCGGAGTCACTGGCCGCGCTGGCCTCCGGTGCGCGACTGGTGGTCGTCGTCGAGGACGGGATCCGCACGAGCGGCGTGGGCGCTGCGGTCAGCCAGCTGCTGCGCGACCACGGCGTCGATGTGCCCGTGCGCAATGTCGGGGTGCCCGAGCGCTTCCTCGATCACGGCAAGCGGTCCGAGGTGCTGGCCGAGTGCGGGCTGACGGCGCAGGACATCTCCCGCACGATCGTCGAGACGGTGGCCCACCGCGCGGACCCGCGCCAGTCCGATGCCTCGTCGGTCGTGGTCGAAATGGAGCCGTAGATTCCGCCACGAGTGACGACGCATCGGGGGTAGGTCAGGCGTCGAGCAGCCAGGCCACGACCTGCTCCGCGGTCCAGCCGGCCGGATGCGCCGCAGCCAGCAGTCGCGGACCCACGGTGTCGGACCCCAGCGTGACGATCGGCACCTCGGTGTAGCCGTCCTTGCGGGTCTGGGCCATGCCCACGGCCGCGGTGAGCCCGTTGCAGATGCACTTCCGGTCGACCGTGCTCTCGAGCTCGCCGTGCTTCCTGATGTACATGTGCTCGGGCTCCGCAGCACAGCGGTAGCCCACCGTGTCGCCCTCCTTGAGGAACGGGGTGCGCAGGAAGCCGAGGTCGCACAGCCGGGGCCGGTCGGCGTAGACGGCGTCGTCGGACATCGTGTCGTCGAGCTGCGCCACCTTGAACGGGAAGCCAGTGGGGGACGCGAGCGGGTCGGTGCGCACGTGCAGGGTGCCGTCCGCGATGCCGGCGACGAGCCGCTCGCGGATCGCCGGGTCGAGGCCCGACTCCACGCAGAGGGCGAAGTCGGTGCCCACCTGGACGCCCATGGCGCCGGCGGCCCGGGCCTCGAGCAGGGCCTCGGGGGTCCCGGCCGCACCGGCGAGCCAGAAGGGCAGGCCGATCGCCGCGATCTTGCCGAGGTCGGGCTCGTCGCGCGGGCCGAAGACCATCTCGCCGTCGTCGTCGATGACCACCTTGCGGGGAGGGGCGTTGTGCCCGCCTGCCGGCGGGGCCTCCACGACGAAGCCGTCGGGCCGCACCTCCTCGTCCCTGGCGAGGAAGGCGGCCAGCACGTGCGAGGAGATGATCGCGAGAAAGACCGGACGCACCAGTGGCGGCAGCGACGGACCGACGAGGTCGTGGGCATCGAGGTCCAGCGTGAAGCGGTCGGAGTCGGCGCCCTCGACGTCGATCGGGAAGTGCACCACGCCGGTCGCTGCGAGGGCGTCGAGGGTCCGGGGGATCTCGCGGGGGATGCCGGCTCCCATGAGCACCACGTCGACCCCGGCGATCATGGCCCCGAGCAGGGTCCCCGGCGTGGAGAGCTGGATCTTCTCGAGGCAGTTGATGCCCACCAGTCCCGCGTGCCCCTCCTTCGCCAGCCAGACCTCGACGAAGCCCCCGAGGACGACCAGCTCCATGGTCGCCCGGTGCGGCTGGGCCGTCAGGTGCGCGATCGGGGCGTAGGGGGCACCCTCGGGGCGGCCACCGTCGATGAACAGGCGCGTCAGTGCGCGCTGGGCCATGTCCTGGTTGGGGAAGGCAGAGAGCGCGCGCCGGACATGCCCGCCGGGATCGCCGTCCTGCAGTCGCCGGGCGAGGATGACGTCGAGGGCCACGCCCGACACGACGCCGAGCTGGCCCGTCCGGGAGACCGCACTGGCCAGCCGCCACGATGAGACCGCGGCGCCCATCCCGCCCTGGATGATGGCGGGCAGGTCTGCGGCGGCGAGCATGACGGGACTCCTCGGATACGGCGACGTAGGTTACGCCACCGTAAGTTAGCCGATCGGACCAGGCGGATGCGCGTCAGACGCCAGGCGTCACGCGGGGACGGACGCCACCCCCGGAGCGAGGAAACGCTGCCCGGTGGCGCGCTCAGCGGCCCCCGAACGATCGAGGTACGGCGTGATGCCGCCCAGCCAGAACGGCCAGCCGGCACCGAGGATCATGCACAGGTCGATGTCCTGCGCCTCCGCGACGACCCCCTCGTCCAGCATCCGCCGGGTCTCGTCGGCCAGGGCCAGGAGGGCGCGCTCGCGCACCTGCTCCTCGGTCAGGGGGGCGTCGCCCTGCACGAACAGTGCGGCAACCTCGGGATCGACCGCGCTGGTGCCGTCCTCGACCTTGACGAAGATGGCCCGCTTGCCCGCCTCGACGACGCGCCGCATGTTGTCCGACGCGTAGAACCTGTCGGGATAGGCCGCGACCATCGTCTCCGAGACGTGGAAGGCCACGGCCGGTCCGACGAGCTCCAGCAGGGCGAACGGGGGCATCGGAAGCCCGAGCGGCTCGAGCGCGCGGTCGGCGACGTCGAAGGGCGTGCCCTCGTCGACGGCGCGGGTGACCTCGCCGAGGAACCGGGTGAGGAGCCGGTTGACGACGAACGCCGGTGCGTCCTTGACGAGGACGCACGACTTCTTGAGCTTCCGCCCGACCGCGAAGGCCGTGGCGAGGGTCGCGTCGTCCGTGCGCTCGGCGCGCGCGATCTCCAGCAGGGGCATCATGGCGACCGGGTTGAAGAAGTGGAATCCCACAACCCGCTCGGGGTGCTCGAGGTCGGCAGCCATGTCCGTGACGGACAGCGACGAGGTGTTCGTGGCCAGGACGCAGGTGGGCGGCACGATGCCCTCGAGCTCGGCGAACACGGCCTTCTTCACGTCGAGATTCTCGAAGACCGCCTCGATGACGAAGTCGGCGTCCGCGAACGATGCCTTGTCGACGTCGCCGGTGACGAGGCCGATGAGCCGGTTTCCCTTGTCGCGGCTGAGTCGGCCCTTGGCCACCTGGCCCTCGATGTCGTCGCGCACGTAGGCCAGGCCCTTGTCGACGCGCTCGGCATCGAGATCGGTCATGACGACGGGAACCTCGAGCCGCTTGGCGAACAGCAGGGCGAGCTGCGAGGCCATGAGTCCGGCGCCGACGATCCCCACCTTGCGCACCGGCAGTGCGAGCGACTTGTCGGGGACGCCGACCGGCTTCTTGGCCCGTCGCTGCACCAGGTCGAAGGAGTAGAGCGAGGCCCTCAGGTCGTCGCCCATGATGAGCGAGGTCAGGGCGTCATCCTCGGCGTCGAAGCCCTCATCCCGAGTGGCCGTGCGCGCCGCGCGCACGAGGTCGAGGGCCACGTACGGCGCGGGGGTGCAGCCATGCAGCCGCGAGTCCACCATGCCGTGGGCGATGTCGACGATGGCGTCCCACGAGTCGCGGTCGACGGCGGGCCGATCGACCACGATGCTTCCGTCGATCACGCGGGCCGCCCACTTGAGCGACTCCTCGAGGAAGTCGGCGGGCTCGAGCATCACGTCCATGATGTGCAGGCGCACCGCGTCCTTCGCCTTCAGCTGCTTGTTCTGCTGAAGGGCGTTGGCGACGATCACCTGGAGGGCGTCCGCGGGGCCGATGAGGTTGGGGAGCAGGTAGGCGCCGCCCCAGCCGGGGATCAGCCCGAGGAAGACCTCGGGGAAGGAGATGGCGGCCGCGCCGCTCGAGATGGTCCGGTAGTCGCAGTGCAGGGCGAGCTCGAGCCCGCCTCCCATGGCGGCGCCATTGACGAAGGCGAAGGTCGGGATGTCCATCTCGCCGAACCGGCGCAGCACATCGTGCCCGGACTTGACGAAGGGCTTGATCTGGCCCGGGTCCGTGACGGATCCGACGGCCGAGAGGTCGGCGCCCACGGCGAAGATGAAGGGCTTGCCGGTGACGGCCACCCCGGCGAGGTCGGGCATGGCCGCGACCTCGTCGAGGGCAGCGCCCATGGACGCGATGAAGCCCGGGCCGAAAGTGCTCGGACGGGTGTGGTCGCGGTCGTTGTCGATCGTGATCAGGGCCAGGCGACCCGCGTCGTACGGGAGGTCGACGACGCGGACACGCGCGTGGGTGACGACTTCCTCAGGTCGTGTGGCGTCGGCGCTCATGCGTTGCTCCCTGCGTGGTTGAGGTTCTCCCAGATGACCGTTCCGCCCATGCCGAGGCCGATGCACATGGTGGTGATGCCGTAGCGCGCCTCCGGCGTGCGCTCGAAGTCACGAGCGAGGTACGACATGAGGCGGATCCCGCTCGAGGCGAGGGGGTGGCCGACGGCGATCGCGCCACCCATGGGGTTGACGCGCGGATCGTCGTCGGCGATGCCGAAGTGGTCGAGGAACGCCAGCACCTGGACGGCGAAGGCCTCGTTGACCTCGAACATGTCGATGTCGTCGATGGTCAGGCCTGCGCGCTTCAGCGCCTTCTCCGTGCTGGGCACCGGGCCGACGCCCATGACCTCGGGGGCCACGCCGGCGAACGCGAAGCCCACCATGCGCATCCGCTTGGACAGGCCGAGCTCGTCGGCCACCGGCTCGGACGCCAGCAGCGCGGCGGTGGCGCCGTCGTTGAGGCCCGAGCTGTTGCCCGCGGTGACGCGGCCATGGGGGCGGAAGGGCGTCTTCAGGGCCGACAGTCCCTCGAGGGTGGTCGTCGGCCGTGGCGCCTCGTCGACGGTCACGTAGCCCCAGCCCTGCTCGGCGGAGCGCACGGCCACGGGGACGAGGTCGGGCTGGATCCAGCCCTGCTCGTAGGCGTGGGCCGTCTTGCGCTGCGAGCCGAGGGCGAACGCGTCCGCTCGCTCCTTGGTCAGCTGCGGGAACCGGTCGTGCAGGTTCTCGGCGGTGGCGCCCATGCTGAGCGCCTCCATGTCGACGATCCGGTCGGCGAGGAAGCGCGGGTTGGGGTCCATGCCCTCGCCCATCGGGTGCTTCGACATGTTCTCGACGCCGCCCGCCAGGACGACGTCGTAGGCGCCGGCCATGATCCCGGCGCTGAGGGTCGTGACCGCGGTCATCGCGCCCGCGCACATGCGGTCGACCGAGTACCCCGGCACCGACTGGGGGAGGCCAGCCAGCAGCCCGGCGCTGCGGCCGATGGTCATGCCCTGGTCGCCCATCTGGGTGGTGGCGGCCACGGCCACGTCGTCGATGCGGTCCGCGGGCAGGCTCGGATTGCGCCGGAGCAGCTCGCGGAAGACCTTGACGACCATGTCGTCGGCGCGCGTCTCGGCATACAGGCTGCCGGCCCGGCCGAAGGGGGTGCGCACCCCGTCCACGAATACGACCTCTTGAGCGGCACGGCTCACGATGGCTCCCAGGATTGACGGGGTGGACCACCCGGACGGACGGCCTCGGGCCATATTACCGGCGGGTAACTACGCTGGCTACTCGCCAGTAACCTTCGGCGTGGGACGCGCGTGGAGCGCCGTGGTCAGCAGGGGAGCCGTCAGGCCGATCTGCCACGAGCGGGCACCCATCGAGGCGAGCACGGTCGCCACCTGATCGTCCGCCGGCGGCTCCCAGCACAGCCGTCGCACGAGGTCCGGGGTCAGCAGGTTCTCGACCGGCATGTGCTGCTGCTCCGCCAGGGCCGCCATCGCCGTGCGCGCGGCCTCCAGTCGGGCGTAGGCCTCGGGATCGCGCTCGGCCCACGTGCGCGGCTGAGGCGGTCCGCCGGACGGCGGGGCGGCGCTGGGCAGCTGCTCGGACGGGAGTGCCTGGGCCTCGGCGATCGCCGCCCACCAGCGGCGCAGGTAGCGGCTGGCCCCGCGGCCGGAGAACTCCTTCATGGCCGCGAGGGCGTCGAGGTCGGCGGGGATGGCTGTCGCGGCCGCCACGATCGCGGCATCGGGCAGCACGCGCCCGATCGCGATGTCGCGGTTGCGGGCGATGTCGTCGCGCGTGGTCCACAGGGCGCGGACGACCGCCAGCGAACGGGGCTTGCGGATGCGGTGGATCCCCGACGTGCGCCGCCACTCGTCGTCACCGCGCTCGCGCGGGGCGAAGGACAGCAGGGCGGCGAACTCCTCGGCCGCGTACTCGCGCTTCCCCGCGGCCACGAGCTCGGCGTCCATGACATCGCGCAGCTCGACGAGCAGCTCGACGTCGAGCGCCGCGTAGCGCAGCTGCGCGGCGGTGAGCGGACGCACCGACCAGTCCGTGGCCCCGTGCCCCTTCTCCAGAACCTGGCCGAGCTCGCTCAGGACGAGCGCGCCGAGACTGACGCGCTCGCGGCCGAGGAGCCGTCCGGCGAGCTCGGTGTCGAACAGCGCGGACGGCCGCAGCTGGAGCTCGGCGAGGCAGCCGAGGTCCTGGGTGGCTGCGTGGAGGATCCACTCGACACCGGTCGTCGCCTCCTGGATGACGCTGAGGTCGGGAACCGCCACCGGGTCGATGAGCGCGGTTCCGGCTCCGACCCGCCGCAGCTGGACGAGGTAGGCGCGCTGGTCGTACCGGTACCCCGAGGCCCGCTCGGCGTCCACGGCGAGCGGGCCGCTGCCGGCCGCCAGCCTGGTCGCGTACTCCTCCAGGCACTGCTGGTCGGTGATGACCGCCGGAACCCCGTCACGGGGCTCGTACGGGGCGATGGTGTCGGCGGGCTCGGGTGACGTGCCGGACGGGTCGGGCAGCGGTCTCATCTCCTGTGTCGGCGTCGTGCGGAGTCGACGTGCGTGACGCCGAGCGGCACGGGGGGCAGCCCGGCGGCATGCGCCGTGAGGTCGACCCACGCCGTGACGTGCAGCCCCAGGTCGTCCAGGACGTCTCCGGTCTCTGCATCCTCGAGCGGGGTCCACGAGGCGCGGATCTCGACGTAGCCGTCCGACGGGCGGTCGGCCATCGTCCCGAAGGAGCGGCCCGCGTTGCGGGTGACGGTGCCTCCCAGCTGGGCGACCCGGGCGCCCGTGCCGGCGAGGGACTCCTCGACCCAGCTCCAGCCCACGTCGTACAGCATGGGCTCGTCGATCAGGTCGGTCTCCAGTTCGGCCCGCACGAAGACGACGGCACGGAAGCAGCCACCCCACTCCTCGACGCCATCGGGATCGTGCAGGAGGACGAAGCGGCCGGTGGCCTCGACCGCGTCGAGGTCGGAGCGCTCGATCGTGAGGGCGAGAGACGACGGTGCGAGGCGCTGCGGACCGGGAGCCTCGGCGAGATCGAACTCCGGACGGACCGTGACGGCCTTGACCTGGGCGAGGGCGCGGTCGAACCCGTCGGTCCGCGTTGTGATGGCCCTCATGCGTGCAGGCTAGGCGTCGGAGGGGCGCGGACGGCCCGCGCCGCGCCGACGACCCCTAGGGTGAGCCCGTGGCCGCCCTCCTTGCAGTCATGTCGTCGCTGATGTGGGGGACCTCCGACTTCCTCGGGGGAGTGCTGTCGCGGCGGCTCCCCTCCCTCGCGGTCTACGGCCTGTCCCAGGCCGTCGGGTTCGTCCTGCTCGTCACGGTGGCGACGGTGACCGGCGGGTGGTCGGCCGAGCCGGGCTACTGGCCCTGGGCCATCTCGGCGAGCATCCTGGGCATGATCGCGATGATCGCGTTCTACCAGGCGCTGGCGATCGGCCCCATGGGCATCGTGTCGCCCCTCGTGGCCCTCTCCGTGCTCGTTCCGGTCGCCGTCTCGCTCCTGCGCGGCGAGCTGCCCGCGCCCGTGCAGATCCTCGGGATCATCGTCGCCATCGTCGGGATCCTCCTGGCCAGCGGGCCCGAGCTGTCCGGGGCCGAGTCGGCGCGGCCGCTGATCCTCGCGGGCGTCGCCGCCCTCGGCTTCGGGGGGATGTTCGTGCTGATGGCCGAGGGGAGCGCGCACGACCCGCTCATGACGATGACGGGGATGCGCGTGACCACCGTCGTGATCTTCGCGGTCGTCCTGCTCGTCACGCGCAGCATCGGCGGTGCGCGGCCGCGGGACGCCGCGCCGCTCGTGGCCATCGGCGTGCTCGACGCGGCGGCGAACGTCACGTTCGGCTTCGCCACGACCATGGGCCTGCTGTCCGTGACGGCGGTGCTCGGCGATCTTTACCCCGTCGTCACCGCCGTGCTCGCTGCCGTCTTCCTGCGCGAGCGGCTGCGTCCCGTGCAGTACGCCGGCGTCGCCGCGGCGCTCGCGGGCGTGCTCATGATCGCCTCCGCCGGCTGACCGGCGACCGAGCCGATGCCTACTCGGGCAGGGGCTCGAGGGTCATCGAGATGGAGTTGATGCAGTAGCGCAGGTCGGTGGGGGTTCCGTAGCCCTCGCCCTCGAACACGTGCCCGAGATGACCCCCGCACGTGGCGCACCGCACTTCCGTGCGCAGGCGCCCGAGGCTGCGATCCTCGAGGTACACCACGCTGTCCTTCGCCAGCGGCGCGTAGAAGCTCGGCCAGCCGCAGTGCGAGTCGAACTTCGCGTCGCTGCGGAACAGCTCGGCGCTGCACGCGCGGCAGCGGTAGATGCCCTGGGTCTTGGTGTCGGTGTACTCCCCGACGAACGGCGCCTCGGTGCCGGCCTCCCGGAGGACGTGGTACTCCAGGGGCGTGAGGTCGGACTGCCAGTCCGACTCGTCCTTCGCGACGGCGTAGGGGGTTCCGTCGGGGCGGACGACGCCGTCGGACGCAGGGGTGCTGTGGGCCATGGGAGGACGGTAACCCGTCGTCAGCCCTCGCGCACGGTGCGGATGCCGAGGAGCGTGCCGAAGCCGATGAGGCCGATCCCGCTCACGGCGTCGGTCCACGCCAGGGCGGTGGGCCCGAGGCGGCCGCCCACGGCTGCGGACACGCCCGACAGGCCGAGGTGGAACAGCAGCGAGCCGAGGCCGATGCCGATCACGAAGGCGGCGGCCGTCGCAGGCCCGCCGGCCACGTTGGCGGCCGCCGCACCGGAGAACACGGCCGCCCAGGTGAGGATGGTCAGGGGGTTGGAGGCGGTGGCGATGAGGCCGGTGCGGAGGGCGTGCCGAGGACGGAGCACCTCGGACGAGTCCTCGGCGCCCATGCGCACGCGGAAGGCGTCACGCAGGGTGCGGGCGCCGATGAGGATGAGCACCGCGGCGCCCAGCAGCCCCAGACCGATGCGCAGCGGGGCGAACTGCAGGAGGGCGGCGGCCCCCAGTGCTCCCAGGATCGCGTAGGCGAGATCGACGATCGACGCACCGAGGCCGATGGCGGCGCCGCTCGACCATCCGTAGCGCGCGCTCGTGCGCACGCAGAGGAGCCAGATCGGACCGACGTTCGCGGCCGCCAACGCGCCGATGCCGAGACCGGTGAGGAGTGCGCCGAGCATGCGGACAGTATGGTCGGTCCCGTGAGTGACATCCTCGATACCCGGCCGTCCTGGCTGACCGACGACGAGCTGTCGACCGCGCGCGAGCGCGTGCCGATCGTCTACGTCGACGCCGTGCCGGTTCGGGTCGACGCCCTCGGTCAGGTGACGTCCGTCGGCCTGCTGCTGCGGGCGATGCCCGACGGCAGCCTGTCGCGCGCGGTGGTGTCCGGGCGCGTGCTGTACGGGGAGCGGGTGCGTGATGCACTGCTCCGGCACATCGAGAAGGACCTGGGAAGTCTGGCACTGCCCCGCGTCCCCGCGACGCCGCAGCCGTTCACGGTGGTCGAGTACTTCCCGAGTCCCGACGTGACCGGCTTCCATGATCCCCGCCAGCACGCCGTGGCCCTGGCCTACGTGGTTCCCATCGACGGCGACTGCGAGCCATCGCAGGACGCCCTCGACCTCGTGTGGGTCAGCACGGACGAGGCGGCATCGCCCGAGTTCCAGCTCGAGATGACCGGCGGCCAGGGACGACTCGTGCGCATGGCGCTCGCGCACTGCGGCGTCCTGGCCTGACGGCGGACGTCGAGGTCCCGCTCAGTCGGCGCGAGGTGGGAACCGGGGTACGCGCTTCTCGATCCGCGCAGTGATGGCCTCGCCGAGATCGGGCCGCAGGAACGCTCTCTGCATGTGCGCCATCGAGCTCTCGAGGGCCTCGTCGAGCGTCTCGCTGTCGACCGCCAGCAGCTGGCGCTTCATGACCGCGGTGGACGAGGGTGAGCTCAGGTCGGCCACCTCGCGTGCCCAGGCCATCGCCTGCGCGAGGGCGTCGTCGCTCACGTCGTTGACCAGGCCGATGGCGAGGGCCTGATCGGCCGACAGGGTGCGCCCGGTCAGAAGCAGGTCGGTGGCGTGGGCGAGCCCCACGAGCCGGGTGAGCAGCCAGGGCGAGGCGTACTCGGCGATCAGGCCGAGGCGCGCGAAGGTGCTCGAGAACGTTGCCGTGCGCGACGCGAAGCGGGCGTCGGCGCTGATGGCGAGAACGAAGCCGATCCCCGCGCACGGGCCGTTGATGGCGGTGACCACCGGCGTGCCGATGCGGAGCGCGAAGGTGGGCAGCGTGTCGGGTCCCTGCTCGGCCAGGTACGCGTTGAGCGCGTCGGAGCCCTCCGCCAGCATGGTCAGGTCGGCCCCGGAGCAGAACCCTCGACCCGCGCCGGTCACGACGATGGCCCGCACGTCAGGGTCGGCATCCGCGCGGCGCAGGCAGTCGGTGTAGAGCTCGCCCATGCCGTTGACAATGGCGTTCAGCCGCTCGGGACGGTTCAGCGTGATGAGGGCGATGTGGTCGGCGACCTCGTAGAGCACCGTTCCCTCGGTCATGCGCCCGCCGGCTCGTCGTAGGGGTCGATGCCCAGGATCGTCTCGTCCTCGGGCGTCAGGTCGCGCGGCGTGCCGTCGAACTGGTCGCGAAACGGGTCTGCTCGCTCGGCGTCGTTCTCGTCGCCCACATACTCCGTGTCGTCGAGATCGGCGGGATCGATGACGTGCATCGCCGCCTGCTCGGCCGAGATCCACGGTGCCGGGGTGAGCCCGCCCGCGTGCATCGGGTCGTCGCTGGCGTCCTCGGCGTCCTCCATCGCGAGGACGTCCTCGATGTCCTCGAGCGGGTAGGGCAGGTCATCGACGCTGCCCTCGCCACCGCCGCCGTTCAGCGCGTTGTGCGTCGCCTCGGCCTCCATGATCATGGTCAGCCGCTCGGCCTGATCGGCCGTGTCGTTCGCGCCGTCCATGCCGTTCATCGTGGCGCGCGCGACCTCCTGGGGAGATGCAGATCCAGCCACCTTCTCGCTCATCGTGATCGCCTCCCTCCCTCTCGTCGGTCACTCCACACTAACCCTCGTCCCGATCGACGGAGCGATGTTGGACGGGACGAAAGTACTTGACTTCGCACCCGCGGCGTCGCGTCAGGCCGTGCCCGCCGCCACCCGGATCGCCGTGAGGATCCGCATCATGTCCTCGGACTGGGTGTCGGGAGGCAGGTAGGCCGCCTCGCCCCGGATGGCCGCGGAGACCTGCTCCACCATCACCGTGTACGGATCGACGGGAGCGAAGAACTCGGTGCGGGTGCCCCAGAGCCCGGCGATCGTGAGCGTGCTGGGGGAGTTGCGCGACATGATCGCGTCCTCGGGGAAGTCGATGCTGCCCTCAGTGCCGGTGATGGTCAGCCATTGGGCTGCGGGCCGGTCCATCGCGCAGTCGATGAGGACCGTCGCTCCGCCCAGCTGGAGCCGGGCGCGCGTCTCGAGATCCGCGCCGTGCTCGTTCAGGCGTGCGGTCGCACTCTCGACGACGGGCGCCGTGCCACCGGTCGACCACATCGACGCCACGATGTTGTAGCAGCCGAGGTCGTACAGTGCGCCGCCGCCGAACTCCGGCAGGTTGCGGTAGTTGTCCTCGGGGACGCCTTCGATCACGAAGCCGCTGGTCACCTCCGTCGGCGTGCCGATGAGTCCGGACTGCACCAGGGCGTGCGCCCTCCGGGTGCGCGGGTGCCAGCGGTTCCACGTCGCCTCGACGAGCAGGCGGTCGGCAGACGCGGCCGCCTCAGACATCCGGCGCACCTCGTCGCTGTCGAGACCGAGCGGCTTCTCGCAGAGCACGTGCTTGCCGGCCTCGAGGGCGAGGATCGACCAGGGCGCGTGCTGCTCGTTCGACAGCGAGATGTAGACGGCGTCCACGTCGGGGTCCGAGAGCAAGGCCCCGTAGTGGTCGTACGACGTCCCGTGCGGACTGAGGCTGCGACCACGCTCGGGGTCCCGGGCGGCCACGGCCTGGAGCCGGGCGCCCGTCGCGGCATGGACGGCGGGGGCGAGCGCCGTCCTCGCGATGTTGCCGGCGCCGATGAAGCCCCATCTGACCTCTGGTGTGGACATGCACCCATGCTCGCGCACCGGCCATCCTGACGAGGGGAATTGTCGGAATGTGTCAGGCTGTCCCCATGACCGCCCTCGCAGACAGCGTTTCCGATCAGCGGCTCCTCATCGACCTCCAGCCGGTCGTGGAACGAGAGCTCAACCGCCACCTGAGCACGGCCAAGGAGTGGTTCCCCCACGAGTACGTGCCGTGGAGCGAGGGCGAGGACTTCTCGGGACCCCTCGACGGACGCGAGTGGACGCCGGACGAACTGCGGTTCAGCGACGCGGCGCGGACCAGCCTCATCATCAACCTGCTCACCGAGGACAACCTGCCCAGCTACCACTATGAGATCGCCACCATCCTCGGACGGGACGGAGCGTGGGGGCAGTGGGTCGGCAGGTGGACCGCGGAGGAGGGCCGGCACGCGACGGCGATCCGCGACTACCTGCTGGTCACCCGCTCCGTGGACCCGATCGCCATGGAGCGGGCCCGCATGACGCACATGGAGGAGGGGTTCAGGGCCATCCATCCGGGGGTCCTCGCGGGCCTGTCCTATGTCTCGTTCCAGGAGCTCGCGACCCGGGTCTCGCACCGCAACACCGGTGCGGCGACCGGCGACCCGGTCGCCGAGCAGCTGTTCGCACGCATCGCCCTCGATGAGAACCTGCACATGCTCTTCTACCGCAACGTCATCGATGCGGCGTTCGAGCTCGCACCCGACCAGACGATGGTCGCCGTCCTCGACTCCGTGCGCGACTTCGCCATGCCGGGCTACGGAATCGAGGGCTTCGGACGCAAGGCGGTGGAGATCGCCGTCGCCGGGATCTACGACCTGCGTCAGCACCGCGACGAGGTCGTCATGCCCGTGCTGCGCAAGTGGCGCGTCTTCGAGCGTGAGGACTTCGGCCCCACCGGCGAGCAGGCACGCATCGAGCTCGCCGACCTGATGTCGGAGATGGACGTCTCGGCGAGCCGCTTCGAGGACAAGCGCGACGCCCTCGCGGCACGCCTGGCCAAGCGCGGCTAGGTCAGGAGGCCTCGGCGATCCAGTCGTCGACCACGTCTCCGAGCACCGCCAGGGGCAGCGCGCCTGACGCAAGGACGAGGTCGTGGAACGCCTTGATGTCGAAGGCGTCGCCGAGCGTCGACTCCGCCCTCGCGCGCAGGGCCTCGATCTCCATGCGGCCGGTCATGTACGACAGTGCCTGGCCGGGCATCGCGATGTAGCGGTCGATCTCGGCCTCGACGTCGATCGGCGCCACCGGCGTGTTCTCGACCATGTAGTCGACCGCCTGCTGACGCGTCCACCCCAGGGCGTGCATGCCGGTGTCCACCACGAGGCGGGATGCCCGCCACACGTCGGCGGACAGCATGCCGATGCGCTGGAGGTCCGAGGAGTACAGGCCCATCTCATCCGCCAGGCGCTCCGAGTACAGGCCCCAGCCCTCGACGTACGCCGTGAAGAGGGAGAGCCGGCGGATCATGGGCAGGTCCGGGGTCTCCAGCGCGATGCTGATCTGGAAGTGGTGCCCGGGCACGGCCTCGTGGAAGGCCACCGACTCGAGGTCGAACGACGTCCGCTCCTCGGGCTTGTTGACGTTCGTGTAGTAGGTGCCCGGTCGCGACCCGTCAAGGGCCGGTGGCATGTAGTACGCGGGCGCCGAGCCCTCTGCCTCCAGCTCCGGGATCTCCTCGAGGGCGCAGACCGCCACGGGCAGGCGGCCGAACCAGTCGGACGAGACCGCCTCGGCACGCCGAACCGTGCGCTCGGCCGCGTCGATGATCTCCTGCGAGCTTCCCCACCGAAGGGCCGGATCGCTCTGCAGGTGGTCGAAGATCTCGCGCACGTCCGTCAGGCCGAAGAGCGACTGCCCGAGCACCCGGAACTCCTCGTGGATGCGGCTCACGACGTCGATCCCGGTCTGGTGGAGGTCCTCCGGCGTGCGGTCGGTGGTGGTGTGGAGGCGCACCAGGCCGCGGTACCGGTCGAGGCCCTCGGGCAGGTGGACGAGCCCCACCCGGTCGACGCCTCGGCCGCTCGGCAGCGCCTCGGACACGAGGACGTCGCGGTGACGGGCGAATGCGGGGTTGACCTCCGAGCTCACGACCTGAACGACCTCGGCCGTCCAGTCGTCCGCCCCTGCCCACTCGGCGGGAGGCGCGATGACGAGAGGACTCGACGCGGCGTCGAGGTAGCGGTCGATCTGGTCGACGGCCATCTGCACGAGGTGGGCGACGGGGGTGAGCCCGGAGGCGCGTCCCTCGGCGAGGCGCTGCTCCGCCTGCTCGAGGTAGCGGGGGATCTGCCTCAGGCGGGCGAGGTAGGCGACGGCCTGCTCCTCGTCGGTGACCACGATCATGCGCAGGTAGGCGAGGAGGATGGACGAGGGTGACACGGGGAAGGCGGCGGCGGTGTAGTCGAGGGCCTCCGCCGCTGCGCCCGCGTCCACGTACTCGGTCTGCGCGATGATCACCGCCCGGGTGACGGCGTCCTGATCGTTCAGGGTCGACGGGTCGACCGCGAGGGCCTCGGTCCGGATGGCCGCACGCTGCACGGCGAGCCGCGACTCCTGCTCCCGCGACAGGTCGGCGAGGAGGGCGTCGTACTCGCGGAATCCGGTGAGCGTCGCCTCCAGCGGCTCCGCGTCGAAGGTGTGGCGGAGCAGGCGCTCGGCGAGGTCGGCGATGGTGGCGTTGGGGGAGGACGTCATGGGCACACGCTAACCGCCGAACGGTGGGCTGTGGCCCGTAGTCCGCGGTTCGCACGGGCGACTGCTCACCGTTCGCGTCGGGCTGGTCGGGCTAGGGTGACGGCGTGGACGAGCAGGCGGACAGCGGCTCGGCCTGGGTGAGGCCGCACGACGACGACGTGGTCCCCATGATCGACGCCCTGGCGTGGCATGCCGACTACGTCCGCGTGGCCGGCTTCCCCGTGGCGGCCCTGATCCTCGACGGCGTGCTCGATGACATCCGCCACGACGGCCCCGTCGGGACGCTGCTGCCCCCGCAGACGCGGTTCGGGGACCTGCCCGCTCTTCGCGTCATGGCCGCCGTCCATGCCCTCGCCATCGAGCGGCGTGCTCCGAGAGTCGCGCTGCACCTTCCGACCCTGGGCGGGACGCCGCCGCGACGGGACGAGGACCGAGCGGCCTTCCGCGACGCCGTCGTGCAGGCGCTGGTCGACAGCCCCGGGACCCTCGCCGCGAGCCTGCGGCAGACTCCCCAGACGAACGAGACCGGCCGTGCGGCGCTGCTGAGGTGCGCCCTGTCGCGCATTCCCGGCGCACTCCCGGTTCGCCTGCGGGAGATCGGGACGTCTGCCGGGCTCAACCTCAGGCCGGACCACCTCCCCGGCCTGCAGGGCCTCGAGGCCGGCCCGCTGCCGGTGATCCTCGATCGGGTCGGATGCGACGTGAGCCCGATCGACCCGACGACGCTCGAAGGCCGCACCGCCCTCTCGTCGTACGTCTGGGTCGACGACGTCGAGCGGTTCGAGCGCCTGCGTCGTGCGATCGCTGTCGCCGAACGTATTCCTGCCACGGTGGTCACGCAGGATGCGGCCGACTTCGTGGAGGCGATGGAGCTCGAGGAGGGGTCGACGACGGTGCTGTGGCACAGCGCGTTCTGGCTCTACCTGCCCAGCCCCACGCGCGCGCGGATCGAGGATGCCGTGGCGCGACTGGGGGACGAGGCGACCACCACGCGCCGGTTCGCGTACGCGTGGTGGGAGTGGGCTCCGGGAACGAATGCCCGGCACGCTCCGTTCGCCCTGAGCCTGCGGACCTGGACCGGCGCGGCCGACGACGGGACGAACCGCGTTCTCGCGGTCGGCAACAGCCACGGCAACGACGTGGTCCTCGCCGATGTCAGCGGTCGGTGATCCGGCAGGGAATGAGCTCGTTCTCACTGAGGTGGTAGCTGGCGCACATGCGGTGGTAGCCGTCGGCGATCACCGAGGGCTGGCCCTTCTCGAGGTCGCCACGGAGCACCAGAACGGGGGAGAGCTTGTCGCCGAGGACGACCTTCACGAGATCCCGCTTCACCGAGGGGTCGTCGAGGCCGAGGAGCTCCAGGCCCGAGGAGCGCAGCAGGTCCTTGGCCGGATGCATGACGATCGGGGCTGTGCGCAGCTTCTCCACGAGGTGCTTGGCCCGCTCCGGATCGATGCACAGCCCGAGGTAGGACAGGGCGGCCGGGTAGTCGTGGTCGTCCGGCTCGTTCTTCCAAAGCTCGGTGGGGACGGTGACGGTCGGGAGCGGCCGCGCAGCGTCGTCGTTGGCCTTGTCCTTGGCGCTCATGCCGGTCTCCTTCACGACGGCCTCATGGGCCTGTGCGGCGACTATAGCCAGCGACGGGGCTCATTCGGCCGGGTCGATGCCGAGGGGTTCGGCAATCGCGCGGGCATGCTCCCGGACCCGGCGCAGCGAGGCCTCGTCCCGTGTCATCGGGCCGTGGTCGCGGGTGGACTTCGAGAGCTTGGCGCCGTCGGCACCCACGAGGAGCGGGTGGTGCACGAACTCGGCGTTCGCGAACGCATCGGCCGCCAGGTAGGGCGCCAGCTCTCGCTGGACCGCGGTGGACTGGCGCAGGTCGTCGCCCCGGACGACGAGGGTGACCGCCGCGTCGCGGTCCTCGATCACCGACGCCAGGTGATAGGAGGGCAGGTCGTCGCGCCGCCAGAGCACCGGATCGACGCCGGGGAATCGCATGCGGAGCGCAGTCTCGCCGGGCGCCGCCGGTGCGTCCTCGGCTGCACAGGGCCCGAGGCATCCGGCCACCCCGGCCTCCCGCGCCTCGCGTCGGGTGCACCGGCAGGCGAACACCGGGAGCCCGCGCGCCACGGCCCGGTCGAGCTCCTCGCGGTAATGGCCGGTGCGCCGCGCCAGTGAGTACCGCGCCTCGAAGTCCTCGCGGCTGCGCGGACCGCGATCCCAGCCGATCTGCAGCCACGTGAGGACGTCGAGGATGTCGTCCACGTACTCGGGGCGCATCCGGGGAGCGTCCATGTCGTCGATGCGCAGGACCACCTCGGCGTCGCGCTGGCGCGCGAGCCACGACACCAGCAGGAAGTTCACCGCGTTGCCCTCGTGCAGGTAGCCACTGGGCGTAGGGGCGAGGCGCGTCACCACCTGCGTCGTCATGGCCGACCTAGGCGGGGGTGCCGTCGAGCTCGCGGCCCGCCTTCACGTCGCGTGCATAGGCATCGCGGTACTCGAGTCCGCCGAGCTCGATCAGCGCCTCGGTGACGAGGCGGGTGACCTCGTCGGGCGTCATGGTCAGGGCATCGACGGCCAGTGGCGGCGAGATGCGCACCGTGACGGGCGTGCGCCC
>CALGTB010000233.1 GCA_937902285.1 uncultured Actinomycetes bacterium | reverse complement strand
TGGGAGCGCCAGGCCATCACGGACAGCCGTGACAGCCCCGACATCAACGACAGCACGCTGCCGAACGAGCCCACCGACAGCAGGGATGCAGCCGACCCCACCGACCCGACGCTCAGAACCGATCCGACGGACCCGATGCTCAGGAGCGAGTTCGTCGATCCGATGCTCAGCATCGACCGACGCGACCGGAGACTCCACTTCGACTGCGCGGCGTAGGCGTCCATGCCGTCATCGTGCCACGGATCCGGCGCGTAGGCGGGGGTGCTCGCGCAGCGCGGGCTGCCGTGAGAGTCTCATCCCGTCCATCGTCGACACAGCCGGAGGGAACTGTCATGACCATGAAGCCCACTGCACGCACCCGCGCTGCGGCACTGGCCGTCCCGCTGATGCTGGGGGCCTCCCTGCTCGCCGCCTCGCCCGCCTCCGCGGGTGACGTCGACTCCCGGGTCGTGGCGTGGGTGTCGTGCGGCGACGGTCCGGAATCCCTGCTGACCGTCCAGCCCACCGAGCACCTGCTGTCGTGCGGCGACGGCAACTCCGGGCTCCGACGCCTCACCTGGTCCTCCTGGACCGCGACCTCGGCCCGCGCCACCGGCGTCTACTACTGGAACGACTGCGAGCCGGCGTGCTTCTCGGGGACGAACTACACGTCGAAGGCGACCGTGGAGCTCTCCCGGGTTCGCGTGCAGAAGGGCGAGCCGGTGTTCACCCGCGTCGTCGTGACCTACACCGACGAGGACGGCGTGAAGCAGGTCGACGCGATGACGTCCCTTCCCTGGCTCGGCTGAGCAGCCTGCCGCACCCGTGGAATGAGCACCCCTCCCCGAGTCGACCTGCCCGACGGAGTGGTGGTCGACACGTGGTCGATCCGGGGCACGCACCGGGCCGTCATGCACACCGACGTCTCGTCCGCATCGGAGTGGGCGGTCTTCGTGCCGGGGTTCACGGGTAGCAAGGAGGACTTCATCGCCGTCCTGCCGCTCCTGGCCGAGGCGGGCGTCGGGGCCGTGGCGTACGACCACCTCGGCCAGCATGAGTCGCACTCGTCCGAGGCGCCCGAGGACTACGACATCGCACTGCTCGCGGCCGACCTCGGGGAGGTCATCGGCCACGCGGCATCGGCCTTCGGCCGCACCGATCCGCCGCACCTCGTCGGCCACTCTCTCGGCGGCCTCGTCGCCCAGCGGTCGCTCGTCGAGGGGCACGCCCGCCCCGCGTCCTTCGTGGCCCTGTGCACCGGGCCGGGAGCCCTGCCGCCCGAGCAGTGGAAGGCGCTGCCGGACCTCGTCGATGCGCTGCCGCACACCGACCTCGCGATGATCTGGGCGGTGATGCGGGCGACCGATGCTGCCACCGGCCGGCCCGGCAATCCGGCCGACGTCGAGGAGTTCCTGCACCGGCGGTGGATGGGCAACAGCCCCGTGCACCTGCGCGAGCTGGCACTCATCCTCATGGAGCAGCCGCCCATGATCGACGCGATGCGCACGGTGGTCGCCGACGGCATCCCCATGACGGTCATGTGGGGGGAGCACGACGATGCCTGGCCCACCGACGTGCAGGCTCGGATGGCCGACGACCTCGGGGTGCCGGCGGTCGAGATCCCGCACGCCGGCCACTCGCCCAACGCCGACAGTCCCGAGGTGCTGGTCGAGCACCTACTGAGGGCCTGGCGCGCCTGACGACGACGGTGCCGACGGGGAGGGGATCGACGACGGGGAAGCGGACATCGACGGCGGCTCGGTCAGCGGCCGAACGCGTGCGGTGCGGGTGCGGTCGAGGAGCACGACCCAGGTCTGACCCGGCTTGAACGCGAGCGGGCTGCCGTCCGGACGGGTGAACGTGGTGCCGGATGCGCCGGTCGGCCGGCTCCACCGGACCTCCCACGCGAGCCCGTCGCGCAGCACGACGGCCCGTCCGGTTCCGATCGTCTGGGCGTGCGGGGTGTTGCCGCCGCCCTTGTCGAAGTAGGCGGACGGACGCTGCTTGACGTACTGGATCACCACGGTCGCGGCGTTCTGCCCCGCTGGCCGCTCCTCGGCTCCGGCCCGCTGGCCGTTGAGGTGCACCGCGTAGAGCCCCGTGGACGGCACGTACCGGAAGGCCGCCGACGAGTAGCCCCACTCCATCCGAGCCCGTCGTGCCACGAGCCCACCCGCAGGGACGTCGATGTCGAAGTCGAAGCCGGGGTCCGGCGCCAGCGATGCACGGGGCGCACGGTCGAGGGCCACCCGGCCGTCGAGGTAGTAGTTGTACGGGGCACGCCGGCTGCTGTCGCGGCTGTAGCCGGTGACTCCGGTGCCGGGTGAGACGTCGAAGAAGGGCGCCGCGGCGAGCACGGGCAGCATCTTGCGCTGGGCCCCCGAGAACGCGAACGCGGGACGGTCGTACTGCTCCAGCAGGTCGATGTCGGTGATGCGCGCGGAGCGCACGGGTCCGATGCGGGTCGGGACGCGGCCCGAGAACACGGCCGCGAGACGGGTGATGCCGTACTCGACCTCCTCCACGTAGACCACGTCGGCTCGCGTGAGGCCCGCGTGCGGCTGGGCATAGATCGTGTTGTCCAGCTTGACCACGAGCACGGGTCGGCGCTCGTCCGCGGGCAGGCCCGTCAGGGGGTTGACGGGCTCGGGGGCGGGGGAGGCCTGGGTCGCCACCGGCGTGGGGGTCGGGCTCGGGCTCGGCGGCCCGGTCGTGCTCGGGGACGCAGACGCGGTCGGCTCCGAGGCGGACGCCTCGCCCGCGGACCCCTGATCGACGCCGCCCGTGCAGGCGGCCAGGAGCAGCGCTGCGCACGTCACCCCCACAGCAGTACCGGCGAGGGTGCGGGGGATCACCGGGTCAGGCTAGGCGGCTCTCGTCGGCAGACGTGGTCGGCGCGCCCGCAGCGCAGCCGCCAGTTGGGTGGTGCGGGCCAGGGCGGGGCGGGGTGGAGGAAGTCCCCCGCGACATAGGGGCGTAGTGGTTGACGGTGGAGGAAAGTGGGGTACAGTGGCGGCACTTGGAGAGACCAGGGTGATTCGTGGGGCTGAAGGGGGAGGTGGGGTCGAATGTTCCTGGGAACGCACTTTCCCCGCCTCGACGACAAGGGCCGGCTCGTCCTGCCCGCGAAGTTCCGGGATGCCCTGGCCACCGGGCTCGTGCTCACGAAGGGGCAGGACCGGTCCATCGTGATCTGGCCCGCTGCCGAGTTCGCCGCCTACGCCGCCCGCCTGGACGAGGACTCGCGGTCGAGCGCCAAGGCACAGGCCTACCAGCGGGTGCTCTTCTCCGGGGCCTCCGACGAGATCCCGGACCGCCAGGGCCGCATCACGGTGCCCGCCGCCCTGCGCGACTACGCCGGGCTGGACCGGGACGTGGTCGTCGTCGGCAAGAACAAGACCGCCGAGCTCTGGGATGCCTCCGCCTGGCAGGCGTATCTCGCGGAGCAGGAGGAGGCCTATTCCGGCCTCGACGAGGAGGTGAACCCCGGCTACTGACGCGACCCGCGCGGTGAGGTCTCCTCCCGCTCCCGCACTGCTCCTGACGCCACTTCCCCGGCGCCAGGGCCCGCTGGCAACAGCGGGCGGGGACCTGGCCACGCGGCCCGCAGCACCGAACAACAGCACGACCGAACGACAGCAC
>CALGTB010000232.1 GCA_937902285.1 uncultured Actinomycetes bacterium | reverse complement strand
GGCCGCCGGCCGGAGGTGCGCGGTGTGGTGATGAACCCCCGGGACCATCCGCACGGCGGCGGCGAGGGCAAGTCCCCCACCGGCATGCCGCCGAAGACCCCGTGGGGCAAGCCCGCGATGGGCCATCGGACCCGGACCAACAAGACGACTGGGAGGCTCATCGTGCGCTCCCGGCATCGCAAGTAGTCAAGGAGGAGGCGACATGTCGCGATCCCTCAAGAAGGGACCGTACGTCGAGCCGCGGCTCCTTGGCCGCGTGCAGACGATGAACAAGAAGAACGAGAAGAAGGTGCTCAAGAGCTGGTCTCGAGCGAGCGTCATCTTCCCGGACTTCATCGGTCACACCATCGCCGTGTACAACGGCAAGAAGCACATCCCGGTCTACGTGACCGAGAACATGGTCGGGCACCGGCTCGGTGAGTTCGCCCCCACCCGCAACTACCGCGGGCACGGCAAGCACACCGATCGGTCGACCTCCCTGAAGTAGGAGGAACGACCGTCATGGAAGTCCGTGCCACCGCCAAGTACGTGCGTCGCTCGACCCGCAAGACGCGCCTGGTCACCCAGGTGATCGTCGGCAAGGGTGTCGAGGAGGCCGCGGCCATCCTGAAGTTCATGCCCCAGGGGGCTGCCAAGGATGTCGCCAAGGTCCTCAAGAGCGCCACGGCGAATGCCGAGAACAACTTCGACCTGTCGCCCGACGACCTGTTCGTCAAGGCGGCCATCGCTGATGAGGGTCCGACCATCAAGCGTTTCCGACCGCGTGCCCAGGGCCGTGCGTTCCCGATCCACAAGCCGATGACCCACGTGACCATCGTGGTCGAGAGTCGGGAGGCCTAGGAGATGGGTCACAAGGTCCACCCCAACGGCTTCCGTCTGGGCGTCTCGCGCACCTGGAACGCGAAGTGGTACTCCGATAAGGACTACACGTCGCTCCTCAAGGAGGACATGACGATCCGCCGGCTGGTGCAGAAGCGCCTGGCGAACGCGAGCGTCAGCCTCGTCGAGATCGAGCGTGGCATCAACCACGTCACGGTGACCGTGCACACGGCGAAGCCGGGCATCGTCATCGGCAAGGGCGGTGCGAACGTCGAGTCGCTGCGCCAGGCTGTCGGTCGCGTCACGACCCGCAAGGTCAAGCTGGAGATCAAGGAGATCCGCCAGCCCGA
>CALGTB010000231.1 GCA_937902285.1 uncultured Actinomycetes bacterium | reverse complement strand
GTGGTTGAAGTAGACCTTCTTGTACGGGCAGCCGCTGACGCACATGCGCCAGCCGCGGCACTGGTCCTGGTCGACCAGGACGATGCCATCCTCGCTGCGCTTGTACATCGCGCCAGACGGGCACGATGCGACGCAGGACGGGTTGAGGCAGTGCTCGCAGATGCGCGGCAGGTAGAACATGAAGGCCTGCTCGAACTCCATCTTCACGCGGTCGCTGACCTGGTCCTTGATCTTGACCAGCACCGGATCCTTCGGCGCGAGCTCCGGGCCGCCGGCAAGGTCGTCGTCCCAGTTGGCCGACCACTCGATCTTCATGTTCTTGCCGGAGATGAGCGACTTGGGCCGCGCCACCGGCGTGTGCTCGCCCAGGGGTGATGACAGGAGCATGTCGTACTCGTACGTCCAGGGCTCGTAGTAGTCCTCCATCGTGGGGAGGTTGGGATTGTTGAAGATCTGGGTGAGGCGCTTGAGGCGTCCGCCGGCGCGCAGCTTGAGCTTGCCGCGCTTGACGATCCAGCCGCCCTTCCACTTGCCCTGGTCCTGGTAGGTGCGGGGGTAGCCCTGACCCGGGCGCGTCTCGACATTGTTGAACCAGACGTACTCGACCCCGGCCCGGTTGGTCCACGCCTGCTTGCACGTGACCGAGCAGGTGTGGCACCCGATGCACTTGTCCAGGTTCATCACCATGGCCATCTGAGCCATCACGCGCATCAGTACTCAACCTCCTGGGAACGGCGACGGATCACGGTGATCTCGTCGCGCTGGTTTCCTGTCGGCCCCAGGTAGTTGAAGGCGAACGACAGCTGCGCGTATCCGCCCACGATGTGGGTGGGCTTGATCATCAGACGGGTCAGCGAGTTGTGGATGCCGCCCCGCAGTCCTGAGGTCTCGGTCTTCGGCACATCGACCGTGCGGTCCTTCGCGTGGTACATGAAGACCGTTCCCGCGGGCATCCGGTGCGACACGATCGCCCGTGCCACGACCACGCCGTTGCGGTTGTAGGCCTCGATCCACTCGTTGTCCTTGACCCCGATCTTGTCTGCGTCCTGCGGGCTCATCCAGATCTCCGGCCCACCGCGCGACAGCGAGAGCATGAACAGGTTGTCCTGGTACTCGGAGTGGATGGACCACTTCGAGTGGGGGGTCAGGTAGCGGACGGTGACCTCCATGCCGGCACCGGTGCGCTGGTCGCCGTCGAGGCGATGCAGGTTCAACGGTGGCCGGAAGGTGGGCAATCCCTCCCCCAGTTCGGTCATCCAGTCGTGGTCGAGGAAGAAGTGCTGCCGGCCCGTCAGGGTGTGCCACGGCTTCAGCCGCTCGACGTTGATGCAGAAGGCGGTGTACCGACGTCCCCCGTGCTCGCTTCCCGACCACTCAGGGCTCGTGATGACGGGCACCGGCCTGGCCTGGGTGTCGGGGAAGGTGATGCGCTTGCCCTCCTCCTCGATGGCGAGGTCGGCCAACGGCATTCCGGTGCGCTTCTCCATGGCCCGGAACCCCTGCACCGAGAGGCGGCCGTTCGTCGTTCCCGAGAGAGCGAGGATGGTCTCGCAGGCGTGGATGTCGGTCACCAGGGACGGACGACCGGCGGCGAAGCCGTCAGGGATGACCCCGTTCTTCGAGGCCAGCATCTCCACCTCTTCTACCGGGGAGAAGGGCACGCCCTTCGTGAGCATCCCGGCACTCGCGGTCAACGGCCCGAGGGCCGACATCTTGGCGCCGATCGTCGCGTAGTCACGTTCGACGACGACGAACTTCGGGGCCGTCACTCCGGGGATGAGGTCGACCTCGCCGGTCTTCCAGTCCCGCACCACACCGCCGGGCACAGCCATCTCGTCCGGGGTGTCGTGCAGCAGCGGCACCGCGACCAGATCCTTGACTGCCCCCAGATGGCCCGGCGCCAGCATCGAGACGGCTCTGCCGAGGTCCTGGAAGATGTCGTAGTCGCTGCGGGTCTCCCACGGGGGGTCGATCGCCGGGGTGAAGGCATGCACGTAGGGATGCATGTCGGTCGTCGACAGGTCGTGCTTCTCGTACCACGTGGCGGCAGGAAGCAGGATGTCGCCGAAGAGCCCGGTGCTCGTCATGCGGAAGTCGATGCTGACCAGCAGGTCCAGCTTGCCCTCGGGCGCCTCGTCGCGCCACGTCACGTCCTGCGGGCGTTCGTCCTCGGGTGCCTCCTCCGCGCGGACGGCGTTGCTGGTGCCGAGCAGGTGGCGCAGGAAGTACTCGTTGCCCTTGCTGGACGACCCGAGCAGGTTCGCCCGCCACACGGTGAGGATGCGCGGCCAGTTCTCCTCCGCGTCGGGGTCCTCGATGGCGAACCTCAGGTCGCCGCTCTTCAGCTGCTCGGTCACGTAGTCGGCGGGGGCCTGGCCTTTCGCCTCGGCCTCGCCGACGAGGTCGAGGGAGCTGCGGTTGAACTGCGGATAGGACGGCATCCAGCCCGACCGGGCCGACTGCGCGATCGTGTCGATCATCGACTTGCCGACGAACCGGCCTTCGCCAAGAGGCGATGCGAGCAGGTCGGCGCCGAGGCGGTCGTATCGCCACTGGTCGGTCTGGACGTACCAGAACGCGGTGCCGATCATCTGCCGCGGCGGCCGCGACCAGTCCAGTCCGAAGGCGAGCTGCGCCCAGCCGGTCACGGGCCGGCACTTCTCCTGCCCCACGTAGTGCGCCCAGCCACCTCCATTCACTCCCTGTGTTCCGCACAGCGTCGTCAGGGTGAGGAACGTGCGGTAGATCGTGTCGGAGTGGAACC
Organism: uncultured Actinomycetes bacterium; assembly: GCA_937902285.1. Taxonomy (GTDB): domain Bacteria; phylum Actinomycetota; class Actinomycetes; order S36-B12; family S36-B12; genus UBA10649. The sequence continues at coordinate 655 of CALGTB010000231.1, read as the reverse complement.
AGTGGTTCGTGCCGGCGCCCATGATGATCATCGAGCGGCCGCCGGAATCCTCGGCGTTCTGGGCGAACTCTCGGCCGATGCGCTCGGCCATGGACGCCGGCACTCCGGTGATCTCCTCCTGCCAGGCGGGCGTGTAGGGCTCGGGGTCGTCGTAGCCGGTGGGCCACGTGCCCGGCAGCCCGTCGCGACCGACGCCGTACTGCGCGAGGAGGAGGTCGAAGACCGTCGTGACCAGCCGCTCGCCGTTCTCGGTGCTGAGCCGGGCCGCGGGGACACCTCGTCGGTGCGATCCGCCGCCCTCGTTGTCTGCCTGGCCGATGTCGAAGCGGGGCAGGAGGATCTCGACGTTCTCGGTTCCCGTGGCGCCGTGCAGCGAGAGCGCGGGGTCGATGCCCTCGAGGTCGAGGTTCCACTTGCCCTCGCCGGACTCGTTGAACCGGAAGCCGAGGGATCCGTTGGGGACGTGGGGCCGACCGGTCGCGCTGTCGACGAGCACGGTCTTGAAGGTCGCGCCCTCGGCAGTGTCGCCGAGGTCGGCGGAGGTGACGAACTTGTCGGGGATCCAGGCGCCGTCCCGCTCCTTCAGGCTGATGAGGAAGGGAAGGTCGCTGTACTTCTTGACGTAGTCGACGAAGCGCGGCACCTGCCGCTCGAT
>CALGTB010000230.1 GCA_937902285.1 uncultured Actinomycetes bacterium | reverse complement strand
CGCCGTCCCCACCGAGGACGGCAAACCTCCGGAAGCTTCGCGACACTGTCAGACCCCTCCATCGATGGTGTGAGGATGCTTCTCGAACATGACGGCCTGCGACAAGTCGGACCTGGCCATGACCGTCCGGCCGTCCGCCCGTGCCTCGAAGTAGGCGAGCACGTCGTCCGATACCACGGCGCGCGTCGCCTGCTCTATGGCGATCGTGGTCTGTCCGCGCGCTCCGAAGTGGTCGACGATGATGACGCTCTTGCGGCAGCTGGATGCCATGACGTCGACGAGGACCTGACGCAGCGCGCGGGTCTCGCTCACCGAGGAGGCGAAGATCAACGAGAAGACGTGCGAGAGGATAACGTGATCGACACCGGCGAGCATCAGCCCTCGGACGAACTCGGGACTGCTGATGTCGCCCACGCTGACCGCGACGTTGCTGCTCTCCTCGCAGTCTCGTACGAGGCCTACCGCATCGTCGCTCAGATCCACGCCGACGACGCGGGAGCCCGGGAAGGACTCGGCTAGCCATCTGATGTTCTGACCCGTACCGCACCCGAGCTCGAGGAAGGTGTCCCCGTCCTCGTAGCGCAGGAGGTCCGGGAAGGTCTCAGCGAAGTGCTTCAGGCGTGAATCCTGCTCCAGGTAGCGGCGCCTCCGCTCATCGATGCTGCTCTCCGGCACCGTGCTGTAGCCGCGTCCCCCTGGCTTGTAGTGCGCGCTGTTGAGCTTGTGGTACTTCTCGAAGATCACGTCCTGAGAGGTGGCGTCTACGGTTCGGCCAAGGCGCTCGCCTGCGATCGCCGGGTACTTCAGCAGCCGGGCTCCGATGGTCGGCCTGAGGCCCTGTCGATGCACGAAGGCGGCATCAATGAACCGGGTACGCACCCAGATCCCGGCACGGACAGCAGGCCGTACCAGCCAGCGCGTCAGGGCGCCCTCGTCCTGCGTGCCCACGCGGGACCCTCAGCCGGCCCGGACGAAGTGGAGAATGCTGCTCTCGTTCCTCACGTCGAGCGGTCGCCTGCACCAGACGAGGCGGAAGCCATTGGCCTCGAACTGCCGGATGTAGTACCTCGGGTACGAGTGGCCCTCCTCCGTCAGGCTGATGAAGACGGCGTCGCGGGCCACGCGGCAGATCTCCTTCACGATCGGGAAGCTCGGGTGGACCAGCTCGATGGTCACCCCGTTGCAGTGCAGCACGTCGACGCTGTCGTCGGGAAGGGTGGACAGGTAGTGCTGGAACAGGTCGTGCTTGACGTCCGCGCACGCCCAGGTGTCGGGATACGTCCGCTCGAACAGCTGGAGGGCCTCGCGACCCGCGTCCACTCCCGATAGCCGGCGGAAGCCCGCCTGGTAGAGGAAGTTCAGGTTGGAGCCGGAATTGCATCCCAGATCGACGACACTCGCCGTCGGTGCCGTGGTCTCGAGGAGTCGCACCATGAGTGGTCCGGGCTCTGGGATCTGGTACGTCGAGGGCTTGTACCAGGTCGAGTCCGACGCCTGGACCCAGCGCTGCGCCTCCCAGATGCGCGGCCAGAACCACGGCGTGAGCCGACGGCCGACCTTGCGGAGGAGTGGCGGGGCGGGCTCGTCGGCGACCCCGCTCTCGGCCGACAGGACCTCGTCGAAGTCCTGCTCGCTGATGACGAGCCGGAAGAAGCCCTTGGGAAGCATCAGGTAGGTGTTCCGGAACATCAACAGGCGATTGAGCCGCTCGCTCGGCATGTCACTCAACGGGCATCTCCGTCATCAGATCGGTCTCCGGAATCCGAGCCGGAGTCCCGTGGATTCCGGACGAGCCTACCAGCCGACGTGGAGCGGACGATCGGCCCGAATGCGTTGATACCCTTCCTGCTGTGGTCTTCTACATTTCCAGTCGCGGGCACTCGGCGACTGTGTGGCTCTCGCGGATGCTCATGAGCCAAGGAGGCGTGGTGTGCTTTCACGGCACCCGCTCCATAGGGGGCTACGACAGCGGGACGGTGCCCGACACCCCGGTCGACCAGTACATCGCGATGCTCGCCGAGATGGAGCGCAACACGGGACTCTCCTTCGGTGGCTGCCACGGCTACTACGGGATCGCGGCGCGTGGGCCTGTCCTCCGCCACGGAGGTGCCTTCAGCGCCATCCTCCGCGAGCCGGTGAAGCGGACTCACTCGATCTACCAGGCCAACATCGCTGCCGTCGCCGAACGGCACGGCGTCGACCTGTCCAGCATCCAGCTGTCCTCCGAGCTGGACGATGCACTCGCCGAACGGGTGTCCGACGAGCTCGCCAGACTCGCGGCAGAGCGTTCTGCCGAGGCGGTCAGGACTGACAGTCGGCGCCGGGTAGATGCTGCCCTGGGCATGGGCTCCAGAGTCGTCCCGAAGTGGCTGAGCGGCTCCACGAGGGAAGACGACCTCGGCGCAGCCCTTGCCGCGCTGTTCTTCAACTCTGCTCGCGACAGTGTCGCCATCGATGAGGAGATCATCCTCGCGTGCGACCCCGGCGATCTCATCGTCATGGAGCGGATGACAGGCGACTCGGACTACTTTCGCGAGCACGTGTGGGAACGGTTGCTGCCTCATTTTGCCGGTCGGAGCCCGCTCACCGCAGACTCGCCTCGACTGAACGACCATGCCGGCCAGGCCGAGCGGGGCCTTGACAGCGCCGGACTGTTCGCGTCCTGGAACCCCGTCTACCGTGAGTCCCTGGTGGCGATGCTCGCCGGGCATCCTGCATCCGTGGAGGCCTACCGACGCGTCGGCTACTTCATCCCCTGACCGGTGCGACCACGGGCCGAGGGCCCTGAAGAGGAAGAGAAGCAATGGGTGTCGACATGCAGGTCCCCGTGGACAGCGACAGAGCGCGTGCTCGGTGCCGGAGCCACCGACGCCGCATCCTGGAGGTGTCCCAGAAGGTCGATGCCCTCCACGTGGCGCCCGCCTTCTCCTGTCTCGAACTCGTCGACGCCGTCCTCAACTACTGCGTGGACGAGCCTGTTGGCGGAGCAGACGCCTTCATCCTTTCCAAGGGCCACGGGGCGATGGCCCATTACGTCGTGCTCGAGGGCCTCGGGGTGCTCGACCCGTCCCGCGTGGACCGCATCTCGCAGAGTGGCTCGACCGTGGGAGGCCACCCTGACCGCGGAATCCCGGGCATCATCGCCTCGACGGGGTCACTCGGACACGGACTGCCCCTCGCCCTCGGCATCGCACGCGGCAAGCGCGAGCACTCGACACCGGGCACCGTCTTCGTTGTCATGAGCGACGGTGAGCTGATGGAGGGTTCCGTCTGGGAGGCCCTGCTCCTCGGTCCGTCACTGGGCATCACGAACGTCACGGTGATCATCGACCACAACGGCTCGATCTCGCGCGGCGACATCATGAAGGTGCAGCCGAACCTCATTCCGGTGGCCCCCAAGCTGCAGGCCTTCGGCTGGGACACCCGGGAGGTCGACGGCCACGACACGGCCGCCATCGTCGAGGCGCTTCGCTCGGGCTCCGGAACTGCACCTCTGGCCATCATCGCCACGACCACGAAGGGCAAGGGCGTCAGCTACATGGAGAACCAGCCGATCTGGGCCTATCGCTCGCCAAGCCCTGAGGAGTACCAGGTGGCCCTGTCCGAGCTCGTCGACCCGGAGGACTCGCATGCGTGACGCCGTCGCTCGCGCCATCACCGAGGCGGCCCGCACGCGCGACGACGTCATCCTCGTCGTGGCCGACATCTCCCCCGCCGCATCGCTCAAGACCTTCCTCGACGAGAACCCCACGCGGATCGTCGACGTCGGTGTCTCCGAGCAGGCGATGATCGGGATGGCCGCCGGTCTCGCGATGACCGGACTGCGTCCGTTCGCGTACACGATCGCCCCGTTCGCTCTCTACCGTCCTCTCGAGCAGATCCGCGTCGACCTTGCGTACCAGGACCTTCCGGTCGTCGTGATCGGCGTCGGCGGCGGACTGAGCTACTCGGCCCTCGGGGCCACGCACCACACGATGGAGGATGTCGCCATCGCGGGGGCGCTCCCCAACATGACGGTCATCGCCCCCTGCGATCCCCTGGAGACGCAGGCGGCCGTGACCGGGTCTTTCGACCTCACCGGCCCCGCCTACCTGCGACTGGGCAAGTCAGGGGAGCCCGACCTCACCGCCGCTGCCACCGAGCCCTTCGTGCTCGGCAGGATCCGCCAGGTCCGCGCCGGCTCCGGCACCGCGCTCGTCGGCTATGGCCCCATCCTCGAGCTCGGCCTCCGTGCGGCAGACCAGGCGAGCGGTCGCGGAGTCAGCCCGTCCGTCTACTCGGCGCACACGGTCAAGCCCCTCGACCTCGAGCGCGTGGACACGATCCTGTCGACGTACGACCGCGTCGTCGTCCTCGAGGAGCACGTCCACCGCGGCGGACTCGGCATGCAGGTGCAGGCACGCGCGAACGAGATCGGCTCGACCGCCTCGGTCGTGTCCCTGCACCTGGGCGATGTGTTCCTGCACACCTACGGGTCGAAGGACGACCTCCTGGAGGCGCACGGCATCACGCTGGAGTCCGTGACCGACGCGCTCATCGGAAGGAGGTGATCGGCCATGGGTAGCGAACTCGACCTCATGCGGCTGTATCCGAAGCCGAAGAACCGCATGACGGAGCGGCCCGAGATCACCGACGAGGACCGTGAGATCTCGCGCCGGTTCGGCTTCGACTACTTCGACGGGGACAGGCGGCACGGCTACGGCGGCTTCGGCTACCAC
>CALGTB010000229.1 GCA_937902285.1 uncultured Actinomycetes bacterium | reverse complement strand
GTACTCGTACCCGAGCCCGTCGTGCTCGTACCCGAACCCGTCATCGAGCCGACGCCCGTGGTCGTCGAGCCCGTGGTCGTCGAGCCCGTGGTCACCGCACCCGAGCCGGTCGTCGAGCCCGTGGTCGTCGCACCCGAGCCGGTCGTCGAGCCCGTCATCGCGCCGACACCGGCAGTGGTGCCGGTCCCGGTTGTCCGCGCACCTGAACCCGAGCCCGTCATCGCGCCGGAGCCCGAGCCCGTCATCGAGGCCGAGCGCACCCTGGAGCCCGCGGCCACGATGGCGACAGCGTCCGCGTCGGCCGAGCCCGTCGACGCGTCGTCGGGCCGGTCGCCCCTGGCCTTCACACCGACCGAGCCCACCCGCGCACGTGCGCCCCAGTCCCGCTCGACGCCGCCGGTGACGCGGGTGGCGAGTCCCTTCCCCGCAGCCGAGGCCCCGGCCGCCCGACGACGGGCCGATCCCGACGCGGCCCGCGTGTTCGCCGTGCGCCGAGACGTGCCGCCGCCCCGGGGATCCGTCGTCCCTGCACCGACGTCCTCCGACGGTGGGTCCGGCGATGAGCCGGCCGTGCCACGTCGTCGTCCGGCCGCGCACGACGCGCCCCGGCGGGAGGTTCCCGAGGCTCCCGAGCCCTCCCGGCCGAAGCGCAAGGAACCGAAGAAGGACGCCCCCAAGAAGGACGCGCGGAAGAAGGACTCCAAGAAGGACGACGCGAAGAAGAAGGACCGGAAGAAGGACAAGGATCGCCGCAAGCACAAGGACTCGGCGCCCAGCTCCCGTCGGCCCAAGCCCGGCAAGCCCAAGCACCGGACGAAGGACCGGCCCGCGAAGTCGTCCTCGTCGCGCGTGACCGTCCATGTCACGGTCACCGACCGCGAGGTTCGCGGCACGACCAAGCACCGCTAGCCGCGGCGCGCGCGACACTCACAGAGGCAGCGTCAGGCGCCCGGATCCAGGCCGAGCAGGTCGTCGAGGGTCTCGCGGCGCAGGACCACGGACGTCGCGCCGTCCCTCACCCCGACCACGGCGGGACGGGGCAGGTAGTTGTAGTTGGAGGCCATCGAGCGGCAGTAGGCACCCGTGGCCGCGACCGCGAGCAGGTCCCCTGGCACGAGGTCCTCGGGCAGCCACGCGTCGCGCACGACGATGTCCCCGGACTCGCAGTGCTTGCCGACGACCCGACACAGCACCGGCGGGGCGGTGGACTCCCGCGAGGCGAGCACGACCGTGTACTCGGCGTCGTACAGCGCCGTACGGATGTTGTCGCTGATGCCGCCGTCCACGGAGACGTAGATGCGCGCCTGGTCGTGGCCCACGTCGACCGGCTTGACCGTGCCCACCTCGTAGACGGTGACCCCGGCGGGACCGACGATCGCGCGACCGGGCTCGAATGCGAGGGCGGGCATGGGGATGCCGACGGCGGCGCACTCCTTCCCCACGATCTCGCCGATCTGGTGCGCCATGTCCTCGACCTCGAGGGGATCATCGCCGTCGAGGTAGGCGATGCCCATCCCGCCGCCGAGGTTCATCTCCTCGACCTCGATGCCCTGCTCGTCCCACAGTCGCTGGGCGAACGCCACCACCCGCGCGGCCGACACCTCGAAGCCGGCAGCGTCGAAGATCTGCGACCCGATGTGCGAGTGCAGGCCCTTCAGGGACAGAGTCGGCAGCTTGGCGATCCGGCGGATCGCCTCGGCCGCAGCGCCCGAGGCCACCGACAGGCCGAACTTCTGGTCCTCATGCGCCGTGGCGATGAACTCGTGGGTGTGGGCCTCCACCCCGACCGTCACCCGCACGAGCACCGGCTGGACGATGCCGGCCCGGCCGGCAGCATCGGCGATCCGGACGATGTCCTCGAACGAGTCGATGACGATGCGACCCACGCCGGCGGCCATGGCAGCATCGATCTCGGCCATCGACTTGTTGTTGCCGTGCAGCAGCAGCCGCTCCCCCGGCACGCCGGCCCGCACCGCGACGGCCAGCTCACCTCCGGTGGCCACATCGATGCTGAGGCCCTCCTCGGTGACCCAGCGCGCGACCGACGTCGACAGGAACGCCTTCGCCGCGTAGTAGACCTGCCGCGCGCCCGCGTCGACGTAGGCCGAGCGGAAGTGCCGGGCCCGATGCCGCACATCGGCCTCGTCGAGGATGAAGAGCGGTGACCCGAAGGCGCCCACGGCGTCCCTGACGTCGACGCCGCCGATCTCGATCGCACCGTCGGCGTTGCGACGACTGCCGCGCGGCCACACGGCCTCCGAGAGGGCGTTGAGCTCGCGCGGCGACGACGGGCGCGGCTTCAGGGTGCTCTGCGCCATGACGTCGCCGTGGCGGGGACCGGCCGGATGCGCACGCATGCGCACAGGCTAGGGCACGGGCCGCAGTCCCCAGATCCGTCGCGCCCGACTACATACGCTCGGGAGCGCTCACACCGAGCAGGTCCAGGCCGTTGGCGAAGGTCTGCCGGGCCGCCGCACACAGCCACATGCGCGCCACGTGGATGCCGGCGAGCTCCTCGTCGCCGCGGGGCAGCACCCAGCAGGCGTCGTAGAACCGGTGATAGGCGGTGGCGAGGTCCTCGAGGTAGCGCGCGACCCGATGCGGCTCGCGCAGCTCGGCGGCGCTGGCCACCACGCGCGGGAACTCCGCCAGCATGCCCAGCAGGTTGTTCTCGCGCTCATGGTCCAGCAGGGCCGGATCGAAGTCGGCGGCCTGCCAGTCGATGCCCAGCTCAGCGGCGTTCCGCAGCACGGAGGCGATGCGGGCGTGGGCGTACTGCACGTAGAAGACGGGGTTGTCGTTCGTCGCGCGGATCATCTCCGCCACGTCCAGCGTCAGCGGCGAGTCCACGGGATACCGGGTCAGGGTGTAGCGGGCCGCGTCGACGCCCACCTCGTCGACGAGGTCCTCGAGGGTCACGATGTTGCCGGCCCGCTTCGAGAGCTTGACCTCCTCCCCCGCCTTGGTGATCTTCACCAGCTGGCCGATGAGGACCTCGATGTTGTCGTCCATGTCGTCGCCGGCGCAGGCCGCGACGGCGCGAAGCCGGTTGACATAGCCATGGTGGTCCGCGCCGAGGAGGTAGATCGCCAGGTCGAACCCGCGGGCCCGCTTGTCGACGTAGTAGGCGGTGTCCGTGGCGAAGTAGGTGTAGTCGCCGTCGGCCTTGATGAGCACGCGGTCCTTGTCGTCCCCGAAGTCGGTCGTGCGCAGCCACAGCGCGCCGTCCTGCTCGAAGACGTGTCCCTGCTCCCTCAGGCGGTCCAGTCCGCGCTCGACGGCGCCCGACTCGTGCAGCGACCGCTCGGAGTACCAGACATCGAAGCGCGTGCCGAACAGCGCGAGCACCTGCTGCTGCTGGCCCAGCTGCACGGCATAGGCCACCTCGCGGAAGGCGGCCAGCTGCTCATCTTCCGGAAGGTCCACGATCCCCGGCTGCTCGGCGAGTACCGCCGCAGCGAGGTCGACGACGTAGGCACCGTGATAGCCGTCCTCGGGGACGGGCCGCCCGTGCGCGACCGCCATGACGGAGGCCCCGAACCTGTCCATCTGCACGCCGCGATCGTTGATGTAGAACTCCCGGGCCACCGTCGCCCCGGCCGCGGCCAGGACGCGCGCGATGGCGTCGCCGACGGCCGCCCAGCGGGTGTGGCCGAGATGGATCGGACCGGTCGGGTTGGCCGAGATGAACTCGACGTTGACGACCCTGCCCGCGAGGGACGTGCCATGACCCCACAGCGGTCCTGCCTCCACGACGGTGCGCGCCAGGCCTCCCTGCGTGGCGCTGTCGAGGCGCACGTTGATGAATCCGGGCCCCGCCACCTCGGCCGAGGCGATGCCCTCGACCGTGGCGAGCCGCTGCGCCAGCATGCCGGCCAGTTCCCTGGGCGGCATCCCGGTCTGCTTCGCGAGGGCCAGTGCGACATTGGTCGCGTAGTCGCCGTGCTCGCGTGACTTCGGTCGCTCGACGCGCACGTCGGGGGCGGAATCCAGCCGGAACGCCCCCTCGTCGGCGAGGGTCGACACGAGGGTCGACACGGCTGCGGCCAGGTCATCGGGAGTCACCGGGCGAGCCTACCGGCGAGCCGGGCGCGTGAGTTCGCCCGCTTCCGGACGCGTGCGTTCGCACGCTTCCCGACACGCGGCCGGCGGATTATGCTGCCCGCAGGCAAGGCCACATCAGCACCACCGTCCTGTGACCGCCGCCCACGCGGTGGACCTCGGCATCCCGGATGCACGAGCACAGATTCGGGACGAAGGCTCGATCGGCTTGGCCGCGTGCCGGGCAGCCGCTCGGCGCGAAGCTCGGCAGGGAGAACGTGCATCATGGCTCAAGGAACGGTGAAGTGGTTCAACGCTGAGAAGGGCTACGGCTTCATCGCCCAGGCCGACGGTGGACCGGACGTGTTCGTCCACTACTCGGCCATTCAGTCCGACGGCTACCGCTCGCTCGACGAGAACCAGCTCGTCGAGTTCGAGATCGTCCAGGGACCCAAGGGGCCTCAGGCCGACAAGGTCACCCTGGCCTGACCTCACAGCAGGGACGTGCAGAAGGGCCCCGCCGCGAGGCGGGGCCCTTCTGTGTGCCGGCTTCCGGTCCCCCGACCCTGAGTGCCGACGAATCCGTCATTCCCCGCTGACGGGGCGCCCAAACCTCCGTGGGGCACAATGGGTGCATGGCCGATGACGACATCGAGAAGCTGCTGGCCGAGATCTCCGGCACCACCGGCTCCGCAGGCTCCGGAGCGGGCGGTCAGGTGGCCAGGTCGGGCGAGAGCTCACCCGCGCGCCGCGATGAGGGGAAGACCGGGGGCGGACGCGTCGCCTTCGCCGCGATCTCGGGCGTCGGGCTGGGGGTCACCACGTTCATGTTCGGCGTGCTCACTCCGTGGACCGATGCCCTCGACATGGGCGCCGCCGGGGCGTTCGCGGCCTTCGTGACCGCGCTGGTGGCCGGACCGCCCCGCTGGTTCTCGTCCTGAGCGGTCAGCCCTCCGCTACTGCTGCATCTCCTGCCGCGGGTCCGGCTGTCGTTCCTGCCGCGCTCGCTGCGCGGCCGCCTCGATGACCGCTCCCCAGAGCAGCCCCAGGAAGCACAGGTAGAGCCACAGCAGGATCACCACCGCGGTGCCGAACAGGAGCACGGCGGCCCCGAGGCTCGCCGAGTAGTGCGCGTACACGCCCACGCCACCGGTCACGGCGACGATCCACAGCGCCGCCAGGATGGCGCCCGGCGACGTCCAGGGCACCCGGCGACCTCCGTTCGGCGCGTGATGGAGCAGCCATCGGACCGCCAGGTAGACGAGCGCGAGGATGACCAGCCAGTCCACGATCCAGCTGCCGGTGGTGGTGGTCACGGTTGCGAGGCCGAGCCAGTCGAGCACCCGCGGGACCACGGTCAGCAGGATCACCAGCGCGACCCCGACCACGAGCCCCACGAGCGTGACGACCGCCGAGATGCCGCGCTCGATGAGCCCCGAGCGGGTCTCGACGACGCCGAACACCGAGTTCATCCCCATCCGCAGCCCCAGCACGACCTTCGAGGATGCGTAGACGGCCAGGAGCACGCTGACCACTGTGGTCACCGTGAACGCACTCGAGGACGACGTCTCCACGAGCCCCACCAGGACGTCGATGGCCGACTCGGTGCTCGGCGACGAGCCCGGCGTCCGTTCCGCCAGGGACTCCAGGGCCGAGCGCACGTCGGCGGGGTCGAGGATGAGTCCGGCGAGCGAGCCCAGGGCGACCGCGACGGGGGCCAGCGACAGCGCCACGAAGTAGGCGAGGCCGCCCGCCACCAGGGACGCCCGGCTGCGCGTGAAGTCGGTGCCCAGGGCCTGGCCCCAGGCCACCACCTCCGCGATGCGCTGCTTCACCCCGCCATCCTTGCCGACGGGCACGTCGGCGGCCGAGTGCCCCACGCTGATAGCCTGTCGGGGCCCGAGCCCCCGTAGCTCAGGGGATAGAGCGCCGGTTTCCGGTACCGAAGGTCGCAGGTTCGAATCCTGCCGGGGGCGCC
>CALGTB010000228.1 GCA_937902285.1 uncultured Actinomycetes bacterium | reverse complement strand
GCCATCGGCAAGGTCCCGCCCATCAGCCGGCTAAACAACCTGCCTGGGCACTACACCTAGGCCGACGGCCACTCGCGGACGAAGGGGTTCTCCCACAGCTGGTTGCCGTCCTGCACCGTGAACCCGGACAGGGTGGGGTGCGTCATCGTGAACACGGCCGTGCAGGGGGCGTCGACCAGCAGCCCCCAGCCCCGGGACAGGAAGTGCTGCTGCAGCTGGCCCTCGACCAGTCGGTTGGTGGTGCCCACCATCATGAGCCGGACGCTGCGCTGGATGTCGTCGCTCGCCGGCTCGAGCAGCTCGAACTCGACCCCCTGGACATCCACGTGCAGGAGGTCGGTGAGGACGTCGTCCGCCAGGAGCGCCGCGATCGACACGGCCGGCACGTCGTGGTGGGACAGGTGTGCGCCCCGGTAGTCGACGTCGGTTCCGGGCAGCGTCCACACCGCTGCGCCCATGTCCACCTCATCGATGTCGGGGAACTGCAGCATCGTGCTGGTGTGCCAGCCGGCCGCTCGGACCACGTGCATCTCGACGTCGCCGCGGGGCCGTGCCAGCGCCTCGGCGATCTCGGCGGGTGACCCCGTGATCAGCTCCGCCACGATGTCGTTGTCGGCGGCGTGCTGCATGGCCCACTCGCTGCGCCGGACATCGGCCTCGACGGCGATACCGTAGGCCGCGAGTCCCCGGCGTCGCGCGACGACGATGCCCTGCACCACCCACGGCGCCCAGCCGGCACCCACCTCGACGATCCGGAAGGTCCCCTCGGCCGTGGCCAGGGCCTGGGCCAGCGCGGCGTACTCGACGTCCTCGCTGCGGTAGCCGTCATCGGGGATCGGGAGGTCGGTGACCGTCTGGCCGCGCAGTTCGTGGGGCGCCCAGGGCAGCATGGTCACGCGGGTGCGCACGCCGGTCCAGTCGACGTAGAAGTCCTGTTCCGCCGCCGGCGGCTGCGGCGTGCGCAGGGACTCCAGCAGGTCGCGGCACATGTCCGTGGTGATGGGCACGGCGATGCCGTTGCCGAGACTGGGCACGACGGGGGGCGAAGGGGGCGACGGCTCCGATTCGGGGTGGCTGGTCCAGGGCAGGCGCACGCGGTCACCCTACTTCGCAGGGACCGACCCGGGGGCCGGTACGGGCAGCGGCGAGAATGGGGCCGTGGCCCCCCGCAATCTCGTCAACCTCGAATCGGTGAGCAAGGCGTTCGGCGAGCGACCGCTGCTCGACGGCGTCTCGACCGGGGTCAACGCCGGCGACCGGGTCGGCGTCGTCGGACGCAACGGCGCGGGCAAGAGCACCCTCCTCGACGTCATGTCCGGGATCGAGCCGGTGGATGAGGGGCGCGTGAGCGCGGGCGCCGACGTCCACATCGGCTTCCTGCGGCAGAATCCGGGCTTCGACCCCGACGCCACCATCCTGGAGGCGGTGGTCGGTGCGCGGGCGACGCACGAGTGGGCGGCCGTCCCGAGGGTGCGCGAGGTCCTGGTCGGGCTGCTCGGGGGCTTCGACGACGCACTGCTCGACCGACGGCTCGGCGACCTGTCCGGTGGCGAGCGGCGGCGCGTCGAGCTCGCCCGACTGCTCGTCGCGGACCTCGACCTCCTCCTGCTCGACGAGCCCACCAACCATCTCGACGTCGAGATCGTGGCCTGGCTGGCCGCGTACCTGAAGTCCCGGCCCAGCCTGGCGATCGTGGTCGTCACCCACGACCGCTGGTTCCTCGACGAGGTGTGCGACCGCACGTGGGAGGTCGTGGGCGGGCGCGTCGAGGAGTACGACGGCGGCTACTCGGCGTACGTGCTGTCCAAGGCGGAGCGGCAGCGTCAGGGCGCGGCGAGCGAGGCCCGGCGCAACAACCTCATCCGCAAGGAGCTGGCGTGGCTGCGGCGCGGCGCCCCCGCCCGCACCTCGAAGCCGAAGTTCCGCGTCGATGCCGCCAACGAGCTGATCTCCGCGGAGCCGCCTCCGCGCGATGCCGTCGAGCTGCTGTCCTTCGCTGATGCTCGCCTGGGCAAGACGGTGTTCGAGGTGCACGACGCCTCGCTGGCGATGGGCGGCCGAACCCTGTTCGAGCGCCTCACGTGGAACATCGGTCCCGGCGACCGCATCGGCATCCTCGGTCCGAACGGCGCAGGAAAGACCTCGCTCATCCGCATGCTGCTCGGGGAGGTCCGGCCGTCGCAGGGCCGCCTCGTGACGGGGCAGACCGTCAAGCCGGCCTACCTCTCCCAGCACCTCGAGGAGCTCGACCCCACGTGGCGTGTCCTGGAGTCCGTGGAGCAGGTCGCCCAGCGGGTCGATCTCGGCAAGGGCCGCGAGCTCACCGCATCGCAGCTGTGCGAGCGGCTCGGATTCGGGGCCGACGGGCAGTGGACCCCGGTCGGTGACCTGTCGGGAGGGGAGCGCCGCCGGCTCCAGCTGACCCGGCTGCTCATGGGTGCCCCCAACGTGCTCGTCCTGGACGAGCCGACCAACGACTTCGACGTCGAGACCCTGTCGGCGCTGGAGGATCTGCTCGATGGCTTCGCCGGCACTCTCCTGATCGTGTCCCACGATCGCTACTTCCTCGAGCGTGTGTGCGACGGCTTCGTCGCGCTGCTGGGCGATGGGCATGTGCGCCAGCTCACGGGGGGAGTGGACGACTACCTCGACCGCCGCCGCGCCGTCGATGCCGCGTCCTCGGCGTCCTCGAGCGTCGCGATCGCGCCCGCCAAGTCGGCCTCGGCCGTCGACCGGGAGACGCAGAAGTCCATGGCCCGGCTCGAGCGGCAGCTGGAGAAGCTCGGTGCCCGTGCGGCCGTGCTGCACGAGAGCCTGGCGGAGCATGCCACCGACTTCGAGCAGGTCTCACTGCTCAACGACGAGCTCCGCCGGGTGGAGGCCGAGCAGGAGAGTCTCGAGGAGCAGTGGCTCGCGCTGCTCGCCTGACCTCACCCGCACCGGCTGCCTAGACTCGCGGCATGACCCTTCCCCGCCGCACGATCGGCGACCTGTCCGTCTCCGCCGTCGGGCTCGGCTGCATGCCCCTGTCGTTCGAGGGCATGGTCGACGAGCGTGATCGCGCCCTCGCGACCATCCACTGGGCGCTCGATCTCGGCATCACCATGCTCGACACCTCCAACATCTACGCGCCCACGTGGGACTCGGTGGGCCACAACGAGGCCCTGGTGGCCGAGGCCCTGCGAACGTACAGCGGATCGGCCGACCTCACCGGGCTGCTGGTCACGACCAAGGGCGGCATCGTGCGCGGCGAGGGCGAGACCTGGGGCCGTGACTCGCACGAGGACGCCCTCAGGCGTGCGTGCGAGGACAGCCTTGCCCAGCTGGGCGTCGAGGTGATCGACCTCTACCAGCACCATCGCACCGACCCGACCATGACGTTCGCGGAGCAGATGGCGGTCATGGGCCGGCTCAAGGCCGACGGCCTCATCCTGCGCATCGGGCTGTCCAACATCGACCGGGCCGAGCTCGACCTGGCCGTCGAGATGCTGGGCGCGCCGTCGGAGGGGGGCGTGGTCTCGGTGCAGAACGAGTACTCGCCGCGCTACCGCCGCGACGCTGACGTCCTCGACCGCTGCACGGAGCTGGGGATCGCCTTCCTGCCCTGGTCGCCGCTCGGGGGCGCCGACCAGGCTCACGACATCGGCTCGCAGTACGCCGCGTTCGCCGAGGTGGGCACCGAGATCGGCGCCACCGCCCAGGAGACTGTCCTGGCATGGCTGCTCGCCGTGAGCCCGTCGATGATCCCGATCCCCGGTGCGACGCGCCCGGCCACCGTCGACTCGATCGTGCGGGCTGTCTCGCTGGAGCTCAGCCCGGCTCAGTTCGCCCGGCTGCAGGCCACGCGGCCCATGGACGCCTCGATGTACCCGGACGACCAGCCGCGCAGTCCGCTGCGCTGACGTCTCCGACTCGCGGCGGGAGTGCGGGTCAGGCGGCGGGGCTGGGGGCCGGAGTCGGCTCGGTCACCGGCGCCGGGGTGCTCTGCGCGACCTCCTGCAGGTACTGCGCGAGCGGAACGAAGCACTGCACCGAGCGCTTGCCCAGGCGCCACCCGGTGTCGGTGGGGTTGATCCGCCACCAGCCCGGGTACTCGGCCTTGCCGTTGTACTTCTTGGCGATCTTCTGGCAGATCACGGCGCTGCGGCGCAGCACCGTGCTGGTGCCCGGAAACCGCGAGTTCGGTCCGCCGAGCTCGCGGTCGAGCACCTTGATCCAGTTGCGCTTCGGCTTGGTGCACTGCACCGCGGCGGTGTTGCGGGCGCTGGGCGTGCTGGGCGAGCAGAAGTTGAGGGTGTCCTGGGCGGTTGCCGCGACGAAGGCCGCGGCCGTTCCGGTGGTCGACTGGAACTGGAGTCCGGACTGCAGGGCGGCGTCGCAGCGCACCCAGCGCTCGCCGGCGTTCCACTGCGCGTCCGTCGGGAACAGCACGACGGTGCGGTAGCGGCTGGGCAGGACCCGGGTCGGCATGCCGAGGGCCGCGTTCATGGCCTTGGTGGTGCAGGGGCGCGCGGCGAGCAGCCGGTCGGCCTGGGACGCCTTCGACGGCGGGCCGAACGAGTCGGGCACGGTGCCGACGAACCACGTCTCCGCGGTGTGCGGGAACTCGCAGCCGATCGCGGGCGCGGCGCTCGAGGCCTTGCCGAGCGTGGAGAACGGGTAGTCGAAGCACGAGCCGACGGCGGGGGCCGCCGATGCGGGGGCGGGCAGCACGAGTCCGGCGGCGAGCAGGGCGGACGTGGCAGCCAGGGCGGCCAGTCCGGTGCGCAGCGGGGCCATGGGTCTCCTTGAGGCGGGGAAGCACAGGGGAAGGGACAACGACGATAACCCACCCAGCGGATGCCGCCCGCCATGCGCCCTAGAGCTGGGTGATCTCCACGCTCACGCCGAGGGCCTCACTGTGTCCGCCCGCATAGATGCCCTTGAGCGGGGGGACGTCGGCATAGTCGCGCCCGCGGGCGACGATGACGTGCGCCGAGCCCACGGCCCGGTCGTTTGTTGGGTCGACCGCCTGCCACTGGCCGTCCCAGTACTCGACCCAGGCATGCGACTCCCCGACGACCGTGAGCCCGGAGGCCTGCTCCTCGGTGTGGAGGTAGCCGCTCACGTAGCGGGCCGGGATGCGGGCGGCCCGCAGCAGGGACAGCGTCGCGTGCGCGAAGTCCTGGCACACGCCGTGCATGGACGCCCAGGCCTCCGATGCCGTCGTGGAGACGTCGGTGACGCCGGCCGTGTAGGCGATCCGGTCGCGCACGGCGGAGACGGCCAGGCGCGCAGCGTCCTCCGGGGTCGCCAGCCGCACCATCTCCTCGACGATGGGCGCACGATCGCTGTCGGCCTGGGGGTTGTCGACGTAGTCGGTCGTCTCGAGGTACTCGGAGTAGCGGTCCTGCAGGAGCGGCTCGCGCACGGCGTCCCAGGTGGTGCCGGGCAGGAGGTCGGCCATCGGGGGCGTGTCGACCGTGCTGATGGCGATGATCTCCAGCACGCGGTGCGGAACGTGGACGTCGAAGGCCTCCACGTGGGCGCCCCAGTAGTCCTGGTAGGTCTGGACGCTCGCCACGGGATGGACCTCGAGCGAGTGGCTGAGGAGCAGCTGGCCGTCGGTGCTCAACGGCGTCATCCGCACCTCGTTGAACGACGCATCGACCACGTCGGCGTACCGGTACCCGGTGCGGTGGGTGATGTGGAGCCGTCGGCCGGTTCGTCCCATGGTCAGTGGCTCCACACGATCGTGCCGTGCTGCCGGAAGAAGGCGCGATTGACCTCGTCGCCCGCGCGGATGGCGGCCGTGCGCGACTCGTCGACGAACTTCTCGATGTCGTTGGGTGAGGGCACGCTGGCGTACTCGAGCTCCGAGCGCAGCATGCCGACCTCGCGCAGCAGCTGGCCGCTGTCGCTGACGCCCGTGCGCTGGAGCCCGCGCACGGCCTCCTCGGCGTCGGCGGCGCACGACCGCATCGACCGCGGGAAGGTGGCGTCGAGCACGAGGAACCGACGGACGTCGAGGGCCGTGATCGGCTTGCCGGTGCGCAGGAACGGCGACAGGGCACCGGCGGCACGCAGCGCCGCCGCCGGGCCGGACGCCGGCCACACCTCGTCGTGGCGGATCGCCAGCAGGCGACCCACCATGTCGATGCGCTCGAGCTCACGGCCGAGCACCATGAAGTGGTAGGCCTCGTCCCGGGGCATCGTCCAGTCGACCACCCCGTTGACGACGAGCAGCCGCTCGAGCACCCGGTGAAGAGCGACACCGGGGCTGGCAGTGAACGCGATGCCCCGCGAGAGCGCGAGGTGGGCCGAGTTGAGGGCCTCGAACGTGTCCTGCGACAGGGAGTCCCGGATGGCGCGGGCATTGGCCCGCGCCGCGGACACGGCCCCGGCGATCGTGGAGGAGTCGACCTCGGTGCCCACGACGACCCGCACCAGCTCGTTCGCCGTGTAGACGTTCTCCGTGGGCATGGACAGTGCCTCGAGCAGCACGGCGCAGCCCTCGACCTCGGGCACCGACCTGTCCTCGACGAGCAGCTGGTGGTGCTCGGCCAGCAGCCGGGCCGTGGCCTCAGCCCGCTCGACGTAGCGGCCGAGCCAGAAGAACGACTCGGCGATCCGGCTCAGCATCCCGAGCCGCCCTGCTGCTGCTGGCGCTCCTGCTGGACGATCCGGTCGTCGTGGCTCGTGGGCGAGTTGTACCGGGGCAGGGCTCGGGTGTCGCTCGGCCCCGGCTCGCTCGCGTCGGGCTGGGCTGGCTCGAGGACGCTGAGATCGGGCCCGCGGTCCTCGTGGCTCCCGTCGTCGATGACCCAGGTGTCCTTCGAGCCGCCGCCCTGGCTGGAGTTCACCACGAGGCTGCCAGCGGGGAGCGCGACGCGGCTGAGGCCGCCGGGCAGCACGAACACGTTCGTGCCGTCGTTGACGGCGAACGGGCGCAGGTCGACGTGTCGCGGTGCGAGCCGGCCCTCCTCGACCACGGTCGGGCAGGTGGAGAACGTCACGACGGGCTGGGCGATCCACCCCCGCGGATTGAGGAGGATCTCCGCGGTCACGTTCTCGAGCTGCTGCTCCGTGGCCCACGGGCCCATGACCAGGCCGTAGCCGCCCGAGGCGTCGCTCGGCTTCACCACCATGCGGTCGAGGCGGCCCAGCACCCACTCGCGCTGCTCGGGATCCGACAGGTCGTAGGTGTCGACGTTGGGGAGGATCGGCTCCTCGTTGAGGTAGTACTTGATGAGCGCGGGGACGTAGGGGTAGACCGCCTTGTCGTCGGCCACGCCGTTGCCGATCGCGTTGGCGATCGTGACGCGCCCGGCGCGGGCGGCATTGACGACGCCGGGGATGCCCAGGACGCTGTCCGGGCGCAGGTGGACCGGGTCGAGGAAGTCGTCGTCGATGCGACGGTAGATGACATGCACGGGCTCCGGCCCGGACGTCGTGCGCATCCAGACCGTGTTGTCGCGGCAGTACAGGTCGCGCCCCTCGACCAGCTCGACGCCCATGTGCCGCGCCAGGAACGCGTGCTCGTAGTGCGCGGAGTTGTGCACGCCGGGCGTCAGCACGACCACCGTCGGGTAGCGCACGGCGGGAGGCGCCGCCGCCTTGAGCGCATCGAGCAGCTTCTCCGGGTACTCATTGACGGATCGGACGCGGTGGTGCGTGAAGATCTCGGGCAGCACGTGCGCGAGCGTCCGGCGGTTCTCGAGGACGTACGAGACGCCCGACGGGTTGCGCAGATTGTCCTCGAGCACACGGAACTCGCCGGCCTCGTCGCGGATGAGGTCGATGCCCGACACGTGGATGCGCACCTTGTTGGCGGTCTCGATCCCCCACGCCTCGCGGTGGAAGTGGGTCGACGTGGTCACCAGGCCGCGCGGGATCAGTCCGTCGTCGAGCACGTGGCCGGGGCCGTAGACATCGGCGAGGAAGGCCTCGAGGGCGTGCAGCCGCTGGATGACGCCGGCCTCGATGTGCTGCCACTCCGTGGGAGTGAGCAGGCGGGGCACGAGGTCCATGGGCAGCGGCCGCTCGCGCTCGCCGAGGGTGAACGTGATGCCATGCCGGTCGAGGTAGGCGTCGCGCTGCCGGGCCCGCTCGGACAGTCCTGCGGCACCGAGCGACACGAGGGTCTGGTGCATGTCGGCGTGGGTGGCACGCGGCTGCCCGCCGTCGACGAGCATCTCGTCGAACGGCACGACTGCGCCTGGCGGCGTCAGCTCAAGCTGGTCCACCCGACCCCCTCCGGCTCGCCCGACCACCACTATGTGACACAGCGCACCCTAGACAGGTCGTGTTTCGGCCGCATTGCACAGGACAATGACGCCGAGGCCCTCGGTCAGCCGCCTTCACGCGGGGTGCTGCCCCTAGGCTGGCAAACGAAGCCCGGCATCCCTCACGAGTGGTGCCGGGCGCATCACGGGCACGTACGACGAAGGCGACCATGACGGACATGACGGCATGAGGGGTCTGACGAGATGAAGGTCCTTGTTCCTGCGGAGACCCGGCCGGGCGAGCGCCGGGTGGCCATGGTGCCGGGCGTGGTGGCGAAGTTCACCCAGCTCGGCCTCGAGGTCCAGGTCGAGTCAGGTGCCGGAGCCAGCGCCTACGCCGACGACGATGCCTACCGGGGCGTCGGAGCCACCGTCGTCCCGACGGAGGGCATGCACCAGGCACTCGCCGAGGCCGATGTCGTGGCGTCCGTGCGTCCCCTCGACTACGAGCGCGCATCGCGACTGCACGCGAAGGCCGTCACGGTGTCGTTCCTGTCTCCCGCCCAGGATCTGGACACGGTGCGGGGGCTTCGCGACGCGGGGGCGACCGGCCTCTCCTTCGACACGCTGCCGCGCATCTCGAGGGCGCAGTCGATGGATGCGCTCTCGTCCCAGGCGCTCGTCACCGGCTACCGGGCCGCTCTCGTCGGCGCCGACCGGCTCCCGTCCTTCTTCCCCATGTTCATGACCGCGGCCGGAACGATCCAGCCGGCCAAGGTGCTGGTGCTCGGTGCCGGCGTCGCGGGGCTGCAGGCCATCGCGACCGCCAAGCGGCTGGGCGCCAAGGTCTCGGCCTACGACGTCCGCCCGGCCAGCGCCGACGAGGTGCGGTCCATGGGCGCCACCTTCATCAAGCTGGAGCTGGAGGTGCTGGAGGGCGCCGGCGGCTACGCCCGGGAGATGACCGAGGAGCGGGCCCAGCAGCAGCGTGACCTGCTGACGCCGCACATCGCTGCAGCCGACGTGCTCATCACCACCGCGGCCGTCCCGGGACGCCGCGCTCCGCTCCTCGTGACGCGCCCGATGGTCGAGACCATGCGACCGGGATCGGTGGTCGTCGACCTCGCCAGCGAGACCGGCGGCAACGTCGAGGGCTCGGTCGCCGGCGAGGAGATCCGCTTCGGCGAGGTGCTCGTCTGGGGCGGCAAGGACGTCGCCAGCGAGATGCCGGTGCATGCGTCGCAGCTCTACGCGATGAACGTGCTCAACCTGCTGGCCCTGGCCGTCAAGGACGGACAGGTGCTCGTCGACATCGAGGACGAGGTCCTCGCGGGGTGCGCGGTCGTCCTCGACGGCGACGTCCGCAACGAAGCAGCGCGCGATGCGCTGCAGGGAGGTGAGTGACCATGGAGGGCATGGACGCCAACGTCGCCTTGCTGGCCATCTTCGTCCTGAGCATCTTCGTCGGGTTCGAGGTCGTCTCCAAGGTCTCGACGGTCCTGCACACGCCGCTGATGTCGGGCGCGAACGCCATTCACGGCATCGTGCTGCTGGGCGGCATCATCGTGACCGGCGCCGCTGACGGAGCCCTGGAGATCAGCCTGGGGCTGCTGGCGATCCTGCTCGGCGCCATCAACCTGGTGGGCGGCTTCGTGGTCACCGACCGGATGCTCGAGATGTTCAAGCCGAAGACCAAGCCGGCACCGGCCCGCGAGAGCGGCAGTGACGCATGAACGGCACCTGGACCCAGATCGGCTACCTCGTCGCGTCGGTGCTGTTCATCCTGGCCCTCAAGGGACTGTCGTCGCCGCGAACCGCGCGCAATGGCAACCTCCTCGGCGCGCTGGGTGCCGTCATCGGCACCGTCGTGCTGTTCCTCAGCGGGATTCCGCTGAACAACCTCGCGCTGATCATCGCGGCGATCGCCGTGGGCAGCGCCATCGGCGCGGTCTCGGCCCGCCGGGTGAAGATGACCCAGATGCCGCAGCTCGTGGCGCTCTTCAACGGCGTGGGCGGCGGTGCGGCGGCCCTCATCTCCGTCATCGAGTACCTCGAGGTGGGCGGGGAGGACACGCTGGCCCTCACCGCCACCGTCTTCACCGTCGTCGTCGGCTCGGTGTCGTTCAGCGGCTCCATCGTGACCTTCCTCAAGCTCCAGGAGGTCATGACCACCCGACCCGTGATCGTGCCGGCAGGCAAGTACGTCACGATCCTCGTGGCCGTGGCGACCATCGGAGGGGCGATCTGGCTGGTCGTCGCGCCGCAGACCTGGCTGCTCGTCGCGCTGCTCGTCCTGGCACTGGTCTTCGGCGTGCTGTTCGTGCTGCCGGTCGGCGGTGCCGACGTCCCGATCGTCATCTCGCTGCTGAACGCCTTCACGGGGCTCTCGGTGGCGGCCTCCGGCTACGTCCTCGGCAACGTCCTGCTCATCATCGCGGGCACCCTGGTCGGAGCGTCCGGCACGCTGCTGACGCGCGAGATGGCCAAGGCGATGGGGCGGCCCATCACGTCGACCCTGTTCGGCGCCTTCTCGGGCACCACGGCGGGCGGCGGCGGCAGCGGCAGCGATCGTCCGGTCCGGTCGGGCTCGGCGAACGACGTGGCGATCATGCTCGGGTTCGCGAGCAAGGTGATCCTCGTGCCCGGCTACGGCCTGGCGGTCGCGCAGGCGCAGAACGTGCTGCGCGAGCTGGCCGACATGCTGGCGGAGCGGGGGGTGGAGGTCGACTACGCGATCCACCCCGTGGCCGGCCGCATGCCCGGGCACATGAACGTGCTGCTTGCCGAGGCGAGCGTGCCCTACGAGCAGCTCAAGGAGATGGACGAGATCAACCCGGAGTTCTCCTCGACCGACGTCGTCCTCGTCGTGGGCGCCAACGACGTCGTCAACCCGGCTGCCCGCACGGACAAGTCCGCGCCGATCTACGGCATGCCGATCCTGAACGTCGACCAGGCGCAGCAGGTGGTCTTCCTCAAGCGGTCGATGCGCCCGGGCTTCGCCGGGATCGAGAACGAGATCCTCTACGACCCCAAGACGATGCTGCTGTTCGGCGACGCCAAGGACTCGCTGACGAAGGTCGTCGCTGCCCTCAAGGCCGTCTAGCCACCTGCAGCACTCGGGGCGATCAGAGGGCGTACGTGATGCGCCGGGCCGGTCCGTCGACGGTGAAGCGCCCGCCGTACGGCAGGACGTACTGCGGGTCGGTGTGCCCGAAGTCGGCCCCGAACACGATCATCGTGGCCGGGCAGTAGCGTTCGGCCGCCCTGAGGATGGCCTCCTGCTGCGCAGCCCGGAAGGCGGCGCGCTCCTCCTCCGGCTCGTCGCGCTCGTGGTTCCACGCCTTGGGCTTGGCGACGACGATCGCCGGGAACTGCTCGAGTAGCCCTCGCTCGCCGGCATTGCGCATCATTCGGAACACCTCCTCGGCCGAGGGCATCTCCTCCGAGGTCTCCAGCAGCAGGACGCAGCCGGCGTAGTCGTCGACCGGCCTGATCCACCGACCTGCCGCGAGGTTCCAGTGCAGGATCTCGAGGTTCCCGCCCCACGACGGACCTGTGACCACGGTGTCGGCGTTGTGCCAGGCCCAGCCGGGCTCGGGGGACATGGCCAGCTGCCGGGTGAGGACGTCCGGGTCGCTCCACTCGCCGTAGGCGTCGGTGAACTCGGCCACGGGTGCGAGAACCGCTTCACCGGTGTCGAAGAGCGCCCGGCGCAGCGAGCCCAGCGAGACCGCGCTGACCCCACCGGACCGCGCGAGATGGACCATCGTCGATCCGCCGTGGTAGCCGACGATCCCCAGGTTCCACAGCCAGTTGAGCAGGTTGGTGTTGTCGCTGTATCCGAAGAACGCCGTCGGGTGCGAGGCGACGACGTCGGGATCCAGGTAGGGAAGGACGGTGAGCTGGTCATCGCCCCCGATGGTCGCCAGCACGGCGCTGATCGACGGATCGGCGAAAGCCTCCATCAGGTCGGCGGCCCGCGCCTGCGGGCTGGCATCGAGCAGTCGCGTGGTGGCGAACTCGACGGGCTCCAGCCCGAGGTCGTCGCGCAGGACGCGCATGCCGGCCTCGTGGACGGCTGGGAAGGCACCGGGACCGGCCCATGACGGGGACACCACGGCGACCCTGTCGCCCGGCCGGCACTTGGGCGGGACGGTGAGGGTCGGACGTGCCAAGGGTCAGACCACGCCGTAGAGGCGATCGCCCGCGTCGCCGAGGCCGGGCACGATGTACCCCTTCTCGTTGAGCCGCTCGTCGAGCGCGGCCGTCACGACGGTGACCTCGACGTCGCGTCCGGCGAACGCCTCCTCCATGTGCCGCAGCCCCTCGGGCGCGGCGAGGAGGCAGATGGCGGTGACGTCGCGTGCCCCCCGGTCGAGCAGCAGCGAGATGGCTGCCACGAGCGTGCCGCCGGTGGCGAGCATCGGATCGAGCACGAACACCTGGCGGTCGTGCAGGTCGTGGGGGAGCCGGTCGGCGTACGTGGTCGCCAGGAGCGAGGTCTCGTCGCGGACCATGCCGAGGAACCCGACCTCCGCGGTGGGCATGAGCTTCATCATCCCGTTGAGCATGCCGAGCCCCGCGCGCAGGATGGGCACGACGATGGGCCGGGGATCGGCCATCTCGACACCCGTGGTCTCGGCGACCGGTGTCGTGATGGTCACCGGCTGCACGCGGAGCGAGTCGGTCGCCTCGTACGCCAGGAGCGTGACCAGTTCCTCGGCCAGCAGCCGGAACGTGGCCGAGGAAGTCTCCTCGCGACGGAGTCGGGTGAGCTTGTGGGCGACCAGTGGATGGTCGATGACCAGGGTGCGCATGCTGCCGAGAGTAGTGGTCTGGTGCGCGTGACGGCGCTCCGCGTGCCACCATCTACACGTGAGCGCCGAGGAGGTATCCGCCGAGAACATCGACTTCGCCGTCGCGGCCTACCGCGAGGAGGGGCAGTGGACGGTCGTGTCGCTGCCCGCACGCGCAGTCGTGACGGCCGATGGCTTCGTGGCATCGCTGCGCCAGCTGCCCGGCGAGGGCGGGGTCTTCGGCATCGTCTGCATCGCGGATGAGTTCTTCGTGCTCGCCCACACCGTTCGCGACGGCGTGCGCCTGATGATCAGCGACGCCATCGCCCTGCTCGACTGGTCGCTGGCCCGGGAGGCCGCCGAGCTCATCGGGCTCGAGTGGGACGAGGCGGATGTCGAGGAGTTCGAGGCGGCGGGCGACGTCTCACTGTGTGCGGACTTCGGCCTCGACGGCGCCGAGCTCGTGATGATCTGCCAGGACGAGGAGATGTACCCGGACGAGCAGGTGCGGGCCATCGCCAAGCGGCTCGGCTTCGCCAGGGAGCTGACGGCCGCGCTCCGCACCCGATGATCGCGCCGTCGCCGCACGACGAGGCGGCAATGCGGATCGCACTCGCCGAGGCGGCACTGGCTGCGCAGGACGGCGAGATCCCGGTCGGCGCTGTCGTGCTGGACTCGTCGGGGTCGGTCGTTGCCAGGGCCCACAACCAGCGTGAGCGGTCCGTCGATCCCACGGCCCACGCCGAGGTGCTGGCCCTGCGTGAGGCGGCGGCGGTCCTGCAGCGGTGGCGGCTCGACGACTGCACCCTGGTGGTCACGCTGGAGCCCTGCCCGATGTGCGCGGGAGCCGTGGTGATGGCGCGCATCCCACGACTGGTCTTCGGGGCATGGAACGATGAGTACGGCGCGGCCGGCTCGCGCTGGGATCTCGTGCGCGACAGGCGACTCCATCACCGAACCGAGGTGATGGGCGGCCTCCTGGCGGATGAGTGTGGTGCGATGGTGCGGGAGTTCATGGTGGCCCAGCGCCCGGTGAGGGAGGTGCGATGACGTCGATGCGGGAGAGCCCCATCCGCCGGCAGAAGCAGACGCGCCCGCCGTGGCTCATCGCCGTGCTCGCCGGCGTTGCGGTCCTGGTGGTCGCCGGCGTGGTGTTCGCGATCCTCACGCTGGTGCGCGGCGACTCGTCCGAGCCGGTGGCCGACGAGGCCAGCAGCCAGCCGTCGCCCTGCGTGACGACCATGGTGACGCCGGCGGAGTCCCTTCCCCTGCCGAGCAAGGTGCGGGTGAACGTCTACAACGCGACGGCGACCGCGGGGCTGGCGGGCAAGACGGCCAAGGAGCTCGGTGCCCGGGACTTCAAGGTCGTGAAGGTCGCCAACGACCCCCGTGACAAGAAGATCGCCGGCGTCGCCCAGATCCGCTACGGGACGAAGGGCGAGGCGGCTGCCCAGGTGCTGCTGTTCCAGGTGCCCGACGCGGAGCTCGTCAATGACGGACGCAAGGGCAGGTCGGTCGACCTGGCCATGGGCGACGCGTTCACCGAGCTCGCGCCCGTCGACGAGGTGGCGGCCGCCATGGCCGTGCCGACGCCGTCGGCGTCGGGCATCGGCTGCGAGTCGGGCGCTGCGGGGACCGGCTAGCCGCCGCCGACGACCCGGCTAGCGCGGGGTGGTGCCAGGGCCGGAACAGGCCCAGGCCAGGTACTTGACGATGACGCGCTTCCAGGCGGGCCGGCTCAGGGCCTCGCGCGAGGCCGGGTCCTTCATGACCGCCTTGAGCGACTCGCTGACGAGGGCCCCGGGTGCGATGCGGTAGGCCTTGCACGTGGTCTTCATGACGCTCTCGTCCTGGGCCGCCCAGGCGTCCTTCATGGCCGACAGGTAGACGGCCTCCTCCGCGGGCGTGGCGCTCGCCGGGGCGATCGAAGCCCCCGCCACCAGCGCTCCTGACAGGACGACGACGGCGCCGACTCGGGTGATGGCGGTGCTCAGCATGGGGACCCCTCAGGACGAATCGGGCAGGTCCCCGGACGCTAACACGGTGGAGCCACTGCCGCAGCGAGGTCACCCGTGGGGCGAAGGTCGCGCCGGCTGCCAGACTTCGGTCATGGCCTCACCCGGCAGGACCATCGACCGCGTCGAGACGAAGGCGCGACTGGGTCCCGACGCGCAGGTCGACGACAAGGCGATCATCATCATGCCGAGCGACCCGCGCCGCACCGATCCGTTCCTGGCCCTGGCCGAGGACTGGTTCTCCGAGCCGGGGTTCGAATGGCATCCGCACCGCGGCATCGAGACCGTGACCACGGTCCTGGATGGCGTGCTCGAGCACGGTGACAACGCAGGAAACGCCGGGGCGCTGCAGCCGGGGGACATCCAGTGGATGACGGCGGGGCGCGGGATCGTCCACCGCGAGCTCGCCTTCCGCAACGAGCATGCGCACACCCTGCAGTTGTGGATCAACCTTCCGGCGCGCCGGAAGATGACCGACACGGCGTACCAGGACCTGCGCGCGCAGCAGCGGCCCCGGTGGGACGGCCCGGGGGTGAGCATCGACGTCGTCTCCGGAAGCGTGCTCGAGACAGGAGGCCCGGCGCGCAACCAGCACCCCATTCAGGGAGCCATCCTCACCCTCGAGCCGGGGGCCTCCCTCGACTACCCGGTGCCGGCGGACCATCGGGCCTTCCTCTACGTCCTCGACGGTGCGGCGACGATCGGCGGGAAGGCCGTGATGGCCGGGCAGATCGCCTGGTCGGATCCGTCCCGGGAGTCGGCCATCGCCGTCCGTGCGACGGCACGCGAAGACGTGACCCGGGTGATGGCCTACAGCGGAAAGCCCCTGCGCGAGCCGGTCGTCATGGGCGGTCCGTTCGTCATGAACTCGCGGGCGGAGATCGAGGCCGCCTATCGCGACTTCCATGCGGGTCGATTCGGCGCCGTGCCGCGCCAGGCCCGGCTCAAGCACGCCTGAGGCTCGCGCCGGAACGGCAAAGGGGCGCCTGCACGGTCGAGGTGCGCCATCCTGTGCGATGTGGGCGGGGATCACGGCATGAGCGCGGCGATGCGCAGCCGCAAGCAGCTGGCGATCGTCCTCGGGCTCGGCATCTCCGTCCTGGTCGTGCAGCTGGTGGGGGCGGTGCTGTCGGGGTCGCTGGCCCTGCTGGCTGACGCGATCCACGTCTTCGCCGACGTCATGGGGGTCGCATCCGCGCTCCTGGCCGTCACCATCGCGGCTCGGCCGACCCAGCCCAAGCGCACCTTCGGCCTGTTCCGCCTCGAGATCCTGGTGGCGACCGGCAACTGCTTCCTGCTGCTGGCCCTCTCGGGGTTCATCCTGTGGCAGGGGGTGGAGCGCTGGCTCACGCCGGTCGAGGTCACGCCGTCGATCATGATCATCGCGGCGTCGTACGGCGTGGTGGCCAACGGCATCGGGCTCGTCCTGCTGCGCAAGGGCGCCGGCGAGAGCCTGACGGTGAAGGGCGCCTACCTCGAGGTGATGTCCGACGCGCTGGCGTCGGTCGGCGTGGTGGTGGCGGCGATCGTCATCCTGCTGACGGGCTGGACCCGGATCGACGCCCTCGTCTCCATCGCGATCGCGCTGTTCATGATCCCCCGCACGCTCGTCCTCCTGCGGTCGTCACTGTCCGTCCTCCTCGAGACGGCTCCTCGCGATCTCGACCTCGACGAGGTGCGTGCGGCACTGCTCGAGGTCGACGGTGTCGTCGCCGTGCACGACCTGCACGCGTGGGTCATCACGTCGGGGATGGCGTCGCTGTCGGCCCACGTGGAGGTCGCCGACGATCCGTTCCGCAGTGACCTCGGCGCGGGGATGCTCGCCGAGCTCAGATCGCGGGTCCAGGACCGATTCGAGATCGTTCACACGACATTCCAGCTCGAGTGCACGGCCTATTCGGCGAGTGAGCCGCCGACTCATCCGTAGGATGCCGCTAACGCGGTGCAACAGGAGGTCTCGCATGTCAGACGAGCCGATCGACACGAGCGAGATGCTCGCCATTCATGAGTGCTTCCGCAAGGAGTTCGCCTCGCTGCCGCTCCGCGTCAAGGCGGTGCCCGAGTCGGACAGCGGCCGTGCTGCCGCGGTCGGTGGCCACGTGCTGCTCATGAGCGCGATGCTGCACGGCCACCATTCGGCTGAGGACGAGCTGCTGTGGCCGGTCTTCGCCGAACGTGCGCCGCAGAGCGCCGAGCTCGTCGAGACCATGGCGATGCAGCACGCACGGCTGTCCGATCTCGTCGACACCGCGCAGGCGGAGGCCACGGCCTGGATGGCGGACACCAACATCCTGACGCGCTCCAGCCTCCACACGACACTCATCGCGCTCGAGCGGGCGCTCCTTGAGCACCTGAGCTTCGAGGAGATCGAGGTCCTGCCGGTCATCGCCACCTCGGTCACGCAGGCCGAGTTCGATGCGGTCGGCATCCACGCGCGGGCATCCCTGAGCCCGGAGACCCTCGCCATCGGCCTGGGCCTGATCCTGGACGACAACTCCGCCGAGGCCGGCCAGGCGATCCTCGACTCGCTCCCGCCCGAGGCCCGTGCCGGTTTCGAGGAGTTCGGCCGGCCGGCGTACGTCGCGTACCGGGACCGGCTGCTCGACAACGCGTGACCCTCCCTCTGGGCGCGGTCGCGCCGGCCGCCGGCTGACGGCGGTGCGCTACTCGGGCCGTCCGAACAGGTAGCCCTGCGCGAGCTCGACCCCCAGGACCCGCAGGCTGTCGGCCTCGGCCTGCGTCTCCACGCCCTCGGCGATGAGCCGGGTGCCGGTGACGCTGGCGAAGTGGCACACTCCGGCGACCATGGCTGCCCGGGCGGGATCGGCGTTGACGCCCCGGACCAGCCCGATGTCCAGCTTCACGAAGTCCGGCCGCAGCTCGAGGATGTGCCGCAGGCTCGCGAAGCCGGCACCCGCGTCGTCGACCGCAAGGCGCACGTGGGGCAGGTGCGTCAGCGCCGCACGCACGGCCGCATAGTCGGGGATCACGGAGTGCTCGGTGATCTCGACGATGACCTCGCGATCGAGGTCCTGGAGCGTCCGGCCCACCTCGCCCGACACGACGGCCCCGGGCGAGTAGTTGACGCTGATGAAGTGCTCGGGCGGAAGGAGGCGGACGCGGTCGAGGGCCACCTGGACGCAGGCCTGCTCCAGCTCCGTGCCGAGACCGGCCTCGTGGGCGTCGGCGAAGTGCTGGTCCGGCGGCCGACCGTCGTCGAACCGGGTGAGTGCCTCGTGCCCGAGCACCGCCCCGTCCTCGAGTCGCACGATGGGCTGGAGCACTGAGTGGAAGGACCTCGACGCGATCACGCGTGCCACGCCTGCCTTGAGGACCTGCGCCCGGCCGAACTCGACCGCCTGGTTCCCCAGGATGGTTCCTGCGGCGGCGGCCAGGTGCTCGAGAACGCCGAGCCGGCCGGCCATCAGCGCACCCCCATGGGGTGCGGTGGACGCGACGGCGAGAACGCCGGTCAGCGTCCCGTCGTACCGCATGGCGGCGTAGGCCGTGCCGGTGATTCCGGCATCCATCATCATCGCGACCAGCTCGGGTCCGAGGGCGGCCGTCGACGCGGCAGACCCCAGGTCGAGGTACCAGGGGCCGTTCGACGTGACGTGCATGACGTCCTCGAGCTGCGCGAAGGGGATGCGTGCTCCGTACTCGAAGCCGGGGAGGGCAGGCCCGACGTTGCTGACGTGGACGAGGTCGCCGGTCGGGGGGAGCATGAGGATCATGGCCCCGTCGATGCCGTTCATGCCGGCGATCACCTGGCAGAGGGAGTAGGACGTGTCCTCGATGGTCCCTGCGGGACGGAACTCCCCGAGGATGCTGAGCACCGCCGACCGGTCCTCGTCCAGCCGGGCCTGCTCGGACTCCGTCAGGCGCGGCACCGACAGGTCGCGGACGACCAGCACGAACGGGGTCGTTCCTCCCTGCTCGGGTGCGAGGGGATCCAGCGACAGGGAGTGCATGCCTCCGAGGCTGGGCACCGTCTGTGCCCAGGCGGTTCCGGCGGCCAGGGCCGCCTCGAGGTCGATGAGGTCGGCAGCCTCGTAGGCACTCGACAGGACGATGCTCGGGCCGGCACCCTCGACGGCAGCCATGGAAAGGCCCGTGAGGCGAGAGGCTGCGGGGTTGGCGTAGGCGATGGTCCGGTCAGAGTCGAGGATGAAGACGGCGTCGGCCACGTGATCGAGGGCACCCCTGGCATCGGTCGCGGTGAGGGGCAGGACGATGGTCCCCTGTCCGATCTCATCAGCCATGCGCACCTCCCTGAGGTCCTTCAAGGCTACGGCGCGGAAGGTGCCGAGTCCTGTGCTCGGGCTCAGGACCGCTGGAGCACCGAGAGCAGCGCGTCATACGGACCGATGAGGAAGGCGCTGTCTCCGGCGGCCAGCCGCGTGTCCCGCCGGGCCGGATGCTCGAGGGCCGCGCTCCCGGGCGCGCGTCCGACTGCGACCACCCTGGAGCGCGCACCGAGGTCGGCCATGGCCACCCCGTCGAGGCCCGACCCGGCTCGAACCGTCAGCCGTGCGGCCACGAACGGGGTCGGCCCGATGTAGAAGGTGCCGAGGACGTCGAGCCCCAGGGCCGCCCCGACGAACCACGGCGATGCGAGCTCGGCGATGGATCGCGGGGTACCGGCGTCGAGCCGCATGCCGACCATGCGCGCCAGGTTCCGGCTGAACACGCGGAGCACGATGGGCACCGTGCGCTCGCCCACGGCGCCTCGGACGGCCAGGCCGGTCTCGATGTTGACCAGGTCGTCACTTGTCAGCACGGCCACCCCGGCCGCGCGCTGGATCCCGGCGGCGGCCTGGGTGGCGGGCAGCGTGGCGTCGCCGAGGAGCACCGGGATGCCGGCCGCCCGCATCTGCGGGACGAATCTCTGCCCCTCGCCGCCGTCGATCACGGCGACCTCGTAGCCGGCGTCGTGCAGATCCATCGCCACCCGGCTGCCGACGGCGCCGAGCCCGATGACCACGATGTGGTCGCGCAGGCCCGTGAGCCGCTGGCGGCCGAGGGACTGCTCGAGGCGCCGTGAGATGAGGGCGTTGGTGAAGAGGGCGGTGGCCAGCGCGACGAGGGTCGCGCCCATGAGTACGAGGACGATGGCCCACAGTCGCAGCCACGCGTCCTGGTCGCGGAAGTAGAAGTCGCCGAACCCGACGGTGGCGATCGTCTCGGACGTGAAGTACACGGCGTCCAGGACGTTCATGCGAGTCCCGTCGGCCTCCTCGTAGCCGAGCATGAGCACGCCGACGGACAGGGCGGCGAGCACGGCGAGGACTCCGAACGCGATGCGGAAGGGCCGGTCGACGGCATCGGACAGCGCCGCCATGGACTCGCGCGCCCGGTTCCGGAGCGACCGGCCGCGGGGTGCGGCCTGCTGGATCGCCGGTGCGAGTCCTATCTCGGCGTAGTCCTCCGCAGTCCCGATCAGGGTCACGCGGTCGCCGGGCCCGACGGCGCGGTCGCGGCCGGGACAGGGGATGACCGCCGACCCGTCGGCCGGCTGCACGGCGATCGGTGCGAGGTCTCCCCACAGCGTCCGGAAGGTCCCCTCCGACGTCGCGTCGAAGGTGGCCATGAGGAACTCCTCGCCGCCCAGGTCGAGGGCGTGCGTCGTCCTGCGCACCGCGGCCTCGAGGAAGGATGTCGATGCCAGCTCGGCCACGTTCAGGACGGCGCCGGGCTGGGCGACGGCCGCCATCGCGCTGCCGACCGAGGCATTGGCCATCTGCACCACCAGGCGCACCTCGGAGGACACGTCGCGCACCAGCAGGGCCAGTCGGATGTTCGCGACATCGTCGCCGGTCACGCACATCACGGCGTGAGCCCGGGCGACTCCCGCCGCCGCGAGGGTGTCCTCGCTGTGCCCGTAGCCGTCGAGGTAGGAGACGCCCCACCGCTGGAGGTCCTCGCGCTCGGCCGGGCTCGCGTCCGGATCGACGACGATCACCGGCTGGCGGGCGGTCGCCAGCTGGCGCACGATCCGTCGTCCGAGGCCGTGGAAGCCGAAGACCACGATGTGGTCGGTCATCGTCTCGGTCGTCGACACGTGCGCAGTGTCGCGCACGCGGCCCCGCGGTGTCCTCGGCAGCTGTCAGCTGATGGCGGCGAGCGGAATGTCGTGAGAGTCGGCCCAGGCCTGCCACTCCGCCGACGTGCGCTGCGCGAACGCGTCCTCGAGCGACGCGCGCGTCAGCGTCAGCCCGAGCGCCTCCGACAGGCGCGACTGGAAGTGCGGCTCGAGGGCGGCGAGGGCGATGTGCCCGTCCGCCGTGGCGTAGATGCCGTAGGCGGGAAGGGCTCCCCCCAGCAGCCCGTCAGGCTGCGTCACCCCGAGCCGGTATGGAGCGGCGAGGTCGTGGGCCACGGCCTCGAGGGCCACCTCGGTGTACGAGACCTGCGCGTGCAGGTGCAGGTCGAGTGCGGCCGCGAGCACCGCGGTGACGGCCCGCTCCGCCCCTCCGAGGTCGGCGAGGAGCGACCGGGGCATCTCGGGGCCGCTCAGCAGTCCGCTCTCGGCCTGGTACGTGAGGTCGTGGCCGGGCCGCTCCGCGAGGTCTCCCGCCTGGCCGACGATCGCGACCTGACTGAGCCGCGGGTGCCGCGCGGTCAGGTCGGCCCAGGACAGTCCCAGCCGGGCGAGCGCCGACGGCCGGTGCGAGGTCAGCAGCACCTGGGCCTCGGACAGCAGTGCGTGCAGTGCTGCCATGCCGTCGTCCGACTTCAGGTCGAGGGTGACGACGTCCTGCCGGCTGGCCAGGGTGCGGTACCACTCGTCGCTGACCCACCGGGCCGGGTCGCCCGTCGGCGGCTCGACCTTCGTCACGTGGGCTCCGAGCGCGGCCAGTCGCGCGGCGGCGACCGGGCCCGGAAGGTTGACGGCGATGGTGACGACCCGCACTCCGTGCAGGGGCTCGACGGGCATGCGCTTCCCTTCCGAGCGGGCGATGATCGCTGTTGATCCTAGGAGCGGGCCGCGAGCACCGTGCCGTGGGTCATCGTGCCTAATCGGGGTGGTGCCGGGCGTCGTTCGCCCGCAGCAGGATCGTGGTGACCACGACGGCCACGGAGACCATGAGGATGAGCACGACCCAGAAGAAGACGAGGACATCCATCCACGAGCCGAGCGGAGGCCCGCCGGGGAAGAACCCGCGCAGCGGGATGAGTGCGAAGAGCAGTGCCGTCATCCAACTGGCGACCGAGAGCTCGAGCCTCATCCGCCCTCGGGTCGACGACGAGGTGACGAGGACCGCGATGACGGCGAGGACGACCATGAGGAGCAGGAGAAGGACGGCGATGGACTTCGTCGACCCGTCGCGCACGAGCATCGACGTCACGGCCACGCCCTCGGCCCCGCCTGAGGTGACGGACGTGTCCTCGGCGCTCCAGCCCGGTACTCGGAAGAACAGAGAGACCTGCACGGGGAGAGCGGTGTAGGAGTCGGCGAAGAGCGAGTGCACCTGCACGTCAGCGGAGACGTCGTAGGTGTCGAACGGGTACTCCTGCACGATGCCTGCGGCGGGGAGCACGATGCCCTGCGGCGTCGGGGGCTCGCCTGCGGGGAAGAGCAGGGTCTGGCCGGAGACCGCGGGCTGAACGCGCAGCTCGAGAGACTGGGTGAGCAGGCCCGTGGGATCGACGAACTCGTCTGATGGGAAGACGAGGACGCGGGCGGGCAGCTCCTGGCCGTTCGGATCGACGGACTCGGGGACGATGACGACGGACACGCCACCCGCGGGCGGCACCTGCGACGGCAGCGACTGCGACAGTCCCGCCCGGTAGGACTGGATGCCGAAGATGTAGGCCGCGAGCAGGACGACGGCGATGACGATCGCCGATGCCAGGCGGAGGGTTCGGTTGCGCCGGAAGAAGCCCTGCGCATCCTCGTCCACCGGAGTCGTCGTCGAGTCCGTCACGCCACGAGGGTACGTCACCTTCCACTGTGGATGGAGGTTGAAGCAGGTCACGCTGGCGGCTGCCATGAGGACCCAGGTCCCACGACCCGTCATGCGAGCTCGGTCGCTCCTACGCTGGATTCATGAGCGCACGTCGTTGGGCTCGGGCTGTCGCGACGGCCACTGTCGCAGTGGCGGTTCTCGCAGGCACTGCCGCTGTTCCCGATCCGCCGACGACCGCGTTCGACGGGCGGACGACGTCCGCAGTGGCAGGTGCTCGCCTGCGCGACGTGCAGGTCACCTTCCGGGTGCGCGTGCCGGGGAACACCCCAGCGGGCACGCGGGTGTACGTCGAGACCCTGGAGCAGCAGGGGGCCCGAGCGGGTCGGACGGACCCGCTGACGAGGCTGGCCAAGGGCCTCTACGGGGCGACCCTGTCCATGGCTCCGGGTTCCCTCCACTACCGGTACATGCGCAACAACTGGGGGTTCACGGCAGCCGAGGAGTTCACCCCGGACGCGGCGTCGGGGCACCGCACCGCTGTGGTCGCGGGCAGCACCACGCGGATTGCGGACAGGGTGGCGAAGTGGCGCTGGCTGCCCGGTTCTGGTGGCACGACGCCTGCGG
Source organism: uncultured Actinomycetes bacterium (assembly GCA_937902285.1). Classification (GTDB taxonomy): domain Bacteria; phylum Actinomycetota; class Actinomycetes; order S36-B12; family S36-B12; genus UBA10649. Next base: position 7,186 of record CALGTB010000228.1, on the reverse strand, counting down.
TGCCGAGCGCAGCGGGCAGCGCGACCTTCCTGCCGCGCGACTCGGGACGGGTCTTCCAGAAGGGCATGCTGTTCAGCGACTTCTGGTGGGGGAACTTCGCCGGCCTCCTCGCCACGACCAACGCCGCCATGCGACGCGATCAGGTCCGGTGGGTCGAGATCGCCCCCACCTGGGACTACGCGACGAGCGACCCGCCCTCGATGACCAACATCGGCTTCGGGCATACCTACCCCGACGCGGACCTGATCGCGCACATCACGGCGACGAGGAAGGCCGGCTTCAAGGTTTACCTCGCTCCGCAGGTGTGCTGCGCCGACCTGTCCAAGGTCGACATGTCGGCGCGCTGGTGGAACACGTGGTTCGAGCAGTACGAGCGGTACTCCCTCTACTTCGCGGATGTGGCGGCGCGGACGGGCGTCGATCAGCTGGCGATCTCCGGCGACTGGCTGGCCATCGACCGCAAGCCTGCGGGCTATGCGGCTCGACTCGAGGCCATCTACGCCAAGGTCGGCCAGCGCTACGGAGGACCGGTGGGTCGCTCGATCTACCTCGGTGGCCTCGACGGAGCTGCCGAGCCGGTGTGGCCACCTGCCGCCGACATGCCGGGCATGGGTACCTGGGACTTCTTCGCCGTCAACTGGTGGGCGGGGCTCAGCCCCGACCCCGGTGCGGCGCAGCCCGAGCTCAGTGCTTCGGCGCTGCGGATCATGAACGCCAGCCTGGCTCCTCTCGCGGCGCAGTACGGCAAGCCGGTCGTGCTGTCCCAGATTGCGTACCCGAGCGTCGTCGGCGGGGTCACCGGACGGATCGACGGCGAGAGCCCCGGCCTCCAGATGTGGAGCGACTACGACGACACCATGGTGCTCGACCTGGTGGGCCAGGCGAGGGCCTTCGAAGCAGTGCTCACCGCAGTGGCGCAGTCCCCGTACGTCACAGGCACGTACCCGTTCGTCTACTGGCCCGACGAGTTCCCGCTGTCCAAGGAGTACAACATCAGGGGGAAGCCTGCCGCTGCCGTCGTGCGCGCGTGGTACGCGTCGATCGGCTGACGCCTCTGCCGAAGCCTCAGGCCTCGGGCTTCGTGGCGTCCGCGAGGTCCTGCGCGACGGTGGCCTCGAGCCGGGCGAGGTCCTCGTCCTGCGGACCGAGAAGCGGCCAGATGCGGCGGAACAGCAGCTGCTGGGCATGGAAGGCGAGGTTCGTGGTGAGGTGGAACGCCGGATCCTCCAGCTGCGGGGGAACCGGCCACCCCTTCTCCTTGGCGGTCTGCAGGAGTCCCGGGATGGCGACCTTGCCCAGGTTGCTCAGTGTCCGGTCGCTGGCCTCCCAGTCGATCTGCCACGCCGGCACCGGGTTGGCCCGCGGGACGTCCCACTGGTCGGGGTCCGTCGGCGTCTCGCGGCTGAAGACGTAGTCGATCGGCCGGGCAGCCTTGTCGCGCTCGGTGAACGGGTCGCCGAGGTCCCAGAGGCCCCGCAGCGTCGCGATGAGCGAGGTGTGACGGTGCTCGTCGGCGTAGACCGAGCCGCTCTCGACCCACGGCGACACGACGATGGCCGGCACGCGGTAGCCGGAGCGGTCGAAGCGGAAGCCGAACTGCCCTGCGGGAGCCGCCTGGTCGGGCGCCGGCACGGGCCCGGGAGGCACGTGGTCGTAGGTTCCGCCGGGCTCGTCCCAGCCGATGAGCAGCGCCGTGTTCCAGACGTTCGCCCCGGTCGGGGAGCGCATGCCGCGGTAGGCGTCGTAGATCCGCTGCAGGAAGGCATCGCCCGACAGGATCGACGAGGGGACGTCGACATCCAGGCTGAGGCCCTTGACGAGGGCGGCGCCAGCGGCGGGGTGGAAGTCCCCGTGCCCGACGAGCAGGTTCGGCTCGATCATGGCGAAGTCGGGCAGTGTGCCGGCGGCCGCGTCCTTCTCGAACTCGCTGAACGGCACGAAGTGGGTGGCGAACCGCTCGTGCAGCTGCGGCCAGTGAATCAGGCCGGTCAGCGAGGCACCCGTGTCGCCCTCCACGTACACCTTCCATGTGCGCCCGTGGGCCTCGAGCCGGTTGAAGATGGTCTCGGCGGTGTTGTCGTGGATCCAGTGGCCGAGCGGCGTGTTCGTGGTGCCGCCGGTCGGCAGCGGGCTGCAGGTGGCGGCCGTCCAGAACGACCGGTTCATGAACGTCTGCGAGGGCACCTCGCAGAACCAGTGGTCGAAGACGCCGAACTCGCGGGCCAGGCCGTTGAGCACCGGGACCTGCTCGGGCGTGTAGCACTGCATGATCTGCGCGTACTCGTCGTAGGTCGGCTGGCGTCCCATCTCCCAGGTGAAGAAGGAGATGTAGTCGGTGACGAAGCCGTCCATCGTGGGCGTCGCCCCGTCGGCGGGAGCGTTGTACGGCGCCTTGATGTCGTCGCCGCCGGCGAAGCGGTTCTGCTCGTCCAGGATGCCGAAGAGCTGCGTGTTGGTGTGGAAGTACTCCTCACCGGAGTCCGGGTTGGGCGCGTCCAGGCTGTCACCGACGTGCACGGCAACCCGGCCCGTGCCGTCCGGCGGCTGGTGCTCGGCCCAGTCAGGCACCGGATTGCTCAGGTCGCGTCCGAGAACACCCTCGTAGTCCTTCCCGTCCTCGGGTGCGTAGAGGTGCCCCAGGAGGTTGTCGAGGGACCGGTTCTCGAAGAGGACGAGGATCACATGGTCCATCGCATGGGAACGGTCAGGTGCTGTCATCGCAACTCCCCGGTGAGGAACCCAACGTGCGCTCAGCTGCTGTCTGCTGACGCTAGCTAGTCCCGTCACCGGTGTCCTCGCGGGGAAAGGTGAGCGCCCCTCCCAGCGCCCCACGAGGCAAGCGAGGCGGCATGATCGGGCGATCCGGTCACACGTGCAGGGGCCTTTGCGTCGAACAGGTGTCAGTCACAGACGGAGGAGCGCACACCATGGACAACACAGAGATCTTCGTCGCCGAGCAAGCCCGGCGCGTCGGCATGGCCACCCGGATCCTGGGCGATCCGTCGGAGGCGCAGGACGTCGTCCAGCAGGCCTGGCTGCGTCTGGAGGGCACGCGATATGAGATCGACAACCTCCCAGCGTGGCTGACGACCACGACGGTGCGGCTGTGCCTGGACCGTTTGAGGCGGCGGGTGCCCACGCCTCAGCCGACCGTCGTCCCTGCCGACACTGCGATCGATCCGGCTGAGGAGGTGGAGCTCGCCGACACGGTCGGAGTCGCCCTTCAGGTGGTCATGGACCAGCTCTCACCGAGGGAGCGGGTGGCATTCGTCCTGCACGACACCTTCGGCTTCGAGTTCCCCGCCGTCGCAGCGGTCCTCGACACCACGCCGGCTGCTGCCCGCAAGCTCGCGTCGCGTGCCCGCGCCAAGGTGCGGCAGGCGACAGCGCCCGAAGGCCGAACCGACTGGCGGGTCGTGGACGCCTTCCTTGCGGCCGCGCGCGGAGGTGATCTCGACGGTCTGCTCCGCCTGCTGGCACCCGATGCCGAGATCTCGGCGGACGCTGCCGCGATCGAGAGCGGAACCCCTGCCAGCATCGTCGGCCAGCGGGAGGTGGCTGCGTTCTTCAACGGCGCGGCGGCCGCTGCCCTGCCTGCCTTCGTCGCCGACCGTCCGGGTGCGGCGTGGTTCCATCGGGGCCAGGTTCGGGTCGCGTTCGACTTCACCATCGTTGATGGCCGCGTGCAGCAGATCACCTTCCGTGCTGACCCGGACCTGCTGGCCCAGATCACGCGCCGTCGCGACGGTGTGGCGACGGGCTGATTCCTCCGTCGATGTCACACATCCGCTTTCAGTGACGTCAGTCAGGTGAAGGACGACAGCAACCACGGACGGAAGGGCGGGAGCCATGAAGACGATGACCTGTAAGGACCTGGGCGGACCATGTGAGCTCGCCCCTCGCGGGGAGAGCGCCGACGACATCATCAAGGCGCAGGACAGGCACCTGAAGGAGGCTGTGAGCGGGGGCGACACGACCCACGCCGACGCGCGTCGAGCGATGCAGGGCCGGTGGCGGCACCCCAAGAAGTCCATGGATTGGTACAACGCGACGAAGAAAGCCTTCGCCGACCTCCCCGAGGACTAGGGAACGCGGTGGTGTGAGCACGGCATGCGGAGGCGGTGGATGGGTGAAGCCCCCGCGGGAGCGCCTCTCGGCGGCCCCTGCGGGGGCTTCATCCGTGCGCGGCCCGGCTTGGTCGGGCCAGCTGGCGGTGGCGGTGGGATTTGAACCCACGGTGAGTTTCCCCACACACGCTTTCGAGGCGTGCTCCTTTGGCCGCTCGGACACGCCACCGTGGAGAAGGGTACAAGCCCCTGTCCGGCGGGCCGAATCAGCCTCGGGTGCGCGGGGCTCAGGCTCGGGTGCGCACGGCGAAGGCGGGCGCGAGCACGACGACGATGAGGAGGACGGGGATGAGGGCGGCGAAGGCCCAGCGCAGTGACGACATGTCGGCGACGATGCCGATGAGCGGCGCGCCGAGGACGAATCCCACGTAGTTGAAGACATTGACCCGCGAGACCGCTACCCCGGTGCCGAGCGGGTCGTGCTGGGCGGCCGCGCTGAACGCGAGCGGGATGACCGGGGCGATCCCGAGGCCCAGCAGCGCGAAGGCCACGAGCCCGAAGGCCGGCGAGGGCGCTAGGGCCACGAGGAGGGCCGCGGCGACGGCGACGCCTCCGCCGAGCCGCACCAGGAGCACCGGCCCGCGCGCGGTGACGGCACGGTCGACGACGAGTCGTGCCGCCAGCGTCGTCAGCGCGTAGAACGCGTAGGCGAGGGCGGCCAGCGCCTCGGTTGAGCCGAGGGCGTCGTTGAGGTAGACGGCGCTCCAGTTGGACGCTGCCGAGTCGGCCACGTAGACCGCTGCCAGCGCGAGGCCGATGAGGACGATGGGGCGCCACGGCACGCGCACGTGCTCGCGGTTCGGGTGGTGCGGCGAGACGTCGTCGATGGTGCCGTCGATCTCGACACGGCCCTTGAGGAGGCGGGGGCCCGCGACGAGCTGCACGGGGATGACGACGACGGCGATGAGAGCGAAGAAGGCGCCCAGCGCGAGGTCGGTGCCCGCGGCAAGGGCGGCCAGTCCCGCGCCCACGATGCCGGCGAGGCTGAAGACCGCGAAGAACGAGCCCATGAGGCTGCGCCCGTAGCGCGACTCGACCGACACGGCGTGCGCGCTCATGGTCGCGTCGACGGATCCGAGGCCGAAGCCGACCGCGATCAGCGACACGATGAGCATGGCCAACGAGGTGCTCAGGCCCGTGGCCACGAGTGCGAGCGGGACGATGGGACCGACCACGCGCAGCACGGGTGCGCTGCCGACCCGGGCGATCATGGCGCCGGCCGCCACGCTGCCGAGGCCGGCGACGACGGGCACCAGCGCCAGCAGCCCGGCGAGGGCCGTGTCGGTCAGGGCGAAGCGGTCCTGGAGCGTCGGGATGCGGGTGACGAGCGCCGCGAAGCACAGTCCCTGGGCGCCGTAGGCGACGGCACCGGCGACCCGGGCGTGCATGGCGGTGCGATCGATGGCCGTGACCATGTATCGCCCCTTGCCGCTGCGGTCGTGCGGTGCCTGCAACCGAGTGCGAGCGCGACCCTCCGGGATCCCGGTGGGTCGCGCTCGCAGGGCCCGCCCGTGGACGGGGCTGGCGGAGGATACGGGATTTGAACCCGTGAGGAGTTTCCCCCAACACGCTTTCCAAGCGTGCGCACTAGGCCACTATGCGAATCCTCCGCCGAGGAGGCTACCTCCCGACCTGTTCACCGCGTTGGGCCGCCCCGTAGAGTTCGCCTCGACCCCTCGTGCGGCGTCATCGCGTGAACCCCCCCAGGGCCGGAAGGCAGCAAGGGTAAGCGGGCTCTGACGGGTGTGCGGGGGGTCCCTTCCTTGTCTGCCCCGACGTTAGGGTGCATCTGTGTCCATGGCCCTGTATCGCACCTACCGCCCGGCGCGGCTGGACGATGTGGTGGGCCAGGAGCACGTCACCGGCCCGCTGCGCCGCGCGCTGCAGAACGACCGCGTCCACCACGCGTATCTCTTCTCCGGCCCGCGCGGCTGCGGCAAGACGTCCACGGCCCGCATCCTCGCCCGGTCGCTCAACTGCGAGCAGGGTCCGACTCCCGATCCGTGCGGCGTGTGCCAGAGCTGCGTCGACCTCGCCCCGAACGGTCCGGGATCCATCGACGTCATCGAGCTCGACGCCGCGAGCCACGGCGGGGTCGACGACACGCGCGACCTGCGCGAGCGGGCGATGTTCGCGCCGGCGTCGTCGCGCTACAAGGTCTACATCATCGACGAGGCTCACATGGTCACCACGCAGGGCTTCAACGCCCTGCTCAAGCTGGTCGAGGAGCCGCCGCCGCACGTGCGGTTCATCTTCGCGACCACGGAGGCCGAGAAGGTGCTGCCCACCATCCGGTCCCGCACCCACAACTACACCTTCCGCCTGGTGCCTGCCCGCACGCTCGCCACGCTGCTGGCCGGCAACTGCGAGGCCGAGGGCATCGCCGCCGAGCCGGCCGCGCTGGCACTGATCGCCCGCGCCGGCGCCGGCAGCGTCCGCGACAGCCAGTCGATCCTCGGGCAGGTGATCTCCGGCTCGGGCGCCGAGGGCGTGACCTACCTCGAGGCCGTGGCCCAGCTCGGCATGACGGACGCCACCCTGCTCGACGCCACGGTCAACGCCCTCGCCGACCACGACGGCGCCGCGCTCTTCACCGTCATCGACCAGGTGATCGACGCAGGCCACGATCCGCGCCGGTTCGTCACCGACCTGCTCGAGCGCTTCCGCGACCTCATCGTCCTGCACAACGTGCCCAATGCGGCCGAGCTCGGCCTCATCGACGCCCCGGAGGACCAGGTCGCCCGCGAGGTCGCCCAGGCGCAGCGGTTCGGGCCGTCGGAGCTGACCCGCGCGGCCGACGTCACCAGCACGGCGCTCAGCGAGCTGCGCGGAGCCACGGCCCCGCGGCTGCACCTGGAGATCATGGGCGCCCGCCTGCTGCTGCCGGCCGCCGACACCGACGAGGCGGGCATGCGTGCCCGGCTCGACCAGCTCGAGCGTCGGATCGCCTCGGCGCCCGTTCATCCTGATGCGGCGCCGTCGGCCGCCGGCCCCGCTCCTGCGGCCGCAGCGCCGGCCCGCCCGTCGCCGGCGGCCCCCGCCGCGCAGCCGGACGCGGA
>CALGTB010000227.1 GCA_937902285.1 uncultured Actinomycetes bacterium | reverse complement strand
CGTCGTTGATGCCGCGCATGAGCACCGTGTTGACCTTCAGGGGTCGCAGGCCGGCCCGCTGGGCGGCCTCGATGCCCGCGATGACGTCGTCGAAGCGATCGCGGAAGGTGAGCTTCGCGAACCGCTCACGGTCGAGGGTGTCAAGGCTCACGTTGACGCGCTCGAGCCCCGCCGCGGCCAGGGGCTCGGCGAGGACGACCAGCCGCAGGCCGTTCGACGTCAGGGAGACGCGCGGAGGGACGGGGAGAGCGTTGATGCGCCGGACGAGGTCGACGACGTCCGGGCGCAGCAGCGGCTCGCCACCGGTGAGCCGGATGCCGGTGACACCGTTGTCGACGGCGACCTCGATCACCGTCATCAGCTCGTCGATGGACAGCAGGTGGTCGCCCGGCAGCCAGTCGGCGAAGTCCGGTGGCATGCAGTACGTGCAGCGAAGGTTGCACCGATCGGTGACCGAGACGCGCAAATCGCGATGCACGCGTCCGTAGGAGTCGACGAGGCCGGTCATGCGCAGTTCACCCACTCGTCGGTGCCGTCGGCGAACACCTGGTGCTTCCAGACCGGCAGGCGCTCCTTGGTCAGGTCGACGAGCGCCTCACAGGCCCGGAACGCCTCCCCGCGGTGCGCCGCGGCCACCGAGGCGACCAGGGCGCTGTCGCCGATCGCCAGCTCCCCCACCCGATGGCATACGGCCAGGCTCACCAGGTCGAAGCGTGCGTCGATCTCCCGGGCGACCTCGGCGAGGACGTCCGTCGCGCTCGGGTGGCCCTCGTAGGTCAAGGTGGCGACCGTGCGGCCATGATCGTGGTCGCGGACATTCCCGCTGAACGACACCACGGCGCCTGCCCGGGCATCGGACACGAGGCGCTCGACGGCTGCCGGATCGAGAGGCCGGTCCGTCACTTCGACCAGCCGGATGTCACCCATCGGGCCATTATTGACCCAGCCCGCAGCCCGGGCCCGCGGAACGACGGCAACAGGCCCGACCCTGCGGCACGATCGTGAGGGGGTTCAGGCGTGCGGGAGGTCCTCGGCGAGCTCTCAGCCATCCGGCGGCGCGGCGGCAGCGCCGCGATGGCCACCGTCGTGCGCACGTGGCGCTCGGCCCCCCGACCGGCCGGAGCATCGATGCTCGTCACCGACCACGGCGAGGCCGTCGGCTCGGTGAGCGGCGGATGCGTCGAGGGCGCCCTGTTCGAGGTCGGGCAGGAGGTGCTCGCCGACGGGGTCGCCCGCTTCGAGACGTACGGCGTGAGTGACGACGAGGCCTTCGCTGTCGGCCTCACCTGCGGGGGCATCCTCGAGGTGTTCGTCGAGCGCATCGACCAGGAGACCTGGCCCGAGCTGGAGGGGGTGCAGGCGAGCGTCGAGCGCGAGGAGCCCGTCGCCGTCGCGACCATCGTGCGCGGTCCGCACTTCGTGGGGCGGCACCTCGTCGTGCGCCCGGATCACGCCGAGGGCTCGCTGGGCACGGCACGGCTCGACGACACCGTTCGCGAGGATGCGATCGGCATGCTGGCCGCAGGGCGGACGGGGTTCCTGCACTACGGGCCGGAGGGCGAGCGGCTCGGCGAGGGCCTCGATGTCTTCGTCGCGAGCTACGCCCCGCCGGCCCAGATGTTCGTCTTCGGAGCGATCGACTTCTCCGCCGCGCTGGTGCGCGTCGGCAAGCTCCTCGGGTACCGGGTCACGGTGTGCGATGCGCGCCCGGTCTTCGCCACGATGAAGCGCTTCCCCGAGGCGGACGAGGTCGTCGTCGACTGGCCCCACCGGTGGCTCGAGCAGCAGCATGTCGACTCGCGCACCGTCATCGCCGTGCTCACGCACGACCCAAAGTTCGACGTCCCGGCGCTCGCGGTGGCCCTGCGCACGCAGGCGGGGTACATCGGGGCCATGGGCTCGCGCCGCACGCACGACGACCGGCTCGTGCGCCTGAAGGAGGCGGGCGTCACCGACGCCGAGCTGTCCCGACTCCACTCCCCGATCGGCCTCGACCTCGGGGCCCGGACGCCCGAGGAGACCGCTATCTCGATCGCCGCGGAGATCGTCCAGGCGCGCTGGGGCGGGACCGGGCAGCACCTCGCGGGGACGTCGGGACCGATCCACCCGGGCGCCGCCCGGTGACCGACGGAGCCACCGTCGGGCTCGTGCTCGCCGCCGGCGCCGGCACGCGCTTCGGCCGCCCCAAGGCCCCCGTGGTCGTCCGCGGAGAGCGCCTCGTCGACCACGCCGTCTCCTGCCTGCGCGATGGCGGCTGCGACCGCGTGGTCGTCGTGCTGGGGGCCTGGGTCGGTGATGTGCCGGGCGCCGACGTCGTCGTGAACCCCGACTGGGAGCAGGGCATGGGCTCGTCGCTGCGAGCAGGCCTGTCGTCGATCCGGACGGATCCCCACGCGACCCGCGCTCTCGTAAGTCTCGTCGACCTGCCGGGGCTCACGGCCGCGGCCGTGCGTCGCGTGCTGGCGACGCCCGGCGAGCTCGTCGTGGCGACCTACGCCGGGCAGCGCGGGCATCCGATCCTGTTCGACCGTCGTCATTGGGACGCGGTGATCGAGGCCGCCCACGGCGACGAGGGCGCCCGACGCTTCCTCCATGGCCGGGAGGATCTCGCCTGGGTCGAGGTGGGCGACGTGGCGTCAGGTCACGACGTGGACGTCCCGCTCGAGTGATGCGCGGTGCCGGACTGGCCCCCCGCCAGCACGAAGCCGCCGGCGCCCAGGAGGAGCACGGCGACGCCCACCGCGGCGACCCGCCGGGCGCTCGTCCGCGGGCTCTTCTCCCAGCAGATCGCCACGGTGACGATCACCAGCGGCACGAGGGCGACCACTGCGCTGGGCATCGACATCGCCGTGACCATGACGGCGATCATCACCGGCCCGCACGAGATGACGCAGCGCTGCCCCTGCCGCACGCCGTAGGCGAGCGGCCGTCCGTCGAAGACGACGGACCGGCAGTCGCGGAGCGTGCGACGCATCAGGGGAGTCAGCTGGTAGGCGCCGGCGGCCATCCACGCGAGGGCGAGCCAGGCCGGAGTCCAGGTGATGGCACCCATGAGCATGAAGGCCGGCACGCCTGCGGCGAGCCAGACGGCCACGAACCCGGCAAGGAACGTCCACGCCCGCGGGAGCGATCCGGCAGCCGCCCTGCGCATCGGCCGCATCACCGTGGGCACCATCATCGCGATGGTCATCGCCAGCCACATGACGGCGAACGACGGGCCGTCGTGCGTGAGCGGGACGAGTGCCAGCCCGGCCCACGCGAGAGCGACGGCGATGACCACCGGTGCGAGCGCGCCGGCGCTGAGTCGGGGTGGAGCCACCACTGCGGAGGCCATGGGCAGACAGTAGGCCCGAAACCTGCCGCCCACCAGCGATGGCGGGCGGGCTCCTACACCGACGAGCGGCCGGCCTCGCTGATGCGCACCGGCGGCACCTGGATCCACGGGAAGCGGATCCAGCGGTCGGTGGACCGCCACGCTATCTCCGGCGCGTACGTCGTGTGCGGCTTCTCGTAGAGGACGGCGACCCGCACGTCCGCATCGGGCGGCAGCAGGTTGCGCACGAAGTGCAGCGTCGCCCCGGTGTCCGCGACGTCGTCGGCGACGAGCACCCGCCGGCCGACGAGGTCCGCCAGGTGCGGCTGGTCGCCGATGAGGACCGGCTCGGGCAGCGTCTCGCCGGCGTCGGTGTAGAACTCGATGTTGACGTGCCGCACGTCCTTGATGTCGAGGGCGTAGGCCAGTCCGGCGGCCACGAACAGGCCGCCGCGCACGACGCCGAGGATCGTGTCGGGGATCCAGTCCTCGTCGACGACCTGCTGGGCCAGCCAGCGGATCCCGACCCCGAAGTCCGAGTACGTGAGGATCTCGAGCTCGGAGTCGGGAGGCATCCCCATCGTCAGATCTGCGTCCGGTGGAAGTTCGCGTAGGAGCGACTGGGGGTCGGGCCGCGCTGGCCCTGGTAGCGCGAGCCGTACTTCTCGCTGCCGTACGGGTGCTCGGCCGGGCTCGACAGGCGGAACAGGCACAGCTGGCCGATCTTCATGCCCGGGTACAGCATGATCGGCAGGTTGGCGACGTTGGAGAGCTCGAGCGTCACGTGGCCCGAGAAGCCCGGGTCGATGAACCCCGCCGTGGAGTGGGTGAGCAGCCCCAACCGACCGAGGGACGACTTGCCCTCCAGTCGTCCGGCGATGTCGTCGGGCAGCGTGACGACCTCGTACGTGGAGCCGAGGACGAACTCGCCCGGATGCAGGATGAACGCCTCGTCGCCGACGGGCTCGATGAGCCGGGTCAGGTCGGGCTGCTCGGTGCTCGGGTCGATGAACGGGTAGCGGTGGTTCTCGAAGACGCGGAACCACCGGTCGAGGCGCACGTCCATGCTCGACGGCTGGATGAGCTCCTCGTCGTACGGCTCGAGGGCGACCCGCCCCGCGGCCAGTTCCGCCTTGATGTCGCGATCGGAAAGCAGCACGCGGGCAGGCTA
>CALGTB010000226.1 GCA_937902285.1 uncultured Actinomycetes bacterium | reverse complement strand
GCCGGTCGGGATGCGCATCCACGAGGTGGGCTCCATCCACGAGGCCATCGCCACCGCGCAGCGGCTGTCGCGCACTGACACGTCCGACCCGACCCGACAGGAGGCGTGATGACCACCGAGCCCGCATCCGACGTTCGCATCCGCGAGGTCCTCGCCATGGTGGCCCCCGGCACTCCTCTGCGCGACGGGCTGGAGCGCATCCTGCGCGGCCGCACCGGCGCCCTCATCGTGCTCGGCTGGGATCGCTCGGTCGAGCAGGTGGCCAACGGCGGCTTCTCGCTCGTCGTGAGCTTCTCGGCCACCCGCCTGCGCGAGCTGTCGAAGATGGACGGCGCGATCATCCTCGACGACAGCGCCCAGTCGATCATGTGGGCGGCGGTGCAGCTCATGCCCGATCCGTCGCTGCCCACCGAGGAGACCGGAACCCGGCATCGCACGGCCGACCGCGTCTCGCGGCAGACCGGCCACCCCGTCATCAGCGTCAGCAAGTCGATGAACACCGTCGCCCTCTACGTCGACGGCCGTCGCCACGTGCTGGAGGACTCCGCGGAGATCCTGTCGCGGGCGAACCAGGCGCTGGCGACCCTCGAGCGCTACAAGTCGCGGCTCGACGAGGTCAGCGGCACGCTGTCGGCCCTGGAGATCGAGAACCTCGTCACGGTGCGCGACGTATGCGTGGTCGCCCAGCGCGTCGAGATGGTCCGCCGCATCCACCGCGAGGTCGCGAACTACGTCGTCGAGCTCGGCACCGAGGGCCGACTGCTCACCCTGCAGCTCAACGAGCTCGTGGCCGGGGTCGACACCGACCGCGTCCTGCTCATGCGCGACTACCTGGTGTCGTCGCGCAGCCGCCGGCGTCGCGGCGTCGAGAAGGCCCTCGAGGACCTCGACGGGCTGACCGAGGCCGACCTCATCGACCTCACCCGCGTGGCGGGGGCGTTCGGGTTCGCGGAGTCGCAGGACGCGCTCGAGCAGGCGGTCACGCCCCGCGGCTACCGGCTGCTGAGCCGGGTCCCCCGGCTTCCCGAGGTGATCACCGACCGCATCGTGGGCCACTTCGCCGGCCTGCAGAAGCTGCTGGCAGCCAGCACGGAGGACCTGCAGCAGGTCGAGGGCGTCGGCGAGGCCCGAGCCCGATCGGTGCGCGACGGCGTGTCACGGCTGGCGGAGGCCAGCATCCTCGACCGGTTCGTGTGAGACCGCGGGCGATCCGCTAGTCGGCGTTGGTCAGCGCGAACGGCGTCGAGTCGCTGGTCACCGATCCGTTGCGCCCGGTGAGGTCGTAGCGACCCGCCTTCGCGGCCGCGCCCTCGCCGTCGGGGCAGCCCTTCTGCGACAGGCGGCCGTTCCAGGTGATGCTCGACGCCACCTTGTCGCCCGGCTGCATGGTGATCAGCTTGCTCTTGCCGCTGGCATTGCAGTCGTCGCTCGACCAGACGTGGTACCCGCCGGAGGTGATCTCCAGCTCGTTCGCCTTCGGGCCGACGTCACGGCGGCAGGCGACGTCGCCGGTGTTGCTGATCGTGAGGGTGAGCTTGGGGGTGGACCCCACCGGGTAGGTCGAGGAGTCGGTAGTCGCCTCGACCAGGATCGCGCTGTCGACGCACTCCACGATCTCGGCGGGCTGGCTGGCCTCGGGGCTCGCGGACGCATCGTCCGTGCCCGGATCGGCGGCATCGCCGGTGGCCTCGGCCGACGCGCTGCCGGTCGGGGACGAGGTGGGCGTGGCATCCCCGCCGCGCAGAGATCCGATGAGCCACCAGGCGCCCACGATCAGGGTGATGATCACCACGACGATCGCTCCGCGGCGGATCCAGTACACCGTCGGCGGCTCGGGGCCGAGGGGCGACAGGAGCGAGCTCATTGGTCCACGGTACTGCGCTGCCCCTCAGCCCGTGCAACGATCCCTGCGTGGTGGCGCGCGGAGGGCACGGGACGGAGTCGCCCCTCGTACCCGCCCTCATCGACTGGTTCGACGCCCACGAGCGCGCGCTGCCGTGGCGGAGCAGCGATCCCTGGGGCGTCCTGACCAGCGAGTTCATGCTCCAGCAGACCCCTGTCGACCGCGTCATCCCGGTGTGGCATGCCTGGCGCGAGCGCTGGCCCACTCCTGAAGCCCTGGCCGCCTCGAGCGTGGGCGACGCCCTGCGGGCGTGGGGTCGACTGGGCTATCCCCGGAGGGCCGCACGGCTGCACGCCTCGGCGGTGATCATCACGCGCGACCACGACGGCACCGTTCCGCACGAGACCGAGGCCCTGCGGGCCCTCCCCGGGGTCGGCGACTACACCGCGGCGGCCGTGCAGGCCTTCGCCTTCGGCCGGCGGTCCGTCGTGCTCGACACCAACGTGCGCCGGGTGCTGGCCCGGACACTGGACGGCACGGCGGCGCAGACCCCGCACATCACCACGGCCGAGCGGACCCGTTCGGACGACCTGTGGCCCGCCGAGGACGCCCGCAGCGCGCGATGGTCGGCGGCGGTGATGGAGTTCGGCGCCGTGGTCTGCACGGCGCGGGCGCCCGCCTGCGAGCGGTGCCCCGTGCAGGAGCACTGCCTGTGGACGCACGACGGCCGCCCCCAGCCGGCGGAGCCCGGACGGCGGCAGCCGACGTACGCGGGCAGCGACCGCGAGGCGAGGGGGGCGGTCCTGCAGGCCCTGCGCGACAGCCTCGGGCCCATTTCGAGCAGGGCCGTGGCCGCGGCCTGGGCCGACGCGGAGCAGCGTGAGCGTGCCCTCGAGGGCCTCGTCAGCGACGGGCTGGTCGTCAGGCTTCCGCGCGGCCGGTACGCCCTGCCATCATGACGGCTCGTCGATCGAGAGCGGGAGTGGCCATGGAGGTCCGGGAACTGGGGCACCTCGTGCTGTACGTGAGCGACCTCGACCGCTCCGTGCGGTTCTACCGCGACGTCCTGGGCTGGCGCCCGATCCTCGACCCCGGTGACGACCCGCTGGCGTTCCGCGCCGCGGGGTTCTCGGCGCCCAACGGCCGCACGCACCACGAGCTCCTGCTCATCGAGGTCGGGCCGAACGCCGCCCCCATGCCACCCGGACGGCGGCTCGGGATGTACCACTTCGGGCTCAAGGTCGGCGACAGCGACGACGACCTTCGCGAGGCCCTCGCCACCCTGCACGAGCACGGGGTGCCGGTGCTCGGCGCCAGCGACCACACCGTCACGCACAGCCTCTACATCGCCGATCCGGACGGCAACGAGATCGAGCTCTACATCGACGTCCCCGGCGTCGACTGGCGCAGCCACCCGGAGCTCATCGCCTCGCCGATCCGGCCGCTCTCGCTCTGACGGCCGCAGCCGCGCGACCGGCGTCAGCTGACCGGCGTCGCCTCGCGGGCCAGCGGCTCGCGGTCCGAGAGCCGGATCACCGTGCGGCTGCCGAGCGGGTCGTCGAGCTCGACGTCGACCCAGCGCAGGTCGCCGCCGATGATGGTCACCGGGCAGCTCGACCGCCGCGACCGCGTGACGCTGCTCTCGACCTCGACTCGGTTGCCGCGCTCGAAGGCGACCACCGACACCTCGTCGTCGCGGCACAGCCCGCTGGGCGGCATGGCGACCGCCACCTGGATGATCGTGTCGGTCGCCGTCGGCCGGTACTGCACCGGCTCGAGCGGCGACGTCGCCAGCCCGAGGGTGCGCAGGGGACCGACGCCGCCGACGAAGCCTGCGGCGACCACGAGCACGAGCACGACCGCCACGCCCGCCAGAAGCCAGTAGATCCACGAAGGCCAGCCCTTGCGCGGGCGGTCGAACTCCCGCATTCCGGGGATCAGCGGGCCCTGGGCCACAGTTCCTTCATCACGAGGGCTGCCTGCACTACTCCTGGTCGACGGTCTCGATCGGCGGTGCGTCGGGCAGCTCGCCCTTGGGCATCGCCGTGAAGGTGAACGGCTCCTCGCTGCCCTCCTCGGCGACGTCGACGAGCACGATCGAGCCCGGGTTCATGTCGCCGAACAGCATCTTCTCGCTGAGCGGGTCCTCGATGTCGCGCTGGATGGTGCGCCGCAGCGGCCGAGCGCCCAGGCTCGTGTCGTAGCCGCGGTGCGCGAGAAGCGCCTTGGCAGCGGGCGTGAGCTCGATCGCCATGTCCTGCTCCTCGAGACGGTTCTCGAGGCTCGCGATCATGAGGTCGACGATCTGGAAGATCTCCGCCTCGGTGAGCTGGTGGAAGACGATGACGTCGTCGATGCGGTTGAGGAACTCGGGCCGGAAGTGCTGCTTGAGCTCCTGCTGCACCTTGGCCTTCATGCGCTCGTAGGCGCTCTCGTCGTCGCCCTCCGGGGCGAAGCCGAGGGTCTGGCCCTTGGAGACGTCGCGGCTGCCGAGGTTGGTCGTCATGATGATGACCGTGTTCTTGAAGTCGACGATGCGACCCTGGGCGTCGGTGAGACGTCCCTCCTCGAGCACCTGCAGCAGCGAGTTGAAGATGTCCGGGTGGGCCTTCTCGACCTCGTCGAACAGGACGACCGAGAACGGCTTGCGCCGCACCTTCTCGGTGAGCTGGCCGCCCTCCTCGTAGCCGACGTAGCCGGGGGGAGAGCCGAACAGCCGCGAGGCGGTGTGACGCTCGGAGAACTCGCTCATGTCGAGGGCGATGAGCGCATCCTCGTCGCCGAAGAGGAACTCGGCGAGGGTCTTGCTCAGCTCGGTCTTGCCGACGCCTGAGGGGCCAGCGAAGATGAACGAGCCCGAGGGGCGCTTGGGGTCCTTGAGGCCCGCGCGGGTGCGGCGGATCGACTTCGACAGGGCCTTGATCGCCTGCTCCTGGCCGATGACGCGCTTGTGGAGCTCGTCCTCCATGCGCAGCAGTCGGGCGATGTCGTCCTCGGTGAGGTCGGACACCGGGATGCCGGTCATGAGGGCAAGCACCTCGCCGATGAGCCGCTCGTCGACCTCGGCCACGACGTCGAGGTCGCCGGCCTTCCACTCGCGCTCACGGTCGGCCTTCTCGCCGAGCAGGCGCTTCTCCTGGTCGCGCAGGTTCGCGGCGACCTCGAAGTCCTGGGCGTCGATGGCCGACTCCTTGTCGCGGCGCACGGTCGCGATGCGGTCGTCGAACTCGCGCAGGTCCGGCGGGGCCGTCATGCGACGGATGCGCAGGCGCGAGCCGGCCTCGTCGATGAGGTCGATCGCCTTGTCGGGCAGCTGGCGGTCGGAGATGTAGCGGTCGGACAGCCGTGCAGCGGCCTCGAGGGCGCCGTCGGTGATCGACACGCGGTGGTGCGACTCGTAGCGGTCGCGCAGGCCGCGGAGGATCTCAACGGTGTCCTTGACGCTGGGTGCCTGCACCTGGATGGGGGCGAAGCGGCGCTCGAGGGCGGCGTCCTTCTCGACGTACTTGCGGTACTCGTCGAGGGTGGTGGCGCCGATGGTCTGGAGCTCGCCGCGGGCGAGCATCGGCTTGAGGATGCTCGCTGCGTCGATGGCGCCCTCGGCGGCACCGGCGCCGACGAGGGTGTGCAGCTCGTCGATGAACAGGATGATGTCGCCGCGCGTGCGGATCTCCTTGAGGACCTTCTTCAGCCGCTCCTCGAAGTCGCCACGGTAGCGGCTGCCGGCGACCAGTGCGCCGAGGTCGAGCGTGTAGAGCTGCTTGTCCTTGAGGGTCTCGGGCACCTCGCCCTTGATGATGTTCTGCGCCAGGCCCTCGACGATGGCCGTCTTGCCGACGCCGGGCTCGCCGATGAGGACCGGGTTGTTCTTGGTGCGGCGCGAGAGCACCTGCATGACGCGCTCGATCTCCTTCTCGCGACCGATGACCGGGTCGAGCCGGCCCTCGCGAGCGGCGGCGGTGAGGTTGCGACCGAACTGGTCGAGCACGAGCGAGGTCGACGGGGTGCCCTCGGCGGGGCCGCCGGCCGTCGCCGGCTCCTTGCCCTGGTAGCCGCTGAGCAGCTGGATGACCTGCTGGCGGACCTTGTTGAGGTCGGCGCCGAGCTTGACCAGCACCTGGGCGGCGACGCCCTCACCCTCGCGGATGAGGCCCAGCAGGATGTGCTCGGTGCCGATGTAGTTGTGGCCGAGCTGCAGCGCCTCGCGCAGGCTCAGCTCGAGCACCTTCTTGGCGCGCGGGGTGAACGGGATGTGACCGGTGGGCGCCTGCTGGCCCTG
>CALGTB010000225.1 GCA_937902285.1 uncultured Actinomycetes bacterium | reverse complement strand
TCTCCAACTGCCTCTACGTCGCCCGCGCCAACAACATCCTGTTCACCGTCATGGCCCAGTACTTCGGACAGGAGGCCTTCAACGACCGGCTCCTGCTGCTGGAGACGACCGCCTTCAGCACGACGCGCGAGACGATGCTCGACCTGCTCACGCGCATCGTGTCGGACCGCGTCCTCGGGCAGGTCTTCTTCCAGGACTACTTCCTCATGGACGCCGAACTGCTGTCGACCGGTGCTCGGGACGCGATCGCGGCAGGCGTCCGCGACCGCGCCTCGCAGGCCGATCCGTCCGGGCTGAGCCAGGTCGCAGCCGAGGCGGCCGCGCGCGGCATGGAGCCCCTGCTGGCCCCCCTGGCGCCCTTCCGGACCTGGGAGTGGCCATGGCGCACGCGCACCGACACGGGGTACGGCCCCACGACACTCGCCGAGGCAGGCACGACCCCCGACCCGCAGCCATGACGAAGGACCGCGCCGCGGCGGTTCCCCGGGATCCGGGGAACGACTACACCGAGGAGCGCGCCGGCCGCCGCCGCGCGTTCGTCACGGAGCAGACCGGGACGACGCTCGCTCATGTCGGCTCGTACTCGCTCGACCCGGCCACCCTGCCGGGCAACATCGAGAACTTCACCGGGGTCGCACAGGTCCCCATCGGGCTGGCCGGCCCCCTCAGGATCAACGGCGAGCACGCCCAGGGCGACTACTACATTCCCATGGCCACGACCGAGGGAACCCTGGTCGCCAGCTACAACCGCGGGATGCGCCTGCTCTCGGCCGCGGGCGGCGTGCGCGCGACCGTGGTCGACGACCGGATGCAGCGGGCGCCGGTGTTCGTGTTCGACAACGCCCTCGTCGCCCGGGACTTCGGCGACTGGGTGAGGGCGAACCGCGCCGGCATCGCGGCGGCGGCCGAGGCCACGACCAGTGTCGGCCGCCTTGTCGAGATCGAGCAGTACGCCGTCGGGCCGCTGCTCTACCTGCGATTCGACTACACGACGGGCGATGCCGCCGGGCAGAACATGGTCGGCAAGGCGACGCTCGCGGCCTGCGAGTGGATCGTCGCGAACAACGCCTCCGTGCAGCGCTACATGCTGTCCGGCGGGATCGACACCGATAAGAAGCACTCCGCGATCAATGCGATGAACACGCGTGGCAAGCGCGTGGTCGCGGAGGCCACGATCCCCGCCGACCTCCTGCGGGACATGATGCGCGTGGATCCGGCCACGCTCTTCTGGGCCCGTCAGCTGCAGCAGACAGGGGCCTTTCTCGCACGATCGTCAAACAACGGCGCACACGCCGCGAACGGGCTCGCAGCCCTGTTCATCGCGACCGGACAGGACGTGGCCAACGTGGCCGAGTCTCATGCCGGCATCGTCTACACCCAGCTGCTCGACTCCGGCGACTACTACTGGTCGATCACGCTGCCCGCACTCATCGTCGCCACCGTGGGCGGCGGCACCGGGCTCGCCACGCAGCGGGAGTGCCTGGACGTGCTCGGCTGCTCCGGACCGGGCCGCGTCCGCAAGCTGGCCGAGATCTGTGCCGCGGTCGTGCTAGCCGGGGAGATCTCGCTGGGCAGTGCCGTGCTCGCCGGTGACTGGGTGTCCAGTCACGAGAAGTTCGGACGCAATCGGGGCTAGCCGCAGCGGCTGATCCACCAGCAGCCGCTCCTCGATCGCCCTTCGCGGCGGTATCGGTTCTAGGTTCGAGGCACGGACTGATGCCGAAGGAGACCCATGCGCACTCGACTGCTCGCGATCCTGGCCGGAATGGCGTGCGTGGCCGCCTCGTCAGCATTGGGCGCTGCCGCACCAGCCTCGGCGATGGGCTCCGGCAACCCGTACGAGGACCTCCAGGTCGGCGTGACCTACACCGTCTACCAGCCCGCCCGCACCGCCGGGCTGACGCTCGCCCACCAGCAGGTGGCCGCCGAGTGCATGCCGGGCGAGGAGCAGAACGTGGGCGCCGCGTACGGCACGTACCGGGGCACCTACCTCGTCCTTACCGAGGGCAATCCCGTCTGCTCCGACCCCGGCGGCGACGGCAGGCGGGTGGGCACCTACCGCGTGCAGGGTGCCATCGCGCACCTCGAGGTCTTCTGCGACCCGGCCGACGCCGCCCAGTGGAAGGCATGCAGTCCAGCCGACCTCGCCCGCTTCGGCGGCGACCTGAGCTTCACCCTCCCCGGTCACGGCAACCTGCGCGCCACGGACATCGTCGTGCTCACCATGGGCGCGAAGCCGCTGCCGCTGAAGCGCCTGCTCGCGGTGGCACGCGGCCTCACGCCGGTCGCGGCCGACCCGTCGCTCGTCGGAGGCATGGTCACGTGCACGCAGGCCGCCATCGGCGACGCGGTCGCCGCGGGGATGCCCAAGGGCCAAGTGCTCGTCTCCGTCGACAGCTTCCGGTGCGCCGACGGCTGGGCCTACGTCTTCGCGACGACCGGCGACGGCCGGGGCCACGACATCGGCCAGACCTTCGTCCTCCAGGCCGAGGGGCAGTTCTGGATTCCGAAGGACCGCTCGAAGGTCTGCGGGACGACGAACCTCAGCTCCCCCGCCACGCGTCCCGCAGACGCGCAGGTGCCGGCGAGCCTGTGGCTGGCGGGCTGCAACTCCAACTAGCGGGTCGGCCGGATCGCTCCCTACAGGGCCGGTCCGAGCTCGGCGATGGCACGGCGGACGACGTCGGGGACGGCCACCGGCCTTCGAGTGTCGCGATCGACGTACACGTGGACGAATCGCCCCACTGCTGCTGGCGACGCGTCGTTCTCGCCGAACATGACGAGCTGGTAGGTGACGCTGCGCTCGCCCAGCCGCTCGCATGCCAGCGCCACCGTGATGTCCTCGGGGAAGTGGATCTCCCCGAGGTAGCGGCAGCCGGTCTCCGCGACCACTCCCAGTGCCGGCAGCGCTCGGACGTCGCCGATCCTCTCGATCAGCCAGCCGTTCACCGCCGTGTCGAACAGCAGATAGTGCACGGCATTGTTGACGTGCCCGTAGACGTCCTCGTCGGCCCAGCGCGTCGGGACGACGCGGCGAACCGTGAAGTCGGATGCACGCAGGGTTCGCGGGTCGCGTCGCTCGGCGGAGGACGGTGATGCGGGTACCGGCTGGGTCATGACTCGTAGCCTGTCACCAGTTGCGCATCGAGCCGCGGAAGATCCCGGCCAGGTCGTCCGCGCCCACGGGCAGCGGTGCCGTGGCGAGCAGCCGCTGCTGCGCCATGGCCCCTTCCACGAGGGACGGCACGTCCGACTCGGCGAAGCCCACGTCGGCGATGCCGTTGGGCAGGCCGATGTCGCGCATGAGCTCTGCCAGCACCGCCGGCAGCAGGTCGACACCCCCGCCCTCGCCGCTCGGGTCCAGGAGCCGGGCCGCCTGCTCATGCCGGGCCGGATCGGACGCGAACGTGAAGCGGAACGCCTCGGGGGCCGTGAGCGCCACCGCCATCCCATGGGGCACGAGCGGGCCAGCACCGGGATAGCCGGACGCATGGAAGTCGCGCACCCTGCCGGCGATGGGATAGCCGTTCGCGTGCGGGATGTGCACGCCGGCATTGCCGAAGCCGAGTCCCGCGAACGTGGCGGCCAGCGCCATGTCCATGCGCGCCTGACGATCGTCGCCGTCCCGCACGGCACCGCGGAACGCCGAGCCCAGCAGGGCGAGCGCCCGCTCGGCGAACACGTCGGCGACCGGGTTGGCCCCGCAGTAGGGCACGCGCTTCTCGGGGGCCTTGCGCTCGAACTGGTGGTAGGGCCGGGCCGTGTAGCTCTCCAGCGCGTGGCACAGGATGTCCATGCCCGCACACGCCGTCACCTCGGACGGCTGGGTCATCATGAGGTCGGGATCCACAACCGCCAGCGTCGGACGCAGCCGGGCATGACTGATCCCGGTCTTGACCTTCATCGACACGATGTCCATGACGCAGACCGTCGTGCTCTCGGACCCGGTTCCGGTCGTCGTGGGCACGGCGACGAGCGGCTTCAGCGGTCCCTCAGGAGCCCGTCCGCCGCCGACCGGCGCGTTGACGTAGTCCATGAGAGAACCGGGGCAGGACGTGAGCAGATTCATGGCCTTGGCGGTGTCGATGCTGGATCCGCCGCCGACGGCCACGAAGGCGTCCCACGGCCCGCTCTCACGGGCGGCGGCGACCGCGTCCAGCATGCTGCCGTCTGTCGGCTCGACGAGCACGCCGTCGAACACCTCCGCCTCGATGCCCGACTCCCGCATGCGGGCGGCGATCCGTGCGGGCGCTCCGGTGGCCGCGACACCCCGGTCGGTCACGACCAGGGCGCGACGCACCCCCATGGCCACCAGATCTGCGCCGATCTCGTCCGAGGACCCTTCGCCGAACTTCAGCGAAGGAGCTCCGTACGTGAAGATCGTCTCGGCGGTCATGCCGTGCATTCTGGCAGGATCCGCGAGTGGCCGAGATCCGGATCGTCATCCGCGTGCGCCCGGGCAGTTCACGCCTCCGCGTCGGGGGCTCCTACGGCCCCGACGGCCAGCTCGTCGTCGCCGTCCATGCCGCGCCTGTCGACGGCGCCGCCAACGAGGCCGTGCTGCAGGCCCTCGCCACCGCCCTGGGGCTGCGGCCACGACAGGTGCGGATCGTCTCGGGCGCGACCAGTCGGACGAAGGTGGTGGTCGTCACCGTTGAGGATGCTGAGGCGCACGACCTCGGCGAGCGCGTGCAGGCGCTTCGCGACGGCGCAGGGAAGGCCGACCCCGAGCGGCGTGACTGACGAGCTCCCCCATCTGGACTCGAACCAGAAACCCTTCGATTAACAGTCGAATGCTCTGCCAATTGAGCTATGGGGGACTGTTCCGGAACTCTCGAACCGGCCCGCGAAGGATAGCAAGGACGGCGAGGCGCGCCGACAGCCGCCTCCCGACCTCCGCTCAGATGCCCAGCGACTCGCGAAGCCTGCCGAGCGCCTCGTCGACGGCGGCGCGCAGCTGCGGATCCGCAGGGTCGAGACCCGCGTCGAACACGACCGCCCAGCGGACGGAGCCGTCGTCGCTGTCGCGTCGGGCCACCAGGAGTGCGCCGGCTCCCGCACCCAGCTCGACCCGGTCGCTGATCAGCACGCTGTCGGTGACGCGATCGTGCACGGCCGGGGGCAGGTCCTTGGCGTCATCGAGCCGGATGCGCAGGAGGCGGCTGGGCTGGCCACCGTCGTCGAGCAGCACGAGATCGAGGATCGGCTCGTCCCATGCGGCCTTGCTCACGCGGTGCCACGGCACCCGCTCCCCCGTCGCCTGGGTGTAGAGGGCCCGGGTCGTCGCCACGACGAAGGCGGCCTGGGTCACGTCGGCGCCCGGCCCTGCCCCCCACGCGATGACCTTCTCGCCGGGCCGGACCCCCAGCGCATCAGCCACGCCGGCCGGCAGGCGCGGAGGCAGTCCCGGCAGTCCGCGCATCAGGTGACCCCGCCCAGCGACTCCTGGCGCAGGGAGCGGCGGTAGTCCTCCAGGGCCAGCAGGTCGGCGAAGCACTGCTGGTAGTCGGCCGGCTCGGTCACCGGATCCGTGCGCTGGAGCCGGCCGCGGAGGTCGGCGATCCGCCGTGAGGCATCGAGCTCGAGAAGCCGCGAGATGACGCCGATCGCGTAGCGGGCGTCCTGCCCGAACTCCGCGGGAAGCGGCTCGACGGCGAGCTCCCTGACCAGTCGGCGCACGGAGTCGTCGTCGGCATGCTCGAGGACCGCGTCGATCCAGGACAGGCCGCTGACCTCCGCTGACGGGAAGCCCGCTCCCGCGATCGCCCGGTGCACCTGCCGGGCGCTCGGGTGCGTGAAGGCGGTCTCCTCGACGCTCTCGTACCAGTCCGCCACGGTCGCCGGCTCCTGAAGGGCGCACTTGAGCGCCTCGCGCTCGACGACGAGGGCGGGATCACGCTGCTGGCCGGACTGGGCGCGTGGCAGGGGCGCCGGCTCCGGCGCCGGCGGTGCCTGCTCGCGCCGCACCGGTGCACGCTGCTCCCCCTTGGCCCCGGAAGCCACGGCCCGCGCCACGGTCTCGACATCGATCCCCAGCCAGCCGGCCAGCCGCCGCGTGTACTCGGGGCGCAGCGCGGTGTCGCGGATCTTGGCCACCACCGGGGCCGCCTCGCGGAGTGCCGCCACCCGGCCCTCCGCGCTCTCGAGGTCGTAGGCGGCCAGGGTCGAGCGGATCGCGAACTCGAAGAGCGGTACCCGGCGGTCGACGAGCGACCGCACGGCCGCATCGCCGTGCTGGAGCCTCAGGTCGCAGGGATCCAGGCCCGTGGGCTCGACGGCCACGAAGGTCTGGGTGACGAACTTCTGGTCCTCCTCGAATGCCCGCAGCGCCGCCTTCTGCCCCGCCGCATCGCCGTCGAAGGTGAAGATGACGTTCCCGCGCATCTGGTCGTCGTCCATGAGCAGCCGACGGAGCACCTTGATGTGCTCGGTGCCGAACGACGTGCCGCAGGTGGCGACCGCAGTGGTGACGCCGGCGAGGTGGCAGGCCATCACGTCGGTGTAGCCCTCGACGATCACGGCCTGCTGCGACTTCGAGATCTCCCTGCGGCTCAGGTCGATCCCGTAGAGCACCTGGCTCTTCTTGTAGATCGGCGACTCCGGCGTGTTGAGGTACTTCGGCCCATCGTCGTCGTCGAAGAGCTTGCGGGCGCCGAACCCGATGACATCGCCCCCGAGGTCGCGGATCGGCCACACCAGGCGTCCGCGGAACCGGTCGTAGACCCCGCGGTTCCCCTGGCTGACCAGTCCGCCGGCCATCAGCTCGGCGTCGGTGAACCCCTTCTTGCGCAGGTGCCCGGTGAGGGCATCCCAGGACTTGGGCGCGAATCCCACCCCGAAGTGCGCCGCTGCCTCGGCGTCGAAGCCCCGGGCGTCGAGGAACACGCGGCCGATCTGCGCGTCGGGCGTGGTCAGCTGCTCCACGTAGAACGCGGCCGCCGCCTTGTGGGCCTCGACCAGGCGCGTCCGCTGCCCCTGCTGGCGGTTGATGGCCGAGCCGCCGTCGACGTACCGCAGCTCGACCTGCGTGCGCTCGGCGAGCTTCTCGACGGACTCCGCGAAGCTCAGGTGGTCGATCTTCTGCAGGAAGGACAGGACGTCGCCGCCCTCACCGCAGCCGAAGCAGTACCACATGCCGCGGCTCGGGGTGACGTGGAAGCTCGGCGACCTCTCCTCGTGGAAGGGGCACAGGCCCTTCAGGGAGCCGCCACCAGCAGGCTTCAAGGACACGTACTCGCGCACGACGTCATCGATGCGCGCCCGCTCGCGGACGAGGGCGATGTCCTCGTCGCGGATCCGTCCTGCCATACCGCGAGTGTAGGTGGGCCGGGCGACGCTCTCAGCCCGCCGGCGACGCCGACGCCGGGACCGGCCGCACGGTGTTCCGGCACGCCCGATCCATCGCGGGCAGCCGCTCGCTCAGGATGTAGGCGTCCGCGACGCGGTTCACGCAGGCGGACTCGGCGAAGAGCCAGGTGACGTGCTGGCCGCCGGCATAGGTCACCGTCCGCGACTGGGGGAACGCCCGCGACATCCGCGCGGTCCACTCCACGACGGTGGAGCCGTCACGCGTGGCGCCCAGCACGAGCACCGGGACGTCGGGGCCCGGGCCGGTGATCAGGGGCACGGGATCCGGAGTGAGGGACAGCCCCGCGCAGTTCGTGGCGTACATGGTGCTCAGGCTGCCGCCGTAGTCGGGAGCCAGCCGCACCTGCGCCCGCACCGCTGCCACCATGCGTCCGAGACCGGGACGTCCCGGGTAGTCGAGGCAGTTGACGGTGGCGAAGGCCCCGCCGGCATTGCTGTTGGGCAGCCGGCGCAGCACCCGCACCGTCGGGGAGAGCGTGGCCGCTGCCGCCTCCTGCTCACTGCCGGTCCCGAGGACCGCGGCATGCGCGAACCCGATGAGGGTGGCGATCCCGGGGTACGAGCCCTGCTGGGCGACGGACCCGTAGATCGCGTCCGCGAGGACCCAGCGATCCAGCACCTGGCCGCCCGGCAGTGGCACGGTGCGCTCGCCGAGGACGGCCTGCAGCTCGCGCCACTGCGCGGCGGCCTGCGGCTGGGCATCCGCGAACACCCCGTAGGCCTGATCGGGGCCTGCACCGCCCTCAGTCAGCGACAGCAGGGTCGACGCCGGGTCGATCGAGCCGTCGAGGATGACCGCGCGCACCCGGTCGGGGAACGCGAGGGCGTAGACGTATCCGATCCGCGTGCCGTAGCTCATGCCCCAGTACGTCAGCCGATCATCCCCGACCGCCTCCCGCAGCCGGTCGAGGTCCTGCACCACCTCGTTCGTGCCCATGTGCTCGATGAACGCCGCGTTCGCCTGCTGGCAGGCGCGGTTGGCGGCCCGCATCGTGCGCTCGAAGCCGCGCACGACGGCCGCCCAGTCGACCGCGCCCGTCTCCGGCCGATCGGGGAACGGCGTGGCGCAGTCGCGCAGGGCAGGTCGGGTCGACCCGATCCCGCGCGGATCCCACGTGACCACGTCGAAGCGGGCGCGGATCGATGGCGGGAGGGACTCCCACACCGTCGGCAGGATGTCCAGGCCCGAGCCACCGGGCCCTCCAGGATTCACGAAGAGGGAGCCGATCCGCTCGGACGGAGCGCCCGAGCTTCGATGGCGTGCCACGGCCAGGTCGAAGGTGCCCGCGGCCGGATCGTCGCGGTCCATCGGCACGACGAGGCGCGCGCACTCGAAGCCCCCGTCCCCCAGCAGCCGGCCGGTGCAGGCGGACCACTCCAGCGACTCGGCGGCGGCGACCTGGGTGGCCGCCATCGGCATGAGCGCTGCCCCGAGACTGGCGGCGAGAACGGCGGCGGCGATACGTGCGACTGGTCCCATGCGCCCATTGTGGCGCTGAGCGCGGGGCTAGTGCACCAGCCGGCGGTGCCACGCGAGGATGCTGACATCGGTGAGGCTGGCCACCTGGTCGACGATCACCCGCAGTCGCTCGCCGTCGGTCTGGGCGGCCTCGAAGGAGGGTCGCAGCCACGGCTCGAGCGCCCGGCCGCCATCGAGCACGAGCGCACTTGCCAGCTCAGTGACGACCTCGCGCTGGCGCGCGTACTCCTGCTCGGCGCCCTCCCGATGCATGACGTAGACGACGGCCACGGCCTTCATGACCGACACCTCGGCGCGGACCTCGTCGGGGACGACGAGCTGGGCGCCGTAGCGGGTGTGGGGACCGGGTCCGTAGGCGACCTGGGTGGCGACCTGGGCGGTGGAGCAGAACCGGCCGATGAGATAGCTCGTGAAGCGCTTGAGCCCCACGAGGTCGGTCATCGAGCCGTCGAAGCGGCTCGGCCAGTACTCGAGCTCCGTCAGGCGGTCGAACGCCTCCTCGAGGGCACCGCGCTCGCCGGCGTCCTCGAACCGCTCGAGGGCCGTGTCGACGAGGGCCGTGCGGGCCTCGCGTGACCGGAACGCCTCGATCGTGACCAGGCCGGCGTGAACGGCATCCTCGAGATCGTGGACCGAGTAGGCGACATCGTCGGACCAGTCCATGACCTGCTCCTCGATGCAGGTCCGGCCCACGGGCGCCCCCTCGCGCAGCCACTCGAACACGGGCCGGTCGTCCTCGTAGGCGCCGAACTTGCGGAGCCCCGGCTGCCGCGTCCAGGGGTACTTGCACGACGCGTCGAGCGATGCCCTGCTCAGGTTGAGGCCGACGCTCTGGTCCGTCACCGGATCGACGACCTTCGCCTCGAGGCGGGCGAGGATCCGCAGCGACTGCGCGTTGCCCTCGAAGCCGCCGATGCGCTCCGCGACGTCGTTGAGCGCATCCTCGCCGTTGTGGCCGAAGGGGGGATGCCCGAGGTCGTGGGCGAGCCCCGCCACCTCGACGACGTCAGGGTCGCAGCCGAGGGCGTCACCGAGTTCCCGCGCGATCTGGGCGACCTCGAGGGTGTGCGTGAGCCGGGTGCGCGGGAAGTCCGCCTCCCCGGCGACCATCACCTGGGTCTTGGCCGCCAGCCGGCGCAGCGCCGACGAGTGCAGCACCCGCGCGCGATCGCGCGCGAACGCGGTGCGCACCGACTCCTTGACAGGCTCGACGACGAGCCGAGCCGTGTCGTGCTCGTCGTAGCCGGGAGGAGGGACCGAGGTCACGCAGCCGAGACTAGCGCCGCATCCGACAGGATCCTGCCGTCGGTGCGGATGGCCACCGACCGGTAGCCCGCATGGGCAGCGACCCAGGGGATCCCTGCCTCCCCCATCGCGAAGCCGATCGTCGCGTAGGCATCCGCCTCAGCGATGTCGGGGCCGATGACGGTGAATGACGCAAGCCCTGCCGTGGCGGCCCCTCGGCCGCTCCAGATGTGATCGCCGCGCTCCGAGGTGCCCGATGTCGCCACGGCCAGGTCCGCGGCCTCCACGACCGCCGCCACGCTGCGGCGACGCGTCGGGTCGGAGACAGCAACGCGCCACGGCCGGTCGGCGTCGGCTCGTCCCGAGCAGTAGGTGTCGCCCCCCACGCCGATGACGAAGCCCTCGACGCCGTGCTGCTGCAGAGTGCCGGCAGCCCGGCGCAGGCCGAAGCCCTTGACGTAGCCGGCCGTGTCGACCGAGCCCGTGAGCGGGTTCGTGATCGTGAAGACGCCGCGCGAGTCGTCGCGCAGGCGACCGCAGGCGCGAAGCACGTGGTCGAAGTCGGCGATCGCGTCAGGCGACACCGCCCCACCGCCGAGCCAGGTGCTGATCTCACTGTCAGGCGCATAGTGACTGAACCGGTGGTCGAGGATCTCCAGGTCCTGCTGCGCGACGGAGAGTGCTGCTCGCACCGCCTCGGTGCCCAGGCGCTCGTCGTCCGCCCGGGAGACGACGATGGAGGCGACGGTCCCCATCACGGGGAAGACGGCGCGGCTCACAGCGAGTCCAGCAGCTGCTGAAGGGACTCCCGATACGCCTCCGAGGTGTACGTCGCACCGGAGATGGCGTCGAACGCGACGCCCTGCTGCGATGCCATGGCGTCGAGCTCGGGAATCGCGTACTGGCTGATCATCGCGGAGCGGTTGTCGCCGTCCGGCCACACGGTGGCATGCACCTCGCACAGCTCGCCATTGGCGATGGTCGCTGCCACCTGCACGGGACCCCACCGCGTCTGGACTGACGGCCCGGTCACGGCGTCCGCGGTGTCGCACGACTCCGCAGCGGCCGGGGACTCGGCGGCGGCCACCCCTGACGATCCCGACGACCCCGACGACGTCGCGGTCGTCCCCGTCGCGGTCGCCTCGCCACGGCCGGCGATCGCGGGATCGGCGACACCGACGATGACGATGGCGAGGCCTCCCAGTGCGGCCGCGGGTGCGAGGCGCCGAGCAAGTCCGGCCATGTCAGACTCCGAATCTCTCGTGGTGGATGTGCGCGGTGGGAACCCCTGCGCGCCGAACGCCCTTCGCGACCGCCGCCTCCAGCGACGCGGGGCCGCACACGAAGACGTGCCGGTCGGCGATGTCCGGAATCCAGGCGCGAAGGGTCTCGGGGGCGAACGGGTCGTGACGGGCGAACCACTGGCGCCGGCCCGTGAGGATGTGCAGCGAGCCGTCGCGTGAGGCGACGAGGCGCTCGAGCTCGATGCGGTGGGCCGCGTCGTCGAGGTCGCGCACGCGCACGATGACCACCGGCCTCTGGTGGGGGCCGCAGTCCTCCAGCACCGCGCGGATCGGCGAGATCCCCACGCCTCCGGCCACGAGGACGACCGGCGCTCCCATGGCACGGTCGGCGGTGAACACCCCGTACGGGCCCTCGAGGATGACGCGGGTTCCCGG
>CALGTB010000224.1 GCA_937902285.1 uncultured Actinomycetes bacterium | reverse complement strand
CCTGATCGTCCTCGGGGCCGCCACCGCCCAAGGCCTCCTGAGGCGCCGCACGTCGAAGGTCGCGCCGTCGACTCCATGAGGATTCGCCGCGTCCGCCCGCATGCGCGAGAATGCGGTTGCCATGAAATCGTCCCCGTCCGGCTCCCCGGCCCTCGACACCGATGTGCTCGTCGTAGGTGCCGGCCCGGCGGGCTCGGCCACGGCGGCCTGGGCGGCCCGTGCCGGCCTCGACGTCACGCTCGTCGACGCGGAGACGTTCCCTCGGGACAAGCCGTGCGGTGACGGGCTGACCCCGCGCGCCATCGCCGAGCTCGACGAGCTGGGCCTGTCGGGCTGGCTCGAGGGCCGGGCCCGCAACTGGGGCCTGCGCGCGGCTGGCTTCGGGCAGGAGCTCTACCTCCCCTGGCCGGGCGGCTCGCTGCCCCGCTACGGCGGCGCAGCTCCGCGCCTCGAGCTCGACGCGGCGATCAGGCAGGTGGCCCTGGACGCAGGCGTCACGGCCATCGAGGGTCGGCGCGCCGTGGACGTGCGGCTCGAGAACGGTCAGGTCCGGGCCGTCGAGTTCACCTCCGGCGCAGGCCGCGACGCGGTGCGCACCGCCATCACCTGCCGGCGGCTGGTCGTCGCCGACGGTGCGCGCTCGCAGCTGGGCCGGCGACTGGGCCGCACGTGGCATCGCAGCACGGCCTACGGCGTGGCGGCGCGTGCGTACATCACGTCCCACCGCAGTGACGATCCCTGGATCTCGTCGCACCTCGAGCTGCGCGGCGAGCACGACGAGATCCTGTCGGGCTACGGGTGGGTCTTCCCCCTGGGCGACGGCGAGGTCAACGTCGGGGTGGGCACGCTCGCCACGGACAAGCACCCGGCCGACGTCAACCTCCGCGGCCTGCTGGCCCACTACGCGCAGTCGCAGCGGGAGGGGTGGCAGTTCGAGGGCGACATCCGCGCTCCCTGGTCGGCTCTGCTGCCGATGGGCGGGGCCGTCAGCGGCGTCGCCGGCCCGAACTGGCTGCTCGTCGGCGATGCGGCCGGCTGCGTCAATCCGCTCAACGGCGAGGGCATCGACTACGGGCTTGAGACCGGCCACCTGGCCGCCCAGGTGCTCGCCACCACCGTGCCGAATCCGTCACTGGACTACTCGCGGCAGTGGGCGCCGCTGCTGCGGGCGCGCTACGGCACGGCCTTCTCGATCGCCCGACGGCTGGCCGGCCTGCTGACCGTGCCGGGACTGCTGCCCACGCTCGGGCCGGTAGGGATGCGCTCCCGCCCGCTCATGACCGTGGCCCTGCGGGTGATGGGGAACCTGGTGACCCCGGAGGACACCGATGCGGTGGCACGCGTGTGGCGGGCCGCCGGCCGCACCAGCATCCGGCTGGACGACCGGCCCCCGTTCTCCTAGACCCGCCCCCCGGGGCGTAGCCGACGCCCGGAGTCGGGTGTGACGTGCGTGAGACTGCCCTGCGTAGCCTTGGCCCCCATGGCTCAGGATGCGGCGACGGTGCGAGCAGGAGGAGCAACGTGACGAGGGACAGTGCTCGCTGGTGGCTCCTGGGCGTGGCGGCCGTCGGGTTCACGACGGCGGCGTTCGTCGTCCCCTGGCATGCCGCAGCGGCGGTCACCGGACTTGCCTGGGCCGGACCCGAGGCGTTGGCGGACTCGGTGGGACAGGCGCTGGCCGCCGACTGGGCGGCTGCCGCTCCGGTTCCCGGGGGCCCCTCCTCGTCCGCGCTGACGGACCCCACCCGCTTCTGGCGCTGGTTCCACATCGTGAAGGCGGTCCTGGCATGCGCCGCCTTGATCGCGTCCAGCGTGCTGGTCACCCGCGCGTGGCGTGCCCGACGCGCCGCGTCGACACGCGGCCGCCGGTTCGGGTGGGCAACCGTGGCAGTGAGCGGCTGCGTTGTCGCGGTCCTCGCCCTCGTTCTCGTGGTCGCCAACGTGCAGGGGGCCTTTGCTCCGCTGTCGTCGGTCCTGTCCTTCCTGCCCTTGAGCAGCGGCAGTCCGTCGCTCACCGACGCGGTCACCGCCCTGAACGCCAGCATCGGCAGCGGCCAGCCATCGCCGACAGCGACAGCCATCGTCCGGGACTTCGCCTCCTACCACGCCGTCGTCGCGGTCCTCTTGGCGCTGGTGACCGTCCTCGCCGGCGTCATGACCGCTCGTGCGGCCCGCGACCGACGCTGGGCCACGGCGACCGCCTCGGTCGCAGCCATGGGGATCGTCGCCGTCCTGACGCTCGCCAACATCGGCACGGCGTTCGCGCCGGCCCCGGCCCTGCAGTCGTTCCTCTCCGCAGTCGCCTGATCCCCGTCGCCTCGGCGGCTGGGGGTCAGGCGGACGGGCCGTTGGCGCGGGCGGCGCGAACCGAGCCCATCGCCGACTCCAGCTCGGCCAGCCAGTCACCCTGGTGCTGGGCGACCAGCCGCACGCACCAGGCCAGGGCGTCCGAGCGGGATCGGGCCACGCCCGCCTCGACGAGGGTGTCGAGCACCTGGCGCTGCGGCTGGGCCAGCCGGGTCATCACCGGAACCGCGAGCCGGGTGAACATCTCCGTGGTCTGGCCGCAGGTGACGCCCCACGACACCTTGAGCTCGGTGCGGGACTCGAGCTCGAGGGCGATCTCGATGCGCTGGCCGCGGGTGTCCTCGCGGAAGCGCTTGATGCGACCGGACTGGCTGTCCGTCGATCCGGACTCGGGGGCGGGAATGGTGCCGAGGATGGTGATCTCCTCGCGGTCGACGGTGACCGCGACGGATGTGAACCACTCGGAGGGAAGGCGACCGGTGAGCCAGTCGCTGACGCTGAAGGTGCTCTGCTGTGTAGTCATGTAATTGAAATTACGTGCTAGCAGAGCGGCTGTCTACCCTCGTTCGCCGACGGCGAAGTGCTCGACCACGGGCGCCGACGCGAAGTGCGGCCCGATGAGTGCCCGCCACTGGGCGAACAGGTCGCCGCCGCGGAAGCCGTCGATGTGATCGCCCAGCGTCTCCCAGCGGATCGTGAAGAGGTAGACCGACGGGCGCTCGACGCCAAAGCCGTGGGCGGTGAACTCGATGAAGCCCGCGGCCTGCGGCAGCACCGTCGAGGCGGCCTGCAGCAGGTCGGCCTCGAAGTCGGCCTCGTGGCCGGGCAGCACCTCGACCTGCGCGATCTCCAGGACCATCAGGTTGTCTCCTTCACAGTGTCCAGTCCTCCGCCAGCACGCCCTCCTGGAACGCCATGCGCAGCGGGTCCATCCGCAGGATGGCCGGCGGGGACCCGATGAGGGCCGGCATCTCGTGCATCATCGCCGCGAAGCCTGCCGACGAGCGGTGCGCGGTCTCGGCGTCCTCGTCCTTGAACATCTCGTAGAGCCACACGATCGTGTCGTCGTCCGGGTCGAGCGACACCACGAAGAGCTCCGTGCCGGGCTCCTCGCTCAGCCCGTCCGCATAGGTGTTGAGCATGTCGAGGAGCGCGGGACGTCGACCCGGCTCGCAGGTCAGTCGGACGAGGAGCGCGCGCCGACCGGCCAGCAGCGCCTGCACCGGCTCGTCGCCCACGGTGTCAGGCAACGTTCTCGACGTACCACGCGTACGTGTCGGCCACCCCGTCGCGCAGCTTGATCTGCGGCTGCCACCCCAGCTCGTTGATGCGCGTCGTGTCGAGCAGCTTGCGCGGCATGCCGTCGGGCTTCGACGAGTCCCACTCGATCTCGCCCTCGAACCCGACCACGGCCGCCACCGTCTCGGCCAGCTCGCGGATCGGCATGTCGTCGCCGAGTCCCACATTGATGGTCTCGGCGGAGTCGTACTTCTGCAGCAGCATGAGCGACGCCTGAGCGAGGTCATCGACGTGCAGGAACTCCCGGCGCGGGGCGCCCGTCCCCCAGACCGTGACCGACGGAGCGCCCGTGACCTTGGCCTCGTGGAAGCGGTGGATGAAGGCGGGCAGCACGTGCGACGTCTGCAGGTCGAAGTTGTCGAACGGGCCGTACAGGTTCGTGGGCATGGCCGAGATCCAGTGCCGGCCGTACTGGGTGCGATGGGCCTCGATGTAGTAGATCCCGGAGATCTTCGCCATGGCGTATGCCTGGTTGGTCGGCTCCAGGGGGCCGGTCATGAGCGACGACTCGCGGATCGGCTGGGTCGCGTGGCGCGGGTAGATGCAGGACGAGCCGAGGAAGAGCAGCCGGTCGATGTCGCCGGCATGGGCGGCGTCCATGACGTTGGTCTGGATGAGCAGGTTGTCGCGGAGGAACTCCA
This sequence comes from uncultured Actinomycetes bacterium, assembly GCA_937902285.1. Taxonomy (GTDB): domain Bacteria; phylum Actinomycetota; class Actinomycetes; order S36-B12; family S36-B12; genus UBA10649. The sequence continues at coordinate 19,275 of CALGTB010000224.1, read as the reverse complement.
CGGGGTAGGTCGAGTTGGCCATGATGCCGCCCACCTTGGCGGCGGCGTCGATGACGATGTCGGGCTTCGCCTCGAGGATGGCGTCGTGCGTGGCCTCCCGGTCGCGCAGGTCGAGCTCGCTGGATCGCCAGCCGACGATCTCACCCGCCCCCGCGGCCTCGAGCGCCCGCACGATGGCGGAGCCGACGAGCCCGTTGTGTCCTGCGACGTAGACCTTGACGTCCGCCCAGGGGAATTCTGCCCGCATGGTCGGCAATTGTGGCACAGCAGCACGGCGCACCGTCCTGCCACGAGCCGCGTCGGGTGGAAGGATGACGCTCATGAGAGTCGTCTCCGTCGAGCAGTTGAAGCGCGTCCTCGCCAGCCTTCCCGAGAACCCGAGGGTGGTCGCGTCCGGCAACTTCGCGACGCCGACGGTGCTCCTCGGCGCCCTCGACGAGGTGGTGCCGGAGTACCGCCTCAACATGCTGAACGCGCAGAAGCCGCTGCCCGACCGCGAGGGCGTCACGTACGAGACGGCCTTCGTCGGCCCGGGCATGCGGCACAGCCCACGGCTCGTCTACATCCCCTGCCGGCTCAGCCTCGTGCCCGTCCTGTTCCGCGACCACTACCGCCCCGACATCGTGCTGCTGCACACGTCGACCCGACGCCACGACACCGTCAGCCTGGGCACCGAGGTCAACATCCTCCCCGCCGCCATCGAGTCGGTCCGCGAGCGCGGCGGCCTCGTGGTCGCCCAGGCCAATCCCCAGATGCCGTACACCTACGGCGACGCGCAGATCTACGAGAACGAGATCGACTACCTCGTCGAGGTCGACGAGCCGCTGCCGACCCACGCCCCCGGTGCCCTCGACGACGTGTCCCGGCAGATCGGCGAGCTCATCGCTGCCCGGGTCGAGGACCACTCGACGCTCCAGCTCGGCATCGGCGCCGTCCCCGACGCCGTCCTGGCGTCGCTCACCCAGCGCAAGGGAATGCGCATCTGGACGGAGATGTTCAGCGACGGCGTCCTGGAGCTGAACCGGCGCGACGCCCTGGACAAGGACGTGCCGCTCACCGCCTCGTTCATCTTCGGCTCGGCCGAGCTCTACGAGTGGATCCACCTGAACAAGTGGATCCGCATGCTGCGCACCGAGCGCACGAACGATCCCGGGCAGATCGCCCGGCAGGCCCGCATGACCAGCGTCAACGCCGCCCTCCAGGTCGACCTCTTCGACCAGGCGAACGCGAGTCGGGTCAAGGGCCGCATCTACTCCGGCTTCGGCGGGTCGACGGACTTCATCGTCGGCGCCCTGCACGCCCGCGGCGGCCAGTCGTTCATCGCGCTGCCGTCGTGGCACCGGAAGGCCGACGTCTCCACGATCGTGCCGCGCATCCAGGAGCCGGTCACGAGCTTCGAGCACAGTGCGGTCGCCACCGAGAACGGCATCGCGAGCGTGTTCGGGCGCAGCCAGTCCGAGCGGGTCGTGAACATCATCGAGCGTGCCGCCCACCCCGACGCCCGGGAGGAGCTGCGCGAGGCGGCGGCGAGCATGGGAATGCTGTAGGTGCCCGAGCTGCCCGAGGTCGAGGCCCTCGCGCGCTTCCTCAGCGATTCGCTGCGCGGCCAGCGGGTGGCCGAGGTCGCGCTCGCCAGTCTCAGTGCCATCAAGACCGTCACGCCGGCGGTGAGCGACCTGCTGGGCCGTCACGTCGACGGGGTCCGTCGGCACGGCAAGTTCCTCGATCTGGCGACTGTCGACGGTCCGCACCTGGTCTGGCACCTGTCGCGGGCCGGCTGGGTGCAGTGGCGCGAGAACACCCTGACGACGCCGGTCAAGCCCGGGAAGGGTCCCCTCGCGCTGAGGATCGGCTTCGTCAGCGACGACGGCGAGCCGACCGGGCGCATCGACATCACCGAGGCGGGCACCCAGAAGCGGCTGGCGATCTACGTGGTCGACGATCCCGCCGAGGTGCCCGGTATCGCGAGACTGGGCCCGGACGCCCTGTCCGACGAGCTCACTCGGGAGGCGTTCGCGGGCATCCTCGCCTCGGCGGGCAGGGCGCAGATCAAGGGGATCCTGCGCGACCAGTCGATCATCGCCGGCATCGGAAACGCCTACAGCGACGAGATCCTGCATGCCGCCCGCATCTCCCCGTTCCACCCGTGCTCGTCGCTGACCGACGACGAGGTCGGCCTGCTCTACGACTGCATGCGCGCGACGCTGTCGACGGCCATCGACAACAGCGTCGGCCACGGCACGGGCACCCTGAAGGCGGAGAAGAAGGCCAACCTGGCGGTGCACGGCCGGGCGGGGCAGGCGTGCCCGGTCTGCGGCGACACGGTTCTGGAGGTGTCCTTCGCCAGCTCGTCGCTGCAGTACTGCCCGACCTGCCAGACCGGAGGCCGTCCGCTGGCGGATCGGCGCATGAGCCGTCTGCTCAAGTAGACCCGTAGGCTGCGGAGCATGTTCGGGAACCGGAAGTCCGAGACGTCCGCTGGAGTCCTCCCCCCCAGCAAGTACCGCATGGGAGGCAAGCACTTCAAGAACGACGCGGCGTTCATCAAGACCGCGGTGCGCGACGTGCGCAGGCTCGAGAAGCACGCCGGCCTGACGACGCAGTCGAGCCTGCTCGACTGGGGATGCGGCGCGGGGCGGCTGGCCGTCGGGGTGCGCGAGCATCTCGGCCGCGTGGCCGACTACCACGGTGTCGACGTGCAGCGCGAGCTCGTCGACTGGGCCGAGGCCAACCTCGCCGGACCGGGCTTCCGGTTCACCTGCGTCGACGTGAGCAACGAGCGCTACAACCCCGACGGGACGCCGGAGCGCACCCTCGCCGCCGACCCGGGCAGCGTGGACGTGTTCTACGCCTACTCGGTCTTCTCCCACATGAACGACGAGGACACCCCCGCCTACCTCGGCCTCATCGGCGAGGCCCTCGCTCCCGCGGGGAAGGCCTTCGTGACCTGCTTCGTGGAGGAGGACGTGGCGGGCTGGGAGGAGAACCCCGAGGGCTACGGGCCCCTGGAGTGGAAGGGCCGCCTGCACTGCACGCGCTTCTCGCGCCGCCACTTCGAGGACCACGTGAACGCCGCAGGGCTGGCAGTCGACCGTTTCGAGTACGGAGGCGAAACGGACGGGCAGAGCCTCTACGTGCTGCGCCGCCGGTAGGCGTCGGTGCCCGGCAACGCCCGATCCGTGGGTTAGGGTCGATTCGATCACGTCGGCTACGAGAGGTCTGCTTCCATGCGCCGTGTCCTGCTTGCCACCCTCCTGACGACGGCCCTCGGGCTCGGGGTCGTCGCGTCCGTGCCGGCCACCGCCGCCACCGTCGCCCCCAACCCCATCCCCGCGTCGCAGTTCGGCATGCACATCCCCGACATCTCCCAGGGAGTGACGCCGACGGTGCCCTACGGCGCCGTGCGGCTGTGGGACTCGGGCGTGGCCTGGGGACAGGTGCAGCAGAAGAAGAACGTCTACTGGTGGAACGGCCTCGACGCCGCGATCGCCAACGCCAACAAGCAGGGCGCCCAGATCATGTACGTCCTCGGATCGACGCCGACGTGGGCGGCCAGCAACACCAAGCAGGGCACCTACCCCAACAAGGGCGCCGCGTCGATGCCGTCCATGAAGGACTGGAAGGCGTGGGTCACGGCCGTCGTGCAGCGCTACTCGGCCTCCATCGAGTCGTACCAGATCTGGAACGAGGCGAACCTCACGACGTTCTGGCAGGGCACCCCGCAGCAGATGGCCGACCTCACGGCGGAGGCGGCGAAGATCATCCGCAAGTACGACCCCACCGCCAAGGTCGTGTCGGCCAGCACCACCGTGCGCCTGACCAGTGCCTACAACAAGTTCTTCCCCGCCTACCTGAAGGCGCTGAAGAAGAAGAGCTGGCCGATTGACGCCGTGGCCGTGCACCTGTACCCGCCGAGCACCGGCACGCCCGCAACCCGCGCCGACTACATCGTCAAGGTCCAGAAGGACATGAAGTCCGCGAAGGTCCCGGCGAGCAAGCAGCTGTGGGACACCGAGATCAACTACGGGATCAAGGGCCCGGGCAGCGGCAACCCTGACAAGAACATCGAGGGCGCCACCGCGGCCGCGTGGGTGGCCCAGACCTACCTGGACAACATCCGGCTCGGCGTGGCGCGCGCCTACTGGTACTACTGGGACCAGCAGGCCGATCTCGTCGGGATCCAGATGTTCAACGGCACCGTGGGCTCGGTCGGCTACCAGACCGTCTACGGGTGGATGAAGGACCGCTTCTACTCCTGCACCTCGGGGGACGTGAACGTCTGCCAGCTCGGTGACAACGACTTCCCGCAGGTGATTGCCTGGGCCTCGAAGGGCTCAGGTACCTTCGTGGTACCGGCAGCTGCGACGCAGACCTGCACCGCGCTCAACCAGTGCACGCCTGTCATCCCGGGCAGCACAGTGACGATTGGAAGCATGCCGCAATGGTTCGGACTCACGCCAAGCTGATCACCGCCGCCGCCGGCCTCGCCGTGGGCGCCCTCGTGCTGTCGTCCTGCTCGTCGGGCGACGCCGCGCCCCCGACCGAGTCGGCGAGCGCGTCCGCGTCGGCCACGGCGCCCGTCGAGGGCAGCGTGCCCGCGACCCTCGTGGGCATGCACGTCGAGGGGGCCGAGGCGGGGGCCTGGCCGTCGGCTCCGTTCGGCGCCCTGCGGCTGTGGGACAACGGCACCGCGTGGTCGCAGATCGAGCTCGAGCCGGGCGTCTACAAGTGGGACAACCTCGAGGGCATCCTCGAGAACGCCCAGTCGAAGGGCATGACCGACATCCTCATGGTCCTGGGCACCACGCCCGAGTGGAACGCGAAGGTCATCGGTCCCGACGACTACCCGCAGCCGGGGGCGGCCAGTGCGCCGAAGGACCTCGACGCGTGGGACGCCTGGGTGACTGAGGTGGCGACGCGCTACAAGGGCCGGATCACGTCGTACCAGATCTGGAACGAGGCGAACCTCAAGAACTTCTGGGCCGGAACGCCTGAGGAGATGGCCGAGCTGACGAAGCGGGCCTACGACATCATCAAGGCGATCGACCCCGCCGCCCTCGTCGTGTCGGCCTCGCCGTCGACCCGGCTCACGGCGTCCTTCGACAAGTTCTTCCCGGCCTACCTGAAGGCGCTGGCCGCCAAGGACTGGCCGATCGACGTGGTCGGCATCCACACCTACCCGGCGGCGGACGGCGACCCCGTCGCCCGCGGCCTGCTCCTCGAGGCCGTGCAGGACGCCCTGGCCGCAGCCGGTGCGGGCGACCTCCCGCTGTGGGACACCGAGCTCAACTACGGTCTGGCAGGCCCGGGCCCGGACAAGCCCAAGCAGGACATCACCGGGGTCGATGCGGCCGGCTGGATCGTCCGCACCTACATCGACGACCTGCGCTACGGCGTCGAGCGCTCGTACTGGTACATCTGGACGCAGAAGCCGTATCCGCTGCTGGGCATCCAGGCCTACCCCGGATCGGACGGCGAGCAGGGCTTCTTCGCGCTCGAGAACTGGGTCATCGGCTCGGTCTTCGACGGGTGCACCGAGGAGGCCGGCGCGGTGACCTGCTCGTTCACCCGCGAGGGCCAGACCTCGGTCGTGGCCTGGGCGCAGACCGGCGAGGTGCCCTTCACAGCGCCCGAGGGCGCACAGCTGGTGTGCGACCCGCTGGCCAACTGCCTCGAGGTCACTCCCGGCTCCGAGATCACGCTCACCGAGGTTCCGATCCGGGTCTTCACCCAGCTGTAGCAGCGCAGACCGGCCCGCAGGAATCCTCCTGTGACGCACGTCTCACGGCCGTTTCGGCGCGTGCCGCTGCTACCGTGTGAGCGCCAGAGGCCGACCGGAGGTGCGCGTGTCGCTCGAGGAGCGTGAGGACCCTGCCGTCGCGGTGAACCACGCTGCGGAGCAGCACACCGTGCCCCTCATGACGCCCACCCGCATCGGGTGGGCGGAGGCCCACTCGCACCGCGACCGGCCGCACCTGCGGCGCGACCCCCTGCGGGTCTACGCCACCCGGGCCTTCCTCCTCGACATGGCTGCGGTGTTCGTGGCCGGCGTGGTCGGCTTCATCCTGCGTTGGGCGATCCCGTACTCGGTCGAGCTGAACAACCCCACCTACGTCTCGCTCGTCGTCGTGGTCGTCGTGTCGTGGATGACCGTGCTGGTGCTGAGGGGCGCCTACGACACGCGGATCCTCGGCGTGGGCTCGGAGGAGTTCAAGCGCGTCGTCGCCGCGACCGCGACCGTGTTCGGCGCCGTGGCCATCGTCGTGTTCGCCTTCAAGCTCGACCTGTCGCGCGGCTTCGTCCTCATCACCTTCGTCGTGGGCATTGCTCTGCTCCTGTGCGTGCGCTGGAGCCTGCGCGCCTGGCTGCGCCATGAGCGCCGGTACGGGCACTTCCTGCACCGCACGATCGTCGTCGGCGCCGAGCCGATGAAGTCCGAGATCGTCGACATGCTCGATCGCGATCCCGTGGCCGGCTTCACCGTCGTCGACGTGGTCGACGAGCCGGCCGCCGACGTCGACGAGGCCGCACTCGACCGCTGGCTCGACGAGGTGATGACCCGCATCTCCCTGGAGGACGCCGACACGGTCGCCGTCGCAGGCTCGGCGGCCCTGGGCCAGCAGGTCGTGCAGCGACTGGCGTGGCGCCTGGAGGGCCCACGGGTCGACCTGCTCGTCGCCCCGACGATCGGCGATGTCGCCGGCCCGCGCGTGACCATGCGCATGGCGGCCAACCTCCCGCTGCTCCACCTCGACGAGCCCTACCTCACCGGCCCCAAGCGCGCGATCAAGCGCACCCTCGACATCGTCTTCGGCGTCATCCTCTTCGTTCTCTTCCTGCCGTTCATGCTGGTGGCGGCGATCGGCACCAAGCTCACGAGCAAGGGACCGATGCTCTACTTCCAGCAGCGGGTCGGCCGCGGCGGGCAGATCATCCGGGTTCCCAAGATCCGCACCATGCGGGTGGGCTCCGACCAGATCCGCGCCGACGTGATCGGCGCGCCGGACGGTGCGATCGTCGACCGCTACCGCGACGATCCGCGCATCACCCCGTTCGGTCGCGTCCTGCGCCGCTGGTCGATCGACGAGATGCCGCAGGTCGTCACGGTCATCGCCGGGTCGATGTCGCTCGTCGGGCCGCGGCCGGTCCTCGTCGACGAGATGCCCCTGCTCGGTGATGCCGACCATCGCCGCCACCTCACCAAGCCGGGCCTCACGGGCCTGTGGCAGGTGTCGGGCCGCAAGACCGTCGAGTGGGAGGAGCGCATGCGCCTCGACCTCGACTACGTCGAGCACTGGTCGCCCGCCCTCGACCTCGTCATCGTGGCCAAGACGGTCAAGGCGGTCCTCATGGGACGCGGCGCATACTAGGGCGTTATCTATACTCGGCAAGTGAACGCCAGCCGCCCTCGCCTCGTGCTGGGCGGGCTCCTGGTGGCCGTCGTCGGAGGCTTCGTCCTCTGGCTGCAGGCGGGCCTGATCTACTCCGTCGCCAGCCTCGGGCTGGGCGGCCTGGGCCTTCAGGCGCACCTCACCTCCGCCGCCGACGGGGTGCAGGCCGGCGACTACGAGACGGCGCGCGCCGAGTACGAGGAGGCGGTGGCCTCCACCCTGCAGCTCGACCGCTCCGTCGGCATCGGCCAGATCGACCTCATGGGTGCTGTCCCCGGGGTGTCGGTGGCCGTCGACAACTGGCGCCTGGCGGCCGCGGCCGCGGGTGACGTGACCGCCGCCACCGGCGACCTGCTCTCCCTCTACGGCGACCTGTCGGGCAAGGGCGGCGGCCCGAAGATCTTCAGCGACGGCGCCATCGACCTCGCGCTGCTCACCGACCTGCCCCAGCGAGTCGACGTCGCCGCGACCCACCTCGACGACGCCGCCAGCCACCTGATGGCGATCCGTGCCGACACCTGGCCCGCGTCGCTGCTCGACCGCGTGCGGGTGCGGGCCCTGAAGGAGATGGAGCCGGTGCTCGAGGCGGCGAGCGCGCTGGAGGACATCGCGCCCGTCCTGCCGGACGCACTGGGAGCCAACGGCGTCCGCCGCTACCTCGTTGCCATCGGCAACCAGGCCGAGATGCGGGCGGCCGGCGGTGCTCCCCTGAGCCTGGTGCTCGTGGAGTTCAACGAGGGCCGCATCTCGATCCCCATCAAGGGCCAGACCAGCACCCAGCTCTTCCCGCCGCTGAACGCCCCCGTCACCTGGTGGGGCCCCGGCGCCAACCCCTTCTTCCCGGGCAACCCGCGCAACGCCCCCTTCGTGGTGACCAACACCCACCCCAACCTGGACTTCTCCGCCAAGGAGATGGCCGGGGCCTGGGTGGGAGGCGGCTATCCGGAGGTCGACGGCGTCATCACCCTGGATCTCACCGCCATCGCCGCGGTGCTCGACGCCACCGGACCCATCGAGTCCGCGGCCTACGGCACGGTCGACGGATCGCAGCTCGGCCAGATCCTGCTCATCGACGCGTACGAGTCCTTCGGCCAGGAGGCTGCGGTCGAGCGGCAGCAGGCGAACCAGCAGCTGCTCGACGACCTGCTCACCCGCCTGCTGTCCGGCGACGACCTGGTGGCGGCCGCGCAGGCGATCGCCAGCACCGCCCCCGGGCGGCACGCGCAGCTGTGGATGAGGAGCCCGGAGCTCGAGCGCCTCGCCGTCGACAGCGGCGCCGCCGGGGTCGTCGACGACCCGGGGACCGGCGACTGGTCGGCGGTGTACACGCAGAACGGCAACCAGAGCAAGGTCGACGTGTTCCAGCAGCGCAACGTGCTCGTGACCGCGCAGCTCGCCGCCGACGGCTCGGCCCGCGTCACGCAGCAGATGACGGTCACCAACGCGACGCCTGCGGATCGCCCCGAGGGACCGCCGGAGCGGATCGGCTACGAGACGTCGTGGCTGAAGTCGGCGTACATGCTCTACGTGCCCGACGCGGCCGTCGACTTCACAGCCTCGTACCCCCTCGGCTTCACGGTGCGACCCTTCCGCAACCACCCGCAGCTCGGCCGCGGGTGGGTCGAGGACGGCTTCGGGCACCGGCTCATCCGCATCGTCGGGTGGACCGAGCCCGGCGGCCAGAACTCCGTGTCCGTGTCGTACGAGCTGCCGGCAGGGACTTTCACCGGCGACAGCATCGGCACAATGGACTACATGATCCAGGCCGAGCCCCAGTCACTCTGGGTCGACTCGACGATCACCGTCCAGGTGACGGGACCCGACGGCTGGGTGCCCGTTCCCCAGGCCGGCATGACGGTGCAGGGCGCGACGGCCACGCTGAGCGCCGTGCAGTCCGGCACCGTCAACGCGCTCATCAGCTTCGAGCGGCCCGCATGAACCGGCCGCTCGCCGCGGTCGGGGTCGCGGCCGGCCTGAGCCTGCTGGCCCTCTGGATCATCCCGCCGGTGGGCTTCGTCGCCGTGGTCGTGCTCCTGGTGGTCGTTCCACCGTGGGGGCGCACCCTGACGGAGCGCGCGATCATCTCGGGCGTGGTGGTCGTCGGCGCCGCCGCCCTGGTCTTCCCCCGGGCGGGAAGCACTCCGGTGACCGGAGTCAGCGCCCGCCTCGCGCTCACGGCCATGGTGCTGCTCGTGCTGGCGCTGCGGGCCGTCCCCGCGCTGCGCGAGGTGCGGATCCCCCGGCCGACCCTCGCCGACGGCCTGACCCTGCTCCTGGCGGCGGTGTCCGGGCTGTGGCTCATGGCCGCCTACATCGGCCGGTCGTCCTACGAGATCGTCAGCGGGCTGTTCTTCAGCGGCTGGGACAACCAGGGCCATTTCACGACGTTCGCCAACACCTACGCCTCAGCCAGCACGACGTGGCCCACGGTCGACGGCTCCATCGCCTGGAACCAGTGGTACCCGACGCTGCACACCACGCTGTGGTCCCTGGCGGAGCTGGCCTCCAGCGGCTGGTCGCAGACCCTCGACCGCACGGGGCTGCTCGGCCCCTACGTGCTGTGGAGTGCGCTCAGCTTCGCGGCCTGCCTGGCGGCCCTGGCGTGGGTCGCCGGTGACGTCGCGGCTCGCATGGGTGGACGCGACCGCGAGCGATGGACGCGCCCGCTGGCGGTGTCCGCCTTCGCGGTCTTCGCCCTGCTCGGCAGCCCGGCCCTGCTCTTCAACGCCGGCTTCACCAACTTCATGATGGCGGTCGCCGTCGTGGTGGTGGTGGCCTACCTGGGCGCCCGCAGCCTGCGGTCGGCCCGCACGCTGGGCTGGTTCCTCGTTCCGCTCGGCGCGGTGGCAGTCATCGGCCTGTGGACTCCGCTGGCCCTCGGACTGGTGCCGACCGGAGTGGTCGTGGCGATCGCGCTGCTGCGCTATCGGCTCCTCCTCGGGGTGGCCTGGCTGGTGGCGAGCATCTCCGCAGCCATCGTCCTGGCCCTCACGCAGACGGCGGCCATCCTCGGCGTCGAGCCGGGACAGTCGACGGGCGACTTCACGGCCGACCTGGGCTCCGTCGGCACCGGGATGGTGCCGTTCAACCTCGGCCTGGCGCTGCTCTCGCCGGTCATCGCCGCCCTCCTGGCGGTCCTGCTGGTCCGCTCAGGACGCTGGCCCATGGCGGTTGCCGTCGTCGGGCCCATCGCCGGCGCCGGGCTCGTGGCCCTCGTCTTCGCGGCGGGTGCCGACTCGGCCGACACGGGTCGCCTGCAGTCGTACTACGTCCTCAAGCCGCTCGACGCCATGCTGCTCGCTGTCGTGCCCCTCATCGCCGCCCTCGGCGCTGTTGCCCTGACCCGGGCCCTCGAGGGGGTCTCGCGCGTCGGAGCCCTGGTGTCTGCGGCGCTGGGCGCGGTCATCCTCATCGGCCTCTTCGGCTACTCCGGCGCCCTGCCGGGGCAGCTGGCGGCCGGCTTCGCCGCGGCACCGGGGATCCAGGCGGGCGCCGACCGCACCCGGGGGGTCAACGACCCGCTCATCGGGGAGTCCATCATCCGCGCGCAGGCCGCTGCGGTGCCGTACCCCGACCGCACCACCATGCTCTGGGACGGCTCGGGACTGCTGCCCAACCTGTGGGTGTCGTCACTGCACGGGGTCATGTCGAAGGCCGACAACCGGTTCTACCGTGACCTGCCTGCCTTCCCCTACGACGACCAGACGCTCAACTACCTCGACCTGTCACTCAGCGTGAACCCGGCGATGGATCTCGTGACCCTCTGGTTCCGGCCGTCCTCCGGCGTGCTGCTCGACGACTATGCGGCAGCGCGCGGCGATGACCGGGTCACGAGCGTTCGGGTCGACATGCCCGCGAACCTGCTGTGCCCCGAATGCGCCCCGTGAGGCGAGGCCCTCTCGTCACTGCCGGTGCCGCCACGGCGGCCGCCGCGACGGCGGTGACCCTGCTCGGCGGGGCGAGCCTGCCGACCGCCGCGGGCGTCACGGTCTCGGGCGCGCCACGCGCGGTCGACCGCGCTCCCGCGCTGCCGCGACTTCCCGGGGTGCCCGACTCGCGCGCAGGCCGGGTGATGCCGGGGTCAGTGCCGGCGGCCGCGTCGGCCACGACGGGCTCGTGGCTGATCTGGTCGAGCGGTTACGGTCGCGAGGCGGGCACGATCATCTCGCTGCCGCCGGCCGGCGGCGTACCGCTTCTCGCCGACTGGAACGGCGACGGCGTCGCGACCCCCGGGCGCTACGAGGCCGGCCAGTGGTTCGTCACCAACGCGGCCGCGGACTCGCCCGCATGGGAGGGCAAGACGGCCTTCGGAGGAGATGCCGCCGACGTGCCCGTGGTGGGCTACATCGACAAGGACCGTCGGGCCGACATCGGCGTCTTCCGGGCCGGGTCGTGGCACTGGCAGCGCGCCAACGGCAAGCCGTCGCGCACGGACCAGTTCGGTCAGGCCGGCGACATCCCCGTCGTCGGCGACTGGGACGGCGACGGCAGGGACGACATCGGGGTCGTGCGCGGCACCACGTGGCTGCTGCGGCTGACCGACGTCGCGCGCCGGCCGTCCTTCGTCGGCAGGCACGTGAAGGTCACGATGGCGCCGGACGTCCGCGCGGCGGTGCTGCAGTTCACCTTCGGCCGGGCTGGCGACATCCCGGTCGTGGGCGACTGGGATCGCGACGGCCGCAGTGACCCCGGTGCCGTCCGCAACCGCAGCGAGTGGGTGCTCGGTGACGGCCTGGGGCACGTGCGCCGCACGAGCCGGCAGACCCATCCGCTGGCCGGCGACGAGGTGCCGCTGGTCGGCAACCAGGCCACGGCGCCCGGGCACTGCCCGTCGGCGTCCGCCGCGGGGGAGCGCTACGGGTTCGCGGCAGCAGCGAAGGTGCGCAAGGCCCAGACACCGGTCGGCGACCTCGCGATCCCGGGCAATGCCGAGGTGCTCGCGACCATGCAGGACGGCCTGCGCTTCGCCATCACCAACGACCTGACGAAGCGGCTTCGCGGCCGGGTCGACCGCCCCTACTACGACCCGCTCAGCACGCACCGGACCATCGAGGAGTCGGTGCGCCGCTCGGCCAACTCCGCCCTCGCCGCCGCCATCCTGCTGACGACCACGGACGGACGCGGCGTCAGCGGGGTGTCGCGTCAGGAGCTCCTCGACTACGCCCGCTGGCACATCCGGTCGCTGGCGTGCCAGCACGGAGCCATCACGCCGGGCGGCTGGGGCAACGGCTGGCAGTCCGCCCTGTGGGCGGTGACGGCCGGCCAGGCCGGCTGGCTGCTCTGGCCCGAGCTGAGCCGTCAGGAGCGCGCCTACGTCGCCGCGATGGTCGTCAGCGAGGCGGAGTATGCGTCGGCCCGTGGACCCCGCTACTACCGCAATCGCCTGGGGCAGCAGATCACGCCGGGCGACTCGCAGTCCGACGAGGTGTCCTGGGATCTCATGTCGCCCGCGCTGGCCCTGGCGATGATGCCGCGGTACGGCAGCGCCCCCAGGTGGCGCAACGCGCTGATCGGGATGTCGATCGCGGCCTTCGCGCGACCCAGCGACCTGCGTGACGACAAGGTCGTCAACGGCGTCCGCCTCGACATCCGGCTGCCGGGCACCAATGCCAACGAGGACGGCACCGTCACCAATCACGGCATCGTCAACCCCGACTACATCCAGAACGTCCAGCACCTGTGGTGGGCGGCGAGCCTGCTGCGCGCAGGGGACCACGCCGTTCCCGAGTCGCTGTTCCTCAACGCCGACATCGTGTACCGAGCCCTGGCCGTCGTCGACTTCCCGTCTCCGCCGTACGCGGCCCCGGGCGGCACGGTCTACCAGCCCCTCGGCCAGATCTACTACCCCATGGGAGTGAGCTGGGGAGTCCGCCGACCGGCCACGTTCGTGGGCGTCGACGGCTTCGCCAACGCGTACGCGGCGCCCGATGTCCGGGCGGGGGAGTTCCTCGCCGCCCACGCTGCGGATGCCCGCGCCATGCAGCTGCGGTGGTCGGACGGGCACATCTACGCCGACGGCGCCGTCGAGGACTCCTACAGGCTGGGCAAGGAGGAGTACGCGCTGCAGCAGATGTCGCTCGCCTGGTGGGCCGGTGCCGTCAAGGACGGCCTGCGCATGCGGGTCGACACGACGGCCTACAAGGGCATCAGCCTCGGGCTGGGCGAGCCAATCCCGTGATGAAGTCGACGCACGCGGCGTAGTCGGGCAGCAGCCCCTGCTCGGCGGCCTCGGCCAGGCTGGGTGCCGCAGCATCCTTGGGAGACAGCAGCCCGGCGCCGGACGGCCATGGGAGGTCGAGGGCGGGGTCGAGAGGGTGGATCCCATGCTCGCGCGTGGGCGCGTACGGCTCCGAGCACAGGTAGCCGACGGTCACGGACTCACTGAGCGCGCAGAACGCATGCCCGAGGCCCTCGGAGATGTAGAGGGCATTGCGCGATACGTCGTCGAGCTCGACGGCGTCCCAGCGGCCGAACGTCGGGGACCCGACGCGGATGTCGACGACCACGTCGAGGATGCGTCCGGCGAGGCACTGGACGTACTTGGCCTGGCTGGGCGGCACGGAGGCGAAGTGGATGCCGCGCACCGTGCCGATCCGCGAGACGGAGACGTTCATCTGGGCGAGGGTGAACGGATGGCCGATCGCATCCTCGAGTGCCTGTGACTTGAAGGACTCGAGGAAGACGCCGCGGTCATCGGGCCGCAGCACCGGGGTGATCTCCCACACGCCCTCGATGGACAGCGGCTGCACCTGCACGGCGGTGACGCTATCAGTCCGGGATCGGTCATGCGGTCGTCCGAGTACGGTGAGCGAGTGAAGGTCACCATCATGGGCACCCGTGGCGTGCCTGCTCAGTACGGTGGCTTCGAGACCGCGGTCGAGGAGATCGGCACGCGGCTCGTCGAGCGCGGATACGACGTCACGGTCTACTGCCGCAACCCCGGCCAGACCATCACCGAGTACCGCGGCATGCACCTGGTCAACGCACCGGCGATCCGCCACCGGATGGCCGAGACGCTGTCGCACACCACGGCGAGCACCGCCCATGCGATCGTCCGCGGCCACCCCGACGTCGTCCTGCTCCTCAACGCGGGCAACGCCCCGCTGCTGAAGCCGCTCGCTCTGGCGGGCATCCCCACGGCCATCCATCTCGACGGCCTGGAGTCGCGGCGCGAGAAGTGGCGGGGGGCCGGTGCCCGCTACTACCGCTGGGCCGAGCGCGCGTCGGTCCGCTGGGGGCAGGAGGTCATCGCCGATGCGCAGGCGATCGCCGATCACGTGCGCGCGATGTACGGACGCGAGTGCGTGGTGATCCCCTACGGCGCAGAGGTGATCGAACCGGGCTCGGCTCGACTCGGCGAGCTCGGCCTCGAGGCCCAGGGCTACCACCTCGTGGTGGCGCGCTTCGAGCCTGAGAACCACGTGCTCGAGGCCGTCGGGGCCTTCCGTGCGTGTGCCGAGACGCGACCGCTTGTCGTGGTCGGCAGCGCGCCGTACTCGCAGGACTACGTGCAGGCCGTGCGCCGTGCCGCAGGTGATGACCCGCGCATCCGGTTCACCGGATCGCTCTACGACCAGGACCTGCTCGACCAGCTCTACGCGAATGCCATCACCTACATCCACGGCCACTCGGTCGGCGGCACCAACCCCTCGCTGCTGCGGGCCATGGGCGCCGGTGCGCCCGTGCTGGCGTTCGACGTCGAGTTCAACCGTGAGGTGACGGCTGACGAGGCCCTCTTCTGGGGCGACTCGGCAGCGTTGACGCGGGTCTTCGACGCCATCGCCGCGCATGAGCTCGACGACCGGCTCGCGGACCTGCGCGTCCTCAGCCGCCAGCGCGTGGCGGATGCCTACCAGTGGGACGCCGTCACCGACGACTACGAGGCGCTCATCGCGCGCCTGGCTGCCCGCCGGACGCGTCGGTGACCAGCATCGCGGCGCTGCTCGTCACGCATGACTCGCAGCGGTGGATCGAGGCCACGCTGGCGAGCGTCGCCGAGCAGACCCGACAGCCCGACGTGATCGTCGTGGTCGACGATCACTCCACCGACCGGACCGTGGCGCTGTGCCGTGAGCTCACCGGAGGCCGTGCGGTCGTGCACCCGGCCACGTCGCAGGCGACCGACCTGCGCAGCCGGATCGCACAGAACTTCCAGCAGGGGGTCCGCGCGTGCGCTGAGCACGACGTCGTGGTGCTCGGCGATCACGACGACATCTGGCTGCCCACCCGCGTCGAGCACCAGTGCGCCGTGCTCGACGCGCGACCGACGGCCGCCATGGTGGCCTCGGACGGCCGTCTCGTCGATGAGAAGGGCGTCGAGGTGGGCGGCACGCTGCGGGGCGAGTTCGCCGTCCCGGCGGGCTTCGCCGGGATGACTGCGGCAGCCCGCATGCGCGCGGTGCTCCGCCACCTCGTGGCGACCGGAGGCGCCAGCGCGCTGCGACCGGATGCCTTCGCCCCGCTCAGTATCCCCGAGGGCTGGTACCACGATCGCTGGTGGAGCCTGGTGGCCACCGCGCGCGAGGCGATGGTGATCGACGACGCGGTGGTGATCGACTACCGCCTGTCCGGCGGCCAGGAGGTGGGCCTGGCGTCGGGAAGCGTGCACTCCTCCGGCATCGGGCGCGTCGCCGACGCCGCCCGCAGCATCGGTCCGAGCGTCCGCAAGCTCTCCGACATCCGCCGCGACCTCGCTCCCCTGGCCACGGCGGCCACGGCACCCGAGCTGCGCGGACTGCGGCTGCTGCGCAACCTGCTGTAGGCAGCGGGCTACCGCACCCGGCGAGCTACACCACCCAGCGCAGGTGCGTCACGCAGACGTGCGCCTCGGGCGACCCGATGCCCAGGAAGGGCACCGTGGTGCACTCGAGAGGCGTGGCCCGAGCCCACGGTGGCAGACTGCTCGCGAACACATCGATCTGCTCGCGGGTGGGCGCGTAGAGGGCGAGGGCCGTCGGCCTCGTCGCCTCGAGCCGGTCGGCCTCGTCGCGGCTCAGCGCCGGCAGCTCAGAGACGTTGTTGTACGCACCCCACAACTGCATGGCTGCGATGCCTGAGGTCAGCCGGTCCGGGTCGGTCCAGATGCCGACGGAGTCGTCCCGCGAGGTGTGGTCGAGGACCCACTGCTGCGCGGCCACCCTCGAGCGCATGAGCAGCTCCGCGTCGAAGTCGACGTACGCGGCGCGGAGGGGGAACTGCCCGTAGATGCCCAGCGGTCCGCGGCCGTTCTGCAGCACCTGGCTCCCGATCGCGATCACGGCCAGGGCCGCCACCACGAGGACCGAGAACACCGGCCCCGACGTGCGCCCGCCCACGACCGCTGCGACCGCGAACACGACGACGGCCGCCGCGGCGACCACCAGTCCTCCGGCGACCGCCACGTCGTCGTCCCAGCGACCGGACCACAGGACGAGCGGCAGCGACAGTGCGGCGACGGTCCAGCCCGCGACGCCCAGGCTCCGGCGGCCGACGATCGAGGCGAGCGACAGCGCGATGGCCACGAGGGCACCAGGCCACAGCTTGGCGACGTACGTGGGGGCCTCGAGCCACGGACCGGGCACCAGCACGATGTAGACGGCCGTGAAGGCGAGATTGCCGAGAGACACCACCACCGCGGCGACCGCGGCGCGGCTTCTCGTGGCGATGACCGCGATGACGGCCACGACGACGGCCACGGCGGGCACGAGCAGGGCGATGTCCCGCTGCCAGACATCCGGGTCGCCGACGAAGCTGCCGTAGTCGAGGCGGCCGTTCCACTCGAGGTAGGTGCTGAACCAGTTGCGGCCCGGGAAGATGACGGCGCCCGCGGCGAGGAGCAGGCCCATCGCGACGACGAAGCCACCGAGGGCCAGCAGGGCGTCACGGCCGAGCAGCCGCCAGCGTCCGGCGCGATCGGCGACGAGGGGGATGGCGCGCAGCCCGATCCACATGGTCAGCCCCAGCATCAGGGCGTACGGGTTGAGCATCACCAGCCAGCCCGCCGTGGCTCCGGAGAGCAGTGCGGGCAGCCAGGCCTGCCGCGGCTGGCCGAGGCAGCCCCAGACCCCGAGGGCCAGCAGGAGGCAGGTCGCGGCGAGGATCGTGCCGGTGAGGTAGGTGTTCCCCACGAAGCTCAGCACGACCGTGTTGAGGGCGGCAGCGGCGGACGTGAGCACGGCGAGCTGACGCGTGCTCGTGATCCGCACGATCGCGTAGACGGATCCGACGATCAGCAGGATGAGGAGAAGCCGCCACAGGGCGAAACCGGCCCACGGGTCGAGCGACGTGACGAGGAGTCGCACGGGAGCGATGTACCCCAGGCGCGTCCACGTGTAGGCGGGATCGATGGAGCGGTCGGTGACGTCGCTGCCGAAGAGGGCGAGTGAGGCGTAGAACTCCGAGTCAGGGGAGTTGAAACCGGTCCACGTGCGCGAGCCCGACCCGAAGGCTGCGAGGACACTGATGCCGACCACGATGGCAGCGTCGACGAGGCGCGTGCGGATCGTGCGGTCCCGTTCGGGCTGGCTGTCCGGCACGCCCGCAGGATACTGCGGGCCCCGCTCTCCCCTACGCTAACGAGCATGGCCGGGACGCTGCTGGACGTCACCGACCTCGTCGAGTTCCAGCAGCGCCGCGAGTCGGTGTCCGGCGTGCAGCGCGTCATCGCCGAGACCGCGCCCCTGCTCCTCGACTCCGACACGAGCTCGCGTGCCGTGGTGCTTGACCGATCGCGCGGAGTGTTCGTCGCACTGGACGAGTCCGAGACGGCGCAGCTCATCCGTGCGGGCGTCGGCTCGCGCAACCCGGCGCCTGACCGCCAGGCCATCGCGACCGCAGCGTCGGCCTGCCTGTCCCGTGCGCGCTCGGCTGCCCCCATCGTCGTCGACGATCGAACCGTGCTCGTCTTCCTCGGGGCCGTCTGGATCAATGACGCCCTCATGTCCGCCGCTCGGGCGGCGCACGCCGCTGGCGCACGCTGCGTGTACCTGCTGTACGACCTCACGCCCGTGCTCGAGACCGGCCACACCGCGGCCGTGAACCAGCTGTTCGACCGCTACCTCGCTCTCATCACGCAGACGGGCTCAGCCGTGCCCGCGATCTCAGCGTCCAGTCGGCGCGACTACGAGCAGTACTGCCGCGAGCGCGGTGAGGTGCCACCCTCGGGTGGAGTGACCGGACTGCCGTGCGGCCTGTCCCCCGACGACACGGGTGACGACGACGACTCACCGTGGCCACGTCCGTACGCCCTGTTCGTGGGCACGGTCGAGGCGAGGAAGAACCACGCCCTGGCCTTCGAGGCGTGGCGGATCCTGCTCGACCGGCATGGCATCGACGACGTCCCGGACCTCGTGTGCATCGGCCGCCTGGGCTGGAACGCCGATGCCTTCCTCCGCGAGTACGTGGCGACCGGCGGCCTCGGCGGGAAGGTGAGCGTCCTGTCCTCGAGTGTCTCCGACGCCGAACTGGCCCGCTTCTACGGGCATGCGGAGTTCACGGTCTATCCCTCGCGCTATGAGGGGTGGGGACTGCCCGTGTCCGAGAGTCTGGCGTTCGGGCGAGTGCCGATCGTGGCGGACAACTCCTCGCTCCGCGAGGCCGGTGGGGTCCTCGCGGTGTACTTCCCGACGGACGACCTGGACGCCCTGGTCACCACGATCGAGGGTCAGGCCCTGGACCTGCGGGTCCGTGCCGAGCATGAGGATCGCATCCGCGCGTCCGGCTCATCCCCCGTCACATGGCAGCAGGTGGCAGACGTCATCTGCGCCGACGTGGCACGTGCATCGACGATGGAAGGCAGGTCCGCCATGGCGCCGGAGATCGAGCTCGGCCGGGAGTACATGCTTGCGCCCACCCCGACTGCTCCCGACGTCGGGCACGCGGACCAGTACGCCGATCACCTGCGACG
>CALGTB010000223.1 GCA_937902285.1 uncultured Actinomycetes bacterium | reverse complement strand
CCCCTGGCCCAAGGCCCGCCACCACAAGCGGCGACTGGTGCAGCCCAACGTCATGGACCTCATTTCATCGCGACTCGCACCCGGCGGGTACTGGCACCTGGCCACCGACTGGGTCGAGTACGCCGAGGCCATGCAGGCTCATTTCGCCGCAGACGCGCGCTGGACCGGGGGCATCATCGACAGGCCTGCGGGGCGCCCGGTCACGCACTACGAGCGCCGCGCCCTGCGCGACGGGCGGACGATCACGGACCTGCTCTACGTCACGGTCCCGTCGTCGCCGCGTGCATGACGTCACGGTCCCGTCGTCGCCGCGTGCATGACTGTGCGATCGCGGCCGGCCAGCTTGGCCTCATAGAGCGCCGCGTCGGCATCGCGCAGCAGGCGATCCGGCGTCACGTCAGGAGTGGCCATGGCGATCCCGATGCTGAAGGTGCGACTGACCTCGGCGCCGTCGATCTCCACGGGCCGGCACAGCTCGGCGCGCACCTTGTCGGCCACCAGCAGCGCGTCGCCCTCACTCGCAAGACCTCTCAGCACGATGACGAACTCATCGCCCCCGAGGCGCGCGACGATGTCGCTGTCGCGCACGCACCCGCGGATGCGCTCGGCGAAGCAGCACAGCACCTCGTCGCCGGAGCCGTGGCCGTACGTGTCGTTGATCGACTTGAAGAAGTCGATGTCGCAGAAGAGCAGGGCGCTGATGTCGGTCCGACGGCGCCCAGCGGCCAGCAACTGCTCGAGCTGCTCGAGGAGGTGGGTCCGGTTGGACAGCCCGGTCAGGGCGTCGCGCTTGCCGCGCTCGGCGAGCGCCTGCGTGGCGACGAGCTCATCCACGTCGCGCATCCCCACGACCACGCTGGCACCGGCATCGCTGCTCGCGTGCACCTGCGTGGCGCTCACGCTCATCCATCGGTACTCGCCGTCGGACTGCCGCATCCGCGCCAGCACGGGGTGCACGACGCCGTGGCGCAGTGCGACCACCTCCGTGCCTGAGCCCGCGACCTCGCGGATGGCGGTGACCACGTCCCAGTCGTCCGGGTGGACGAGGTCGGTGATGACGGTCCCCACGAGCTCATCGGGGGTCCACCCCAGACTGGCCGCCACCGTCGGCGCGACCCAGACCGCCCGGCCCTCGGCGTCCGCGAAGTAGACGAGGTCGGAGGCGTTCTCGGCGAGCAGCCGGTACCTCTCCTCGCGCTCCGCCAGGGCCCGCTCCGCGGCATCGCGGGCCGCCTCTGCCTCCACCTGGTCGCTGATGTCGCGGGCCGCCGTGATCGAGCCGTCCGTCACCCCCGACGCATCGACGAACGGCGTGATCCGAACATCGAACCAGCGGATCCGTCCGTCCTTCCCCACTCCACGGACGCGTGACCGCACCAGCGCACCGCCGTAGACCTCGGGACGCACGGCGTCCATGGCCACCGCATCGTCCGGGTGCACGATCGTGACGAACGAGCGGCCGAGGAGGTCGTCCTCCGTCCAGCCCAGCAGGGCGGTCACCGACGGCGAGATCCATCGGAGCACTCCGTCCCGCGCCCACAGCACGAGGTCGGATGAGTTCTCCGCCAGCAGCCGGTACATCTCGGAACTGCCGACGAGGCCGTCCGCCGGCGTCTGCGCACGCCCAGGCACCCGGTGCACCCCGCTTTCGACGGAACGATCAGGCACTGGCCGACTGGTAGCGGTTGCCGGCCGACCGGCTGGCGTAGCTGGCGATGTCGAGCAGGAAGCCCAGGCCCACCACGAGCCAGCCCACTCCGGTGACTCCGCCGGTGGGGGCCCACGCCGCCACATAGGCCAGTGCCGTCCACGGCAGGAAGAGGACGCCGAGCAGGGGCCACCAGAAGTTGTTCGAGAACGCGTTCTGCACGCGGTCGTCACCGAAGATCCACACCGCGAGGAAGGCGATGCGCGGACCGAGGAAGCCCAGGATGAGCACGAAGCAGCACATGCCTCGGACAGTAGGGCACGCACGGGCCCGACAAGCGGCTTTCGGCCCATCGCGAGCCCCCCGGCGGGCCATCTCCTGACCACCGCGTGACCGAATCGAGAGCCTCCCGCAAGGTTCGCGGGCCACCGTTCAACGGTCGCCTCTGGGCGACGGCAGCGCCACCCGGCGCCGGCCAGGGGCCCTCGCGGGCGGAAAGGCACCACTCATGCGGAACACCACGAACAGCCGAGGGCGACGCCTTCGCAATGCCGCCCTGGGCGCGGCAGCGGGCAGCCTCGTCCTCGCCGCACTCATCGCACCGGCGGCCAACGCCGCGATCGAACCCGAGCCTGTCGCCGCCGACACGTCGTCGAGCAGCGTGACGGTCACCTCGGCCGATCCCGCGCCGGCACCGGTCCCGGCCGAGCCGGCCCCAGCGCCAGCCCCCGCGGCGACTCCCGCTGCAACCCCGACGCCGACCCCTTCGGCCACCCCCAGCCCGACCGCGACCACAGCAGCGAAGCCCACGCCGAGTGCGTCCACAGTGGGCAAGCCGGCACCGACCACCTCCGCGAGCCCGAGCGGCTCCGCCTCGCCCAGCCCGTCCGGCACGGCGAAGCCCACTCCGGCGCCTGGATCGAAGGCCTGCGCGGTCGCCCCCAAGGCTCCGTACACCCTCAAGGCCGCCCGGACGACTGACGATCCCACCTCGTTCGTCATCGCCTGGAGCCCCGTCGCCTGCGCGACGCGCTACAACGTGTCGGTCTTCGCGACCGGCCGCGATGAGGTCAACGTCGTCGATGGCTCCACCAACGAGTACACCGTGACCGGCACCGACCCGTCGAAGGTCTACAAGATCCAGGTCAGCAGCCGCAACGACCTCGGTCTCGGTGCCGCGACCCCCGTCTACACGCTCTACCCGGCGACCCCCGCCGGCGTGATCGGCCTGAAGGCGAAGTACGACGACGTGCAGGCGGCCGCCATCTCGTGGAAGGCACCCGTGGGCCGCGAGCCCAAGAGCTACCTCCTCGCCGTGACGCGCCTCTCCGACGGCAAGACGATCATCGAGCAGGAGCTCGAGGGCGATGCGACTGACGCCAAGCTCGAGGGCCTCGATGCGCGTGGCATGTACGTCATCACCCTCCAGCCCGTGAACGGGGCAGGCAAGGGACCCAAGGCCCGGCTCGTCATCGGTGACGAGCGGCCCAACCCCGTCACCTCAGTGGCCGCCATCCGCGATCCGGGTGACCCCGGCATGGTCATCGTGTCCTGGGTGCCCTCGGACAACACCCTCAAGGGCCGGGTCATCGGCTACGAGGTCGCCTACGGCAAGGGCCGTGCATCCGAGAACGTGACCGTGAAGGACACGGATGCCGAGCTCCGTATTCCGGTCGAGCAGTCGGGCGTCATCATCGTCCGCGTGATCACCGAGAACGGCAAGTCGACCTACTCCAAGCCCGTTCGCGTGCTCACGGACGGGAACATCGGCTCCACCACCACGAACCCCTCCGTCGACCTGGTCGAGCAGGACGGGATCGTGACGGTCGCAGCCTCGAAGGCGGTGGCCAGCGACTACCGGCTGGTCGTGCGCATCGCACCGACGTCCGCCAACGGCGGTTTCACCGACACGCAGTACTCGCAGGGCGGGGCCAACTACCTCAGCTTCCGCAAGGTCCCGCAGGGGATGTACCTCGTGACCGTCGAGGGTGGCGGCAACGAGATCGCGCGCCGCTACCTCAACATCGGCAAGGCGGGCTGGATGTTCGGCGGCGACTGGAAGACAGTCCTGGGCTCGCCGTCCATCAGCAACGAGGCGGTCGAGATGCCGAACCCCGGCGAGACCCGCGTCCTGTCCACGCGCTCGATGCCGTCCCAGGACGTCACCATCCAGTCGGATGCCCAGCTCACCGCGGGTGACGGCTACGGCTTCTGGTTCCGCACGTCGAACCTGGAGAGCAACAAGCCGAGCGGACTGACGTTCCAGTACGACCCGAAGTGGCGCGGCCAGTTCATCATCCGGCTCTGGCAGAACGGCACCGAGTGCGGCAAGCCGATCGTCGAGGTGCCCTTCCCCGCCGGCCTGAAGATCAACGGCGAGCACCGGATCGTCATGGACGCCCGCGGTGACAGCCTGTTCGCGACGCTCGACGGGGCACGCCTCGTCAACGTCCCGAGCCTGTCGCAGGCTATCGCCAGCAACACCTGCAAGTACGCCGCGCCGACCGGCACCCAGGTCGGGCTGCGCAAGTGGACGAGCAGCACGGTGGTGTTCAAGAACATCAGCATCATGTCGTAACCGCACCAACGTCAGCATCATGTCGTAAGCGCACCGAACGGAACGAGGCCCCGGTCATGGCGACCGGGGCCTCGTTCTGTTCGCAAAGGCAGAACCAACAGCAAGGCCGACGAGAGCGTGACGAGAGTCGGCGACCGCACTCTTGACCCATGAGCGCCACCGACATGACGACCGTTGCGAAGCCCCCAGCCCTGCCGATCTCGGTGGGCGCGCGTCCCGACGCGGCATGGCCCGGACCGGCGTCGCCTCGAGCGCGCCGCGCCATCCAGCTGATCGGGCTCGGCACCGTCGCGGTCACGGCCGCCTCCCTCCTGTGGCGGGTCCCGGCGACCATCACGCCCGTCACCGCGGTCCTCGGAACCCCCCTGCCGGCACCT
>CALGTB010000222.1 GCA_937902285.1 uncultured Actinomycetes bacterium | reverse complement strand
CCTACCGCCCGGCGTCGATGAGACCGCGCAGAGACCCCGTGTCGGGCCGCGAGGCCTCGCGCGCCGCCAGCAGAAACCGCAGTGCATCGGTGGCCCTCGAGTCTGCGTTCGACACAGGAACGAGCCGCGCCATGGGCCTGCCGCGCTTGGTGATCAGGACGTCCCCACCACCAGACGCGACCTGGTCGACGAGCGCGGACAGGCGCGTCCTCGCCTCGGCGATGCCCATCACCACAGCCATGCCGACAACCTAGCTGGCCCGTCTGTCAGAGACAGGGGCAATGTGCCCCTTGCCGCCCCCGCCGCTGCCTATGCTGACCGGCAGCAGCGGTCGAGGAGCGGGGGTCACGGTGTCGGACGCGCCAGGCGTCAAGGAGCGGGTCCAGACGTACCTCACTTCGCAGGGACCCATCACCGTGGACGACAAGGGCCGCTTCGGGATAGACATCGGCTCGACGCACGTGTTCGTCCAGGTGCTGCCGCATGGGGACGAGAAGGCGACGCTCGTCATGGTGACGGCGCCGATCCTCTTCGAGGTGCCGTTGACCCCGGAGCTCTACCGCCACGTGGCCGTCCATGCCGACGACTGGTGGTTCGGTCACCTCTTCCTCATCGAGAACGAGGGCGCGACCACCGGCACGCTCATCGGCCGTCACACCCTGCTCGGCGACTACCTCGACAAGGACGAGCTGCTCTACGCGGTCAACGGCGTCGGCTACTCCGCTGACGGTGCCGATGACGAGCTGCAGAAGCAGTTCGGCGGCAAGCGCTACGAGGACTCGTGAGCGGGCCCCGTGTCTGACGTCCCGGCAGTCAAGGAGCGCGTGCAGAACTACCTCACGACGCTCGGACCCGTCGAGATCGACGAGCGCGGGATGTTCGGATTCCTGTCCGGTTCGACGCACGTCATCGTCCAGGTGGTCGCGCACCCGGACGAGAAGGCGACGCTGGTCGTCGTGTCGTGCTCGCTGCTGTTCGAGGTGCCGCTGACCCCGGAGCTCTACAAGCACATCGCCATCCACGCCGATGACTGGTGGTTCGGGCACCTGTTCGTCGTCCCCAACGAGGAGACCGGGCTCGGCACCGTTGTGGCGCGCCACGTCCTCATGGGCGACTACCTCGACAAGGACGAGCTGATCTACGCCGTCAAGGGCGTCGCCGGCTCGGCAGACGACCTCGACGATCGGCTGCGGGAGCAGTTCGGCGGCAAGAGGTACGAGGACACATGAGCGACGCCCTGGCCGTGTCAGGACAGCCCGTGGTCGATGCCCTTCTCGACGCAGCGGTGAGCGAGGCCAAGCGGAGGGGGCACGATCGGGTCACCCCTGCTCACCTCGCCGCCGTGATCAGGGCGCAGCAGCCGGAAGTGGCGAAGGCCACGTTCACGAGCGACGTCGACGCGGGGTTCGAGTCCTACCTGTCGTCGCTGCCCCGCACGTTCGAGACCCCGGTCGTCGATCAGTTCACGGCGGAGTTGGTGCGCGACAGCGCGACCCAGGCCGACCCGGCATCGGCCCTCGCCGTCGCCGTGCGCGACTCGGCTCCACTGGCCGCCGAGGAGATGGCCGCGGCCGCAGACCGTCCGCCCGAGCCCATCAGCCTTCCCGAGGGGCTGCGCGGCTACGCCGAGATCGTCGACCCGTCGGCACCCGTCGTGCCGCGTGCGGATGTCGTGCACCGGCTGCTGTCGCTGCTCGCTGCACGCGAGCCGCAGACCCCCCTCGTTGTGGCGCCGCAGGGCCATGGTCGTACGGGAGTCGCCCGGTGCCTGGCCGCGGCGCTGGCCGAGGGGACCCACGCCGGGCGGCTCGCCGGGTGGCCGGTGGTGCGCATCCGCCCCGAAGGCGTCATCAGTGACGGTCGCCGCGACGCCGTGAAGCAGGTGATCGACTTCTGCAAGGACAAGGCCGTGCTCTTCATCGACGACGTCGAGGTGCTCGCCAGCCTCGGCGGAGGGGGAGCGGACTGGCCGATGATGTTCACCCTGCGCAGCGCGGTCCACAACCCGCACCTCCACGTCGTCCTCACGGTCGCGAGCGAGTTCGTCGACCGCCTGCAGACCTCCGATCTCGAGCTGTTCGACGAGCTCGAGCGGGTCGACCTCATCCCGATGCCGGACGAGGACGTGCTGGCCATCGCCCACCACGCCGCCGAGGAGCTGGCCG
>CALGTB010000221.1 GCA_937902285.1 uncultured Actinomycetes bacterium | reverse complement strand
CCGTACAGCCACATCCACCTACCCGTCGTTTCCGTGGCCGTACACTTCATCCCCGTTTACCCTCACCTCTACCTCAACAACGATCCGGCCGCGGTTCTCGTGCGCACGGCTCGCGACGTCAACTCCGCGATGCCTGCGCATGTCGTGGAACGGCTGTCCGGCGCCCTGTCGGGGCTGCAGGGGCGGAGGGTCGTGATCCTCGGGGCGGCCTATCGCGGCGGCGTGAAGGAGACGGCGTTCTCGGGGGTCTTCCCGCTGGTCGAGGCGGTCTCCTCCCGTGGGGGGCTCCCCGTCGTACACGACCCGATGTACTCGGATGCCGAGCTCGAGCAGGTGGGCCTCGTGCCGTTCCACTCGGGCGATCCGGCTGACGGCGCGATCCTGCAGGCCGACCATGCCGAGTACGCCTCATGGGGCCCCTCCGACATCGTGGGGATTCGGTGTCTCGTCGACGGCCGGGGCGTGACCACCGACTCCCAGTGGCCCGGTGTGGAGCACCTGGTGATCGGGCGATCGGCGTGAAGAGCCTCGTCATCGTCGGAGCCGGCGGCTTCGGCCGGGAGACCCTTGACGTCCTGCGGGCGATGGATCCCGACGAGTCCGAGTTCACCTTCGCGGGTTTCGTGGCACAGGACGAACCCGATGCCGGCGTGCTGGCCCGCATCGACGCGGCGTGGCTCGGATCGGACGAGGACTTCCTCAAGGCGCCGAGCGCCAGCCACTACGTCGTCGCCATCGCCGCCCCCGGCCTGCGCGAGCGGCTCGCCGGGCGCTTCGACGCGGCCGGACTCCTTCCCGCGACGCTCATCCATCCGACAGCCATCCGTGGGAGGGATGCTGTCGTCGGACCGGGCTCGGTGATGGCGGCGGGCAGCCAGGTGACGACCAATATCCGCGTCGGCCGCCACGTGCACCTCGACCGGCTCGTCACGGTGGGGCACGACTGCACGATCGCTGACTTCGTCACCGTCCACCCCGGCGCCGTGCTCTCGGGTGGCGTCGCGATCGGGACCCGCAGCCTGCTGGGCACCACGTCGTGCATTTTGCCGGGGCGCTCGGTGGGCAGCGACGTCGTCGTCGGCGCGGGGGCACTCGTCACCCGCGACGTGGCTGACGGAACGACGGTCATCGGGGTTCCGGCCCGACCTCTAGGATCAGCGCGGTCGGTCGACGAGGATCTGGGGGCGACGTGAGACAGCCCGCGGGCGTTGGCGATGCGGGTTCCCTGGTCGTCATCGGGCTCGGCTACGTGGGCCTTCCGCTGGCCCTCCGGGCATCCGAGATCGGCCTCCAGGTCACCGGTCTGGACACCTCTGCAACGACTGTCGACTCGCTCAACGAGGGCCGCTCTCATGTCGACGACGTCAGCGACGCCGACGTCGCCGGGATGCTCGAGGCCGGCTTCTCGGCGACGACGGACGCCTCCTGCCTGGCCGACGCCGACGTCATCGTGATCTGCGTCCCGACCCCCCTGTCCCCCGAGCACGGGCCGAACCTGGACGCCGTCGAGTCCGCAGCGCGCGCGGCGGCGGCGCACCTGCGTCCCGGGCAGCTGGTGGTCCTCGAGTCGACGACCTATCCCGGCACGACCGAGGAGGTGCTTGTCCCGATCCTCGAGTCGAGCGGGCTCCGGGTCGGTGTGGACGTCAACTGCGCCTTCAGCCCCGAGCGCATCGACCCTGGCAACAGCACCTACACACTCCGCAACACGCCGAAGGTCGTCGGGGGGATGACCCGGGAGTGCACAGAGCGCGCCCGCGCCTTCTACCAGCAGATCGTCGACACGGTCGTCGTGGCCAAGGGGGTGCGCGAGGCCGAGATGACCAAGCTCCTCGAGAACACGTACCGGCATGTGAACATCGCGCTGGTGAACGAGATGGCGCGCTTCTGCAGCGAGCTCGACATCGACCTGTGGGACTCCATCCGATGCGCATCCACGAAGCCGTTCGGATTCAACGCCTTCTACCCGGGACCCGGGGTCGGAGGGCATTGCATTCCCATCGACCCGAACTACCTGTCACACCGAGTCAAGACGCACCTGGGCTACTCGTTCAGGTTCGTCGAGCTGGCCCAGGAGATCAATGACGGGATGCCTGCCTACGTGGCGCGAAGGGTCCAGGACATCCTGAACGGCGAGCGGAAGGCCGCGAACGGCAGTCGCGTCCTCCTGCTCGGAGTGACGTACAAGGCGGACATCGCCGACCAGCGGGAGTCACCCTCCGTCGATGTTGCCCGCGCCCTCGAGGCACTGGGGGCGATCGTGAGCTACCACGATCCCTACGTGGCGGAGTGGCACCTGAACGGTCACTCGCTCACGAGGGTCGACGACCTCACGTCAGCCGTCGAGCAGTCCGATGTGGTGGTGCTGCTGCAGGCGCACGCCGCATACGACCGGGACGTCCTCGGAGACCTGAAGAAGCCCATCCTCGACACCCGCGGCGTCCTGACGGGACCGCGGGTGACGCGGCTGTGAGTCGCCCCATCCGCGTGGTCCATGTCATCGCTCGGATGAACGTGGGCGGTCCCGCGGTGCTCATCGCCAGCACCATGCGTGGGCTCGATCCTGATGCCTTCCAGAGTCGGCTGCTGACGGGCTACTGCGCCGCTGACGAGGCCGACTACCTAGACACGCAGGCAACCGACATCCCCGTCGAGAGGGTCGAGGGACTGGGCCGTTCGGTTCGCCCCTGGTCGGACCTCGTCGTGGCAGGAACGCTGGCTCGCAGGTTCCGCGAGCTGCGACCGGACGTGATCCACACCCACACGGCGAAGGCGGGCGTGGTCGGGCGCGTGGCAGCGCGCCTTGCACGTACGGATGCGGCACTCGTCCACACGTACCACGGTCATCTCCTGCACGGCTACTTCTCGCCGAGGAAGACGCAGGCGGTCATCGGCCTCGAGCGGCGACTGGCTGCTCGCACCGACCGCCTTGTCGCGGTGGCCGATCGCGTCCGCGACGACCTTCTCGCCGCGGGCGTGGGAACGGCCCGGCAGTACGAGGTGATCCCACCTGGCGTCGACCTGCCGGCTCTCCCGGACCGCGCGGTGGCCCGGCAGGCGCTGGGCATCGATCCCGATCGGCCCGTCGTGACGATGCTGGGTCGGCTCACGGGCATCAAGCGACCCGACCGGTTCGCCGACGCGGTCGCCCTGGTGCGTGAGACCCACCCGGAGGCGCTCTTCGTGGTCGCCGGCTCGGGCGACGAGGAGGAGGGGCTTCGTGCCCGCGTGGAGCGCGAACGCCTTCCCGTGCTCATGCTGGGGTGGCGCTCGGACCCCGAGCTCGTGATCGCCGCCAGCGACGCCCTCATCCTCACGAGTGACAACGAGGGGACGCCTCTCAGCCTCATCCAGGCAGGACTGGCGGGGCTGCCGGTGGTGGCCACGGATGTGGGGTCGGTCGGCAGCGTGGTCAGCGACGGCCTGACGGGCCTCCTGTGCCAGCCGTCAGGTGCCAGCGTCGCCGCGGCCGTGTCCCGGCTCATCTCGGATCCTGACCTCGCCCGTCGCCTGGGCATCCAGGCTCGGGTGAGCATGCGCGAGGCGTACGGCATGGATCGGATGATCGCCAGTCATGCCGACCTGTATCGGTCGCTTCGTGCTGGGCGCCTTGTGGAAGGATGAGGCGTCAACAGCCGGGAGGCAGTCAGTGTCGAAGTTCCTAGTCACCGGGGGCGCGGGCTTCATCGGCTCGCACCTCGTCGACGCCCTCGTCGCCCAGGGGCACTCGGTGGTCGTCCTCGATGACCTCTCGACGGGCCGTCACGACAACCTGCGGCAGCACGCTGGCAGCACGAACGTCGAGTTCGTGCTCGGCTCCATCCTCAACGATGCCCTGGTCGACGATGTCGTGCGCCGGTCCGATGCCGTGCTGCACCTGGCCGCGGCGGTGGGCGTCAACCTCATCGTCGAGCGACCGCTCGAAAGCCTGGCGACGAACATCCGAGGCTCCGAGATCGTGCTCGAGAAGTGCCACAAGTACGGCCGAAAGGTCCTTGTCACCTCGACCAGCGAGATCTACGGCAAGAACACCTCGGATGCGCTCAACGAGGAGGACGACCGCATTCTCGGGTCGCCCCTGAAGACGAGATGGTCCTACAGCGAGGCCAAGGCGATCGAGGAGGTGCTCGCTCATGCCTACTGGCGCGAGAAGGGCCTGCCAACGGTCATCGTCCGGCTCTTCAACACGGTCGGCCCACGCCAGGTCGGCCATTACGGCATGGTCGTGCCGCGACTGGTCGAGCAGGCGCTCAAGGGAATGCCGCTGACCGTGTTCGGCTCGGGCGAGCAGACCCGGTGCTTCTGCCATGTCTCGGACGTCGTTGTGGCGCTGCTGGGCCTGGTCAACTCGACCGAGGCCGAGGGCAAGGTCTTCAACGTGGGCTCACGGAGCGAGATCTCGATCCGCGGCCTGGCCGAGAAGGTTCTCGAGGTCACGGGGTCCAGCAGTGAGATCGTCCTGATCCCCTATGACGAGGCCTACGAGACGGGCTTCGAGGATATGCAGCGCCGCCGACCCGACACGACGCGCCTGCATGACCTGCTGGGATGGGAGCCGACTCTCGACCTCGATCGCATCGTGCGCGATGTCGCCGCAGACGTGGAAGGCCGCCTCGCCACGTGAACCCCTGGCTCATCCTCGCGGTCCTGCTCGGAAGCGCGGGCCTGTCGGCGGCCGTCGTGGCCGTCAGCATCCGGATCTCTCATCGGCTCGGGGTCTACGACCACCCTGACGCCGAGCGCAAGACGCAGGTGAACCCGATTCCCAAGCTCGGCGGGGTCGCGGT
The DNA here is from genome assembly GCA_937902285.1 of uncultured Actinomycetes bacterium. Lineage (GTDB taxonomy): Bacteria > Actinomycetota > Actinomycetes > S36-B12 > S36-B12 > UBA10649. The sequence continues at coordinate 3,624 of CALGTB010000221.1, read as the reverse complement.
CGCGGCGGCCTTCACCGTGTCGGTCATGATCATCCTCCTGGCCACGGAGCGCACCGAGCAGTTGAGCCTCGCGCTGACGGCGCTCGTGCCCGCGCTGGTGGCGGCCTTCGTGGGGTTCCTGGACGACCGCCAGCACCTGAACCCCTACCTTCGACTGGCCCTTCAGGCGGGGGTAGGCGTTCTGGCCTTCGCGCTCGGAACGCGCCTGAGCGTGACCGGCACGGGATGGGTCGACGGCGCCATCCTCGTGCTGTGGGTGATGATCGTCATCAATGGCACCAACCTGCTCGACAACTCGGACGGACTGGCGGGCTCGACGGTCTTCGTCGCTGCGCTGGGCTCGAGCATCGTCGCCTACATGTACGGCCAGTTCCTCGTGTGCTTCATGGGCGTGGCGCTCGCGGGGGTCGCAGCCGGGTTCCTCTGGCACAACTGGTTCCCGGCCAAGGTCTACATGGGTGACGCCGGGGCGTACTTCCTGGGAGCCATGCTCGCCATCCTCACGGTTCGGCTGCGACCCGAGAGCGCCCCCGCGGGAGTGGGTGTCGCCATCGCGATCCTGCTGGTCCTGCTGCCGCTGGTCGACACCGCCTACGTCGTCATCAAGCGACTGCGCATGGGAATCCATCCCTTCACGGCCGGCCGTGACCACATGAGCCACGTTCTGCAGAACAGGGGAGCATCGGTGCCGCGATCGGTGGTCTTCCTCCAGCTGCTGGGAATCTCCGGAGTGATCGCGGCTGTGGCTCTCGCGTCGGTCTACGCGTGATCTGAGGCAAGCGCCCGTGGGGCACGATCGCCCCGAGGAGCCCCGGATCCTGCATGCACGGCTATGCGTGCCATCCCGACGAGCCATGCGGCGGAGGCGAGGACGCCGATCGCGATGGTGATGACGTGGCTGGGGCCCGATGACCACCACCAGTTCGGGGCGTCGACGAGCCCTGTCCAGCTGTGCGCCTGGCCGTAGGTGTAGCGGGCGACGGTCGCCATCAGGGCGGCGGTGTCGGCGACGACCAGGACGACCACCAGAAGCGCGGCCTGCCCGCGATTCACGAGACTGGGCCTCCTCGGGAAGGCGATCGCGGCAACACTGACGATCACCACCACCAGCGCGAAGTAGTAGCGGGGCTGCAGTGACTGGATCGGCTGGAAGGCGACGAGCCCGCGCATGACAAGGAGTTCGCCCACGAGGGTCGCCGACAGCAGGCCGAGAGCCACTATCTTCCGCAGGCCATGGCTCCTCAGTCCCAGGAAGACGACGCCACCCACGCAGGCGAGGACGAGGAGGGATGAGATCTCGGGGTTCTGGACGTCGAGCGATCCCACCCCGAAGGAGTACCCGGGCCACGAGAAGCCCGGAATCTGCGAGTCGTTGGACGATGATCGTTGAGCCCAGACCGACACCTGACCACCGAGGATCCCGGCGAGGAAGGTGGGAAGTTCGACGAGCATCTTCACCACGGAGTTCGGCTGATCCATGTCCGGGTTGCCGGGCGGGAACACCAGGCCGAGGGACGCGTAGCGGCCCACGTTGAACACCGCGGCGATGGCGATGAAGGGGATGGCCAGGAGCGACAGCCACAGGAGGCGTACTCGGCCGCGCAGTCGCGGCCACGCGAGGAGGATCACGGCAACGGCGGACGCCGACAGGACGATGGCGCTGTCGCCGCGGGCGCTCAGGGCGAGGATCGCGCAGGCCGCCGCGCCGACACCGGCAGCGATCGCCCTCCTCGTACGGATCGTGGGCTCGCTGAGCAGCGTGTACAGGAAGGCCCAGAAGAGCATCCCTCCCGTGATGGCCCATGCGCTGGGGTTGACCGAGGCGATGAAGAAGATGCCCGTCGGGACCATGCAGACCATGAGTGCCAGCGTCATGGCGCGGCGAGCCACGGGCCGTGCGACCACGAGCGCGAAGGCGATCAGCGCCGCCGCGATGGCGACGTTGACGAACCTCATCATCAGCACCGATGTCGACACATCCGGTCCGACGAACGCACGCATGATGCCGTAGTAGATGGGCGGGTACTTGATCTCGCCGCGGTTGACCTCGTTGGTCTCGACGAGGTCCATCGTGAGCGAGTAGACGCACGCTGCGCTGTCGTTCCCGAGCTGTGCCATGCACGATGCGTTGGCCACGCGATCCGGCACGCTCACCACGCCGGGGATGTCGGAGATGACACAGGAATCGGAGTCGCCCCACGCACACCAGATGGAGGTCAGGTGGAAACTCTCATCGGCAGCCGAGCCGACCGGTGAGGCGAACGCCCACGCCCACCCCAGGAACAGGAATGCGACGGTGGGAAGGGCGATGATTCGCCAGCGCCTCGCCAGGCCAGACGAGCGTCGGTTCACGGGGTCAGCATAACTGCCGGTCTGAGCCGTAAGGACGCGTCGTTAGACTCGTCCTTCAGGCCCAGCACTGGAGGACATGGCTCGTGGACGGCGTGACGAAGGACCCCGTCCTCACGGTGCTTCGCGCCCGGCTGGGCGGTTTCGCCGACTGGGTGGCGGCCCGTCCGACGCCACTGGTGGTGGCCGTCCTCCTCACCGTCAGCCTCCTCAAGAGCGGCTTCGTGGTCTGGAACTGGTTCGAGCTCTCGCCTCAGCTCCTGTCGAACTGGCAGAGCCCTGACAACTCCTTCCAGGCCAATGTGCTGTTCAACGCCTTCGGCACTGCCTGGGCCTCGCTCGGCTTCGACACGACCAGCATCGTCTGGCTCCTCCTGCAGGTGGCCATCACCATCGCCTCCCTCGTTCTCGTCTGCGTGCTGGTGCTGCGGCGCACCCGCGGCGAGAGCCACTACCTGGCCCTCGCCGCGATCCTGTCGAGCGGCATCGCAGCCGTCATGTGGCGCGAGATCGGACGCTACGACGCCTTCTTCATCGTGGGCGTCGCGATCGCCGTGCTCGGCTTGCGCACCTGGGTGTCCTGGCTGGGCGCGGCGATCGCGGCGCTGACGTCGCCGGAGCAGCTGCTTGTCGCTGCGGTCCTCCTGCTCCTCCTGGCGGTCGTACCCGCCTTCGCAGAGTGGCGCGCCGTCGGCGTGCGGCTCCTCGCGTCCGCCGTGGCAGTGCTGGTGATCGTCCAAGCCTGGTTCACCATCGCCGGCGACCCCTACCGGACCCGGATCGGGATCCTGTTGCCCTTCATCTCGGGGGAGAAGATCGAAGGCGCCACCGCCTACGATCCGAGCCAGGGGTTCGTCCGCTTCACGATCGAGAAGGCGATGGTCACGCTCCAGGCCGGTCCATCGCTGGTGTGGAGCTACCTTGGCGTGACGGCGCTGCTGCTCGTGCTGTGCCTCCTGCTCGTTCGGACCTGGTGGGTGGCCGTCTACGTGCTCATCCTCATCGTCGCCGCTCCTCTGGTGGTCTCGACCCTGTTCGGCGAGGACCGCACGCGCGATCTCGTCATGATCTGTGCGCCGGTGATCCTTGCCATAGCTGTCCTCGGCAGCCGCACGTTCGGCCGACTCGTGGTGGACCTGCCCGGAGGTGCTGTGCGGTGGCTGACGTGGGCAGCGGTGATCGTCACGCTGATCCCGCTCGGGTACTACTACCTCGATGCGGAGGAGTCCTTCCACTGGCTGAAGGAGCTGCTCATCTCCATCAACAACGGGGTCC
>CALGTB010000220.1 GCA_937902285.1 uncultured Actinomycetes bacterium | reverse complement strand
CCCCGTCCGACTGCCCTGACCCCTGACTCGCGTCGTCGGCACGGACGGCCGCCGGGCCGAGCGCGCCGAGGGCCATTGCCGCGACGACGGCGATGAGAACCGAGGGCGTCATGCCTCGGGTATCGGATCGCGCGTTTCGCATGGTGGTGCATTATCGGGGGTAGTCTCCCCCTGTGACCAATGGGACAGGTGGTTCCAGCCCCACAGGGCCGCTGCGTCGCAGCCGCCGGGCCTCCGCCCGCCGCCTGGTCCGCGTCTGGGGAGCGTGGCTGCTGCCCGTCTCCGCGCACCGGCGCCACAGTGATCCCGAGCGCGCCCTGCAGTTCCGCGCCGGACTCGTCGGGCTGGTCTGCGTCGTCACCGCCGCCGCCGCGATGGCCGCGGCCGCCTGGCATGTCGCCGCCAACGTCACCGACCTCGAGGTGGACGCCTCACCCCTGCGGATGACGGTCCCGGCGGCACTGGCCCTCGTCGCCATCAGCGTCTTCGCGCCCCAGGCCATCTTCCGGAGCCAGAGCGCCGCCCTCACCCGCAAGGTCCTCAGCAACCCGTCGGCCCCCATCCAGCCGTGGCGCTCCACCACCATCACGTTCGACGCCGTGCTCGTCGGCGCGCTGCTGGCTGGCATCTACTACGACTGGTCCCTGACGCTGCTCGCCTTCGGAGCCGCATTCCTCGTCCGGATCCTGGTGCTCAGCCGGGCGTCCCTGGACTGGGACCCCAACGCCCGGTTCCACAGCCTCGTCACCGCGTGGGCGTCCGGAGCGTCGGGCGTCGTCGCCTTCATGGTGGTCGCGCCACTGGCGTCATCCGTGGCCGTCGAGGGCTCCATCGTGCCCCTGGTCCTTGCGGCGCTCGTCGCGATGTACACCGGCCTCGCGGTGAACTCGGTCGAGCGCTGGGTGAACTCCGATCGCCGGCGCTGGCTGCTGCTGCGGGACGCGGTCGACACCCGGCGCATCATCGTGGCCCTCGTGAGCGCCGGAATCGCCTGGGTGGCGGCTGTCGCCGCGGATGCGGTCGGCCGCAACTTCCCCGGCGATCCCTTCCTCGCCGGATCCCTCGCGGGGCTCGGCATCTTCCTGACGGCGTGGCTGCTGCTGTGGTTCGTCTCCATCCGGCTCTGGGTCCGCGATGCCACCCGCACGCTCGTCCTCTGGGGCGCGCACCAGTCCGAGGTCATGACCCGCATCGCCGACGGATCGCTGAGCCCCGAGCTCGCCGCCCGCGCCGCCCTGCCCGTCACCGCACGCATGGCGGTCTCGGTGTTCGCGGCGACGCGCGCCATGGTCGTCGTCGATGACGGACGCGGCCACGTCACCACGCACCTCACGGCGGCGGACATCCACCCGAACGCGCCCAAGGCCGAGCCGCGCGACCTCGTGGGTCATCGCCACCTCCGGCTTCCGCTCTACCCCGTCCCGGGCCACCCCAACACCAGCAGCATCACCATCGCCCGCTGGCTGTGGGCCGGCTGGTTCATCACCGGATCACGCCGGATCGTCGGGACCTTCACCGACCTCGCCACCTCAGCACTGCTCTCCCCCGTCATCGCCGCCAACGACGACCGCGACGCTGCGGCCTTCGACGTCATGTTCGACCGCATCAGCCGCTGGCCCACCCTGACCGCGTTCGGGCAGGCTGTCGAGCGCATGCAGGAGAGGGCCGACGCGAATCCCCACACGGACTCGCTGCTCGTCGGCGTGTACTCGATCGACGACTTCGGAGCCATCGCCGGCGGCCGCTTCGAGCAGGCAGCCGTCGCGCAGGTGATGCGCCTCGCGCTCGGCCATCAGCAGTTCGCCGGGCATGACCTGTTCGCGGCGTACGAGGCGCCCGGACGACTGTGGCTGGCCCTCGGCGGCGGACCGATCATCCGCAACGGGATCTCGCTGCTGCGCGGCCTCCAGGAGCACATCAACGACCACGGAGCGGTGCCGTCCGCCAAGCTCGACATCGACGTGCACGTGAGCGTGTCGTTCGGCTACGCCGCCCACCAGGTCGACGATTTCACCCAGACGGGGCTCATGGCGGCCGCTCTCCACCGCCTGGCCATCGACCAGGGCTCGCGCGACCCGTTCACGGTCGAGAACCTCATCGCCTACGACATCCGCCCCGAGGACATCATGGGCGAGCTCGACACCCCCATCACGGCGGTCGACACCCTGACGCTGCTGCGAGCGGACCGGGACTCGGCCGACGCCTTCACCACGCGCTTCGCCCCGATCGTCGACGCCGACTCCGGCGACGTCGGGGCCGTGCTGATGTCGCTCGGCTGGCACCGGTCCTTCGGCAGCCTCGACCTGGCAGAGCCCGACGCCTTCGTCTCGCTGGTCGGACGCCAGCCCCAGCTCGCGGCGGAGGCGACGCACATCGTCCTCGCCCGGCTCAAGCGGGCCTTCGCCGAGACGGACGCACTCGACCAGCGCGCGCTGCCCCTCATGGTCGAACTGCCGTCGATCCTCCTCAACCCTGACTCGGCCGAGTTCGCCCTGCCCAACCTGGTCACCCCGTTCCTCGACCGGCGCGAGTGCGCGCGCACCGTCATCCTCATCGACACTGTCCCGTCCGGCGGCGGCCAGGCACTTCGCCTGCTGTCCGACCGTGGCGTGCACATCGCGGTCACGGCGGCTGCTGCAGCAGGCGCCGACCCGGCCGACCTGTTCGGCTGGCTGCGCTGGGCCATCGTGTTCCCGCAGCACGTGATCCAGGGCGCCTCGGGCGTCGACGGGATGATGGTGCAGCAGACGGTGTCCGCCATCGCGACCCGCGACACCCGCCTCGTGGGCCTGGCGGACGCCAAGGTCGATCCGCGCGAGCTCGCGGCGCACAGCATCGGGTGGACGATCAGCCCGGACGGACGATGGCCCTCGATGGCCGACGCCCTTCCTGCGTCGCGGCAGGCCTAGCCCGAGTCAGCCCGCCACGGGTTCGACGACGAACCCGGCCTCGAGCATCGCCGGCACGGCAGCACCGGGCACGGCACGCGAGAACAGGTAGCCCTGCGCGCCCCGGCACCCCAGCACCCGCAGCGCGTCCGCCTGACCGGGGGTCTCGACCCCCTCGGCGGTGACGTCGAGGCCGAGGTGGGCGCCGAGGGCGAGGATGCCCGCCACCAGCTGCCGGTCGAACTCGACATGCGTGATCCGGGTGATGAAGCTGCGGTCGATCTTGAGGGTGTCGATCGGGTACTCGCGCAGGTAGGCGAGGGACGCGTAGCCCGTCCCGAAGTCGTCCAGGGCGATGCCGACGCCACGGGCGCGCGCGCCCTCGAGGTTCGCGTGCGCGTGCCCGCTGCTGCGCACAAGCGCCGTCTCCGTGATCTCCAGGCACAGGAGCGCCGGGTCGAGGGCCGACTCGCGCAGTGCTCCGTCGACCGCGGCGAGGAGGTCGGGCTCGGACAGCTGACGGGCTGACACGTTCACCCGCACGACAACCGGGCGCCCGTCGCCCGTCCGCGTCCACTGCGCGGCATCGAGGCACGCCCGCCTGAGCACCCACTCGCCGATGGCGACGATGAGCCCCGTGTCCTCCGCGATCTCGACGAAGCCCTCCGCGCTGCGGAGCACTCCGTCCGGATGGTTCCACCGCAGCAGGGCCTCGACCGCCGTGACCGTCCCCGTCGTCAGGTCGACCTCGGGCTGGTACCAGACCTCGAGCTCCCCGCGCTCCAGCGCCTCGCGCAGGTCGCTCTCGATCGCCAGGCGCGTGGACACGGCAGCGCGCAGCTCGCCGTTGTAGACCATCACCCGGTCGCGCCCCTCGGCCTTGGCCACGTACAGCGCCGTGTCCGCCTCGCGCAGGAGGTCGTCGGGCGACGAGTCCTTCCGCGCGACAGCGACGCCCACGCTCGCCGTCGCGTAGAGGGCCTGGCGCTCGACGGTGAACGGCTGCCGGAAGGCCTCGACGATGGCCCTCGCCTTCTGCGCCGCCTCGTCCTCGTCGGCCACCTCGCGCATCACGATGACGAACTCGTCGCCGCCCGTGCGGGCCACGAGGTCACCCGCGCGCACGAGCTCCCTCATGCGCTGGCCGACGGCCCGCAGCAGCTCGTCGCCGGTGCCGTGCCCCAGGGAGTCGTTGACGTTCTTGAACCGGTCGAGGTCGATCATGAGGACCGCCGTCAGCGCGCCGGACCTGGCCGCAGACGGCAGGGCGCGCTCAAGGTCGTCGGCGAGCACGGCCCGGTTGGCGAGGCCGGTCAGGGTGTCGCGCGTCGCGAGCCGGAGCAGGTCCTCCTCTGCGCGATGCCGTCGCGTGATGTCCCGCAGGGTGACCACGACGTGGGCGACCGTGCCGTCGGCCGCGATCTCGGGAGCCACGCTCGCCTCGGCCCATCGGTGCCCGCGCGTGGTGTCGAGCCCGATCTCGAAGCTGTCGGGCACACCCGTCGTGAGCACCTGACGGCAGTAGTCGGACCAGAGTGCGGAGAGGTCCGCGGGGTAGCCCATCCCCTCGATCGTGCTGCCGACCCAGCGCTCGGCCGGGATCCCCGACGCGTCGACGATGCCCTGGTTGACGTAGTCGATGATCCCGTCCGCACCGAGGCGGAAGGTGGGGTCCGGCGAGTGGTCGAGTACCACGCGCAGCAGCTGCTCCCGCTGGGCCAGCTGCTGCTCCGCCACGTGGCGGTCCGTGACGTCGACGATCTGGGTGATGAAGTACGGATCCCGGCCGTCCTTCGCCCGGACGATGGTGACGGAGAGGTCGGCCCAGACCACGTTGCCGCTCTTGCCGACGAATCGCTTCATGAGGCGGTAGCCGTCGCGGCGCCCGGCGAGCACCTCGGCGACCATGGCGACGTCCACGTCGAGGTCGTCGGGGTGCGTGAGCTCCTGCCAGGTCATCCCGATCAGCTCGGAGGCGGTGCGTCCGTACAGCTCGCACAGGGCCTCGTTCACCCGCATGAGCCGACCGTCGGTCGACACCAGGCACATCCCGATGGAGGACTGGTCCATGGCCAGGCGGAACTGCTCCTCGGCCGCGGCCAGCCGCTCGGCGTTGGCGCGCGCCTCGCCGATGTCCTCGATGGTGCCCGTCATCCTCAGGGGGCGCCCCTCGGCGTCCCACTCGACGATCCGGCCACGGTCGCGGATCCACACCCACGACCCGTCGCGATGCCGCATGCGGGCTTCCATGTCGTAGTACTCGTCGAGCCCCTGGGCGTGCCGCTCCGTCAGCACGTCCTCGATCTCCTGGTCCTCCGGGTGCGTCATGCTCGCCCACAGGAAGCTGTCCGACTGGGGAAGCTCGTCGAGCCGGTAGCCGATGATCTCCGCGAACCCCTCGTCGACCACCGCGACGTCGGTCTGCATGTTCCAGTCCCACATCCCCAGCCGCGCCGAGCCGAGGACGAGCTGGAGCCGGTCGCGCTCCTCCGCCAGCTCGCGCCGGGCCTGGTTCTCGTCAGTGACGTCGCGCGCCGCAGCGAGGATGCCGACGGCCTCCCCGCTGGGATCGCGGTACACCGATGCACTGCACAGGATGCTCAGCTCGCGCCCGGACGTGTGGCGCACCGTCATCGGGACGTCGGTCACCGATCCGGACACCATGACCTCGCGGAAGGCCTCCCAGACCGCGTCGTGCTCGACCACCGTGGCCGCGAAGTCGGCCCCGAGGATCTCCGAGCGGGGGGTGCCGGTGAGCGCCATCGCGGCTTCGTTCGCCTCGACGACGACCCCGTCGAGGCCGATCGCGATCAGCGGGCCGGGGTTCGCCGCGACGACGCTGCGGACGTACTGGTCGACCCACTGCTGCCGGTCGTCCGTCCCGTCACTGGGAGTCATCATCACCGCCCCGTCGTCCCCTGTGCATCCGACAGTAGCGAGGGGAGCGCCCCGTGGGCTGAGGATGATCGACATCCGACGCGCGGCGCGTGGCGGGCCCAGGAGCATCACTCTCCGGCCCGCTGCCTCTAGCATCGGGGAGGGGGCCCGCTGTCGATCGACGGCGGGCTGGCGGTCGAGCGAGTCGGCAGCACTGCCGAGGCACCACGAAGGACGATACGCATGGAACGTGACCGAGCGGCAGCGCTGGCGGGTTTCGTCCGCTTCCTCAGCGGCAATCCCCATGGGGACGCGGCAGCCCGCACCATGGTCCTCGGCGGCCTGGCACCGTACGGCTTCATCGCCGGGCAGATCTACGCCATGGGCGGCACGGAGCACCTCGAGCTGGTGGGCAACTTCGGCTATCCCGACGCAGACGCTGCAGCCTTCCGCCGGATCGCGGTCAGCGTGCCCCTGCCGATCTGCGACGCGTTCACGTCTGCGCGGACGATCGCCATCGCCTCCGACTCGATCAGCGAGCACTACCCCCTCGTGGCCACGCCGACGCCGGACGAGTCGGAGCACGCCGCGCAGGGACCGGCCACGCGCATCGTCTGCGTGCCGACGCTGTGGTCGGAGACGCCCATCGGCGTGCTGTCCCTGCTGCAGGAGTCGCGGACCGACGACGACGCCGACGAGTGGTCCTACGTCGACGGCATCTCGAGCGCCGTGGCGATGTGGCTGAACAATCAGCGCCCGACCCTCATCGACCACTGGAAGCGCGCCGCACCACTGCCGCACCGCGAGTTCACGCTCTCCGACCGGCAGCGCAAGATCCTGTTCATGATCGGCGACAACATGACGAACAGCGAGATCGCCCGGAAGCTGGGCTACTCGATCCCGACCGTGAAGAAGGACCTGCAGGAGATCATGAAGATGCTCGGCACGCAGGACCGCAGGGTGACCGCGGGACGGGCACGCGAGCTGGGCCTGCTGCCCGATCGCCGCGCGCCGCGTGAGGTTATTGCGACCTAGGCGGACTTCTCGCGGCGCTCGCGACGCGGCGCCTCGCGGGGCACCAGGGTCGGGTTCACGCTGTCGGCGACGACCTCGCCGGTGATGACCACCTTGGCGACGTCGGTGCGGCTCGGCACGTCGTACATCACGTTGAGCAGCACCTCCTCGAGGATCGCGCGGAGACCGCGTGCACCGGTGCCGCGCAGCAGCGCCTGGTCGGCGATCTCGCCGAGGGCGTCGGGCGCGAACTCGAGCTCGACATTGTCGAGCTCGAACAGCCGCTGGTACTGCTTGATCAGCGCGTTGCGGGGCTCGGTGAGCACCGCCACCAGCGCCTCGCGGTCGAGCTTGCTGACCGTCGTGAACACGGGGAGGCGGCCGATGAACTCCGGGATCATGCCGAACTTCAGCAGGTCCTCGGGCATCACGTGGCTGAAGATGTCGTCGGGGTTCGTGTCGTCGTCGACGCGCTCGCCGTCGACGAGGTCGAAGGTGAAGCCCAGCCGCTTCTGGCCCAGCCGCTGCTCGACGATCTGGTCGAGGCCGGCGAAGGCGCCACCGACGATGAAGAGCACGTTGGTCGTGTCGATCTGGATGAACTCCTGGTGCGGGTGCTTGCGGCCGCCCTGCGGGGGCACCGAGGCCGTGGTGCCCTCGAGGATCTTCAGCAGGGCCTGCTGGACGCCCTCGCCCGAGACGTCGCGGGTGATCGACGGGTTCTCGCTCTTGCGCGCGACCTTGTCGATCTCGTCGATGTAGATGATCCCGGTCTCGGCGCGCTTGACGTCGTAGTCGGCCGCCTGGATGAGCTTGAGGAGGATGTTCTCGACGTCCTCGCCGACATAGCCGGCCTCCGTGAGCGCGGTCGCGTCGGCGATGGCGAAGGGCACGTTGAGCATGCGGGCGAGCGTCTGGGCCAGGTAGGTCTTGCCGCAGCCGGTCGGGCCGAGCAGCAGGATGTTCGACTTCGCCAGCTCGACGCGCTCGTCCTTGGCCCGCTCGGGCGTGGCCGCCTCGGCCTGCACCCGCTTGTAGTGGTTGTAGACGGCCACGGACAGCGACTTCTTCGCCCGGTCCTGGCCGATGACGTACTGGTCGAGGAACTCGAAGATCTCGCGCGGCTTCGGCAGGTCGCCCCACGACGCCTCGGTGGCCTCGGAGAGCTCCTCCTCGATGATCTCGTTGCACAGGTCGATGCACTCGTCGCAGATGTACACGCCGGGGCCGGCGATCAGCTTCTTGACCTGCTTCTGGCTCTTGCCGCAGAACGAGCACTTGAGCAGGTCGCCGCTCTCGCCGATGCGCGCCACTCGTGCCCCTTTCGCGCCTGCCGGCGCAGAACTCAGTACGACGTACGACCCCCATGGGCCGGACTACGCCTGACCGTACCTCGGCCGGCGGGGAAATGCAGCGTCACGGCACGCCGACGCGCCATCGCGTCAGCGAGGAGATCCTGCCGCCACCCATGCCTCACGCACGCTGGCGGGGACCCGACCCCGCTCGGTGACCGCCACGCCCGTGCCCCGCGCCCATGCCCGGATGGCCGCGCTGTCGGAGTCGGGACGCGGCTTCGAGGGCTTCGAGGGCTTCGAGGCTGTCCGACCCGGACGGCTCACCGAGGCCGGCCCCGCTCCGGGGCGGCTCGATCGTGCCGCCCGCAGGTAGGGCTTGAGCAGCGTGCGGAGGTCCGCGAAGCTGGCGTCCGTGAGGTCGATCTCGTAGTCGACGCCGTCGAACCGCAGCACCCTCGTGCGTGCGCCCTCGTCACCGGTCAGGTCGTCGACGATCACCGTTCGCTTGGCCATGCCGCGATTGTGCCGCACCCAACCCGATGCGTCGTCACCTGTGGCGAAGAACCGCCCCCAGAATCAGCCACGAGTGACGAGGCATCGGGGATGGGAGGGGTGCTACGCCTTGCGGGAGGAGATCACCTGGTCGATGATCCCGTACTCCTTGGCATCGGCCGCGGTGAGGATCTTGTCGCGCTCGATGTCCTTGGCCACCTGCTCCGGGTCGCGGCCGGTGTGGTGGGCGAGGATGCCCTCCATCTCGACGCGCATGCGCAGGATCTCGTTGGCCTGGATCTCGATGTCCGATCCCTGGCCACCACCCTCGGTGTAGGGCTGGTGGATGAGGATGCGGGCGTGCGGCAGGGCGAAGCGCTTGCCGGGCGTGCCGGCGGCGAGCAGCACTGCTGCCGCGGATGCCGCCTGTCCGAGGCACACGGTCTGCACCTGCGGCTTCACGAACTGGATGGTGTCGTAGATCGCCGTCATCGCGGTGTACGAGCCGCCGGGCGAGTTGATGTAGATCTGGATGTCGCGGTCGGGATCCATCGACTCCAGGCACAGCAGCTGCGCCATCACGTCGTCGGCGCTGGCATCGTCGATCTGCACGCCGAGGAAGATGATGCGCTCCTCGAAGAGCTTCGTGTAGGGGTTGTGCACCCGCTCGCCGTTGGCGCTGCGCTCACGGAACTCCGGGAGGATGTAGCGACCCGTGGGGGTGAGGTCCCTGCTCGTCTGACGGGTCATTTGCTGCTCTCTCCCTTGCCCTTGCGCGCTGAGGCTTCCGGTGCGTTGGCCGACGAGGTGTAGACGTGGTCGATGAGCCCGTAGGACTGGGCCTCCTCGGCCGTGAACCAGCGGTCGCGATCGGAGTCGGCCTCGATGGTCTCGATGGACTGACCGCTGTGCTCGGCGATGAGGGCCGCCATGCGCTTCTTGATGTAGAGCATCTGCTCGGCCTGGATCTTGATGTCGGACGCGGTTCCGCCGAGGCCGCCCGAGGGCTGGTGCATCATGATGCGCGTATTGGGCGTGGCGTAGCGCTGACCCGGCGTGCCGGCGACCAGGAGGAACTGCCCCATGCTGGCGGCGAGGCCCATGGCCACGGTCGTGATGTTGTTCGGGATGAGCTGCATGGTGTCGTAGATGACCATGCCGGCCGTGATCGAGCCGCCCGGGGAGTTGATGTACAGGGCGATATCGCGGTCGGGATCCTCGGCCGCCAGCACCTGCAGCTGCTTGGCGATGCGGTTGGAGTTCTCGTCGCGCACCTCGCCCTCGAGCCAGATGATGCGCTCGCGCAGCAGCCTCTCGTCGAGCATGTCGCCGAAGCCGGTCATGCCGCCACCAGCACCTCGGAACTCGGGCCCGTAGATGTTGCTCACCTGCGCCTCCTGTTGCCGCCGTCGCCTGACGACGTCCTGTTGTATGACCCTAACGCGGAGCATGCCGTCGGGCTTCCTCACCACTGCCCGAGTTCGCCGTGGGCCGAATGCCTCGGCGACGGGCGGGCGCGGCCGCGTCGGGGCTAGAGCTCGTCGGTGATGTCGGGCAGCTCGTCGCCCAGGGCCTGGGCCCCCAGCTGGGCGTTCATCTCGGCGTCGAGCGCCTTGAGGTCGACCTCGTTGCCGTCCGCGTCGACGACGCGGGCCGACTCCAGGACGACGGCGAGGGCCTTGGCGCGACGGATGTCCTGGATGGCCATCTGCACCTGGCCGGCCTCGACCAGCGCCTGCGCGAACGCGTCGGGGCTCATGCCGTAGCGCGGCGCCTGCTGGATGAGCCAGGCGGACAGCTCGGTCTCGCCGACGCTGACCTCCTCGGCCTCGGCCACCTTGTCGAGGACGAACTGGCTCTTGAGGGCCTCGCGCGCCTGCGCCTCGACCTCGGCGCGGTGGTCGCCGTCGCCCTCGTGCCCGTCCTGGAAGTGCTCGTCGACCTCGGCGGCGATGACGCCCTCGGGGAGCGGGATGTCGACGGCGCCGAGAAGGACCTCGAGCACCTTGTTGCGGGCCTCGGCCCCCTGCTCGATGCGCTTGACGCGCACGAGGCGGGTGGCGAGGTCGTCGCGAAGCTCGCCGATCGTGTCGAACTCGGACGCCAGCTGGGCGAAGTCGTCGTCGAGGGCCGGCAGCTCGCGCTCGCGCACGGCCTTGACGGTGGCCGTGACGGTGAGCGGGATGCCCGACCAGTCGCCGTTCTGCGGGGTGAACTCGAACGTGCGCACCTCGTCCTTCACGGCGCCGAGCACAGCCTCGTCGAAGCCGGGCAGCATGCCGTCCGTGCCGAGCTCGTAGGACAGCGCGGAGCCCGAGAGATCCTCGACGGCGTCGCCCTCGGCGGTCGCGCCGGAGATGTCGACGAGGAGGACGTCGCCATTGGCGGCGGCGCGGTCGACCTCGGTCAGGGAGGCGAACCGGCCCGCCAGCCCCTGCAGCTGCTGCTCGACGTCGTCGTCGGTCGGGGTGGCGTTGGCGACCTCGACGGTGAGCGACGAGTAGTCGGGAAGGTCGAACTCCGGTCGGACGTCGACCTCGGCGGTGAACGCGAGGGGCGCCCCCTGCACGAGCTCGGTCACGTCGATCTCGGGGCGACCGACGGGCATGATGCCGGTCGAGCGCACGGCCTCCTCGTAGGCCTTCGGGAGCGCGTCGTTGACGGCCTCCTCGAGCACGGCCTCGATCCCGAAGCGCTGCTCGATGATGCGCGCCGGGACCTTGCCCTTGCGGAACCCTGGGATGTTGACGCTCTTGGCGATCCGGCCGTATGCCGCATCCATGCTGGGCTTCAGCTCCTCGAAGGGAACCTCGACGGTCAGCTTGACCCGAGTCGGGGACAGGGTCTCGACATCGCTCTTCACGGCATTACTCCCGGTAGTCGGTGGCCTCAGCAGTGGCTGCTGAGTGGTCGGGGCGGGGAGACTCGAACTCCCGATCTCCTGCTCCCAAAGCAGGCGCGCTAGCCACTACGCTACGCCCCGCGTGACCTCCGAGAGTCTAGAGGCTCGTCCGGACCCCGCCGACCTCGGCATCGGTCGATGCCCTTGGCGACCAGCACGGGCACCGCGCGGTCGTGCGGCGGTGCCGAGAGGTCGTACGGTTATCCCATGAGACGCAGACTGTCGACCTCGGCCGCCGTGGCCGCCTGCTGCGCCCTGCTGCTCGTCCCGGTCCTGCCGGCCGCGGC
Source organism: uncultured Actinomycetes bacterium (assembly GCA_937902285.1). Classification (GTDB taxonomy): domain Bacteria; phylum Actinomycetota; class Actinomycetes; order S36-B12; family S36-B12; genus UBA10649. Next base: position 7,741 of record CALGTB010000220.1, on the reverse strand, counting down.
TGACGACGCCACGCCGACGCCGACCGCGTCGGCGACTCCGTCGCCCAGCACGACTCCCGATCCGACCACCCCCACGACCCCGACCACCCCCACGGCCCCGGTCACCCCTACGGCCCCGACCACCCCCACCGTCCCGGCCGTCGACCTGCCCCGACGCGAGCTGCCGCTGAAGAAGGGCCACTTCGGCCATCTCGTCGACGTCGCGCAGGAGCGCCTGGCCTGGCTGGGCTACGACATCGCCGACGCGAACCTCGAGCGCCAGCGCTACGGCGAGTCGACACAGGCAGCCGTCAAGAAGTTCCAGGCCAAGTTCTGGCTGCCCCAGACCGGCGTGGTCGACCGCAAGACCTGGAACACGCTGCGCGAGATGGCCAACCCGCTCGGGGTCCTGCCCCTGCGCTGCACCGAGGTCAGCATCAGCCTGTGCGCCGACAAGACCACCCGGCTCATCCGCCTCGTGGTCAAGGGCAAGGTCAAGCTCACCCTCGACGCCCGCTTCGGCCTGCCCGGGATGGACACCGGCGAGGGCGTGTTCTCCGTCAATCGCAAGAGCCGTGATCACGTGTCGAGCCTCTACCGCACCTGGATGCCGTTCGCCCTGTTCTTCAACGGCGGCGAGGCCGTGCACTACTCGCCGTTCTTCGCCGCCGATGGCTACAACGGCGGATCGCACGGCTGCATCGGCACCCGTGACATCAAGATGGCCGAATGGCTGTTCGACCGGGTGCCCATGGGTGCGCGCGTGTACGTCTACCGCTCCTAGGCGGACGCTGCCGGAGCCGGGTTGGAGGTGCGGGCACCCGCATCACGGCGTCGGATGACCCAGAAGAAGAGGATCAGCGTCGGGATCACGTACGCCAGCCAGACGATGACCTCCAGCCACGACATCACCGGCTTGAGGTTCACGAGGCCGCGGACGAGAGTGGCGACGACACCGTCCGGCGCGAAGGTTCCGCTCACGTCGATGGCGATGTCGTCCTCGCCCGGCAGCCAGCCGAGCTCCTGGAACTCGTGCACGGCATAGCGCAGCACGCCTCCCGCCACGATGATGAGGGCCGCGCCCGTCCACGTGAAGAGCCGGCCCATGTTCAGGCGGACCGCACCCCGGTAGACCAGCACGCCGATGACGACGGCGGTGGCCAGGCCGAGCAGGGCCCCGAGGACGGAGATCGCCGCCTCGTCGGTCGAGCGGATGCCGGCCCACAGGAACAGCGCGGTCTCCAGCCCCTCGCGGGCCACGGCGACGAACGCCACGACGGCCACGGCGATGGTGCTCGAGGCGAGGGCGCGGTCGACCTCACCGTGCAGGTGGTCGCGGATACCGCGGGCCCGAGTGGCCATCCAGAAGACCATCCATGTGATGAGGCCCACGGCGACGAGGGACATCGTGCCGGCGAAGGCCTCCGCAGCCCGCTCGCTCAAGGCCTCGTCGACCGCCACGAGCACCGCGCCCAGCGCCAGCGAGAGCACGACGGCGGCGCCCACGCCGATCCACACCCGGCGCAGTGCCCAGGTGTTGCCCGTGCGCACGAGGTAGGCGACGAGGATGGCGACGATGAGCGCGGCCTCGAGCCCCTCCCGCAGGCCGATCAGGTAGTTGCTGAGCACGCGCACTCCCGAGACGTCGCCGGACTGTGGGTTAGGTGAGCCTAAGTTAGCGCACGCCGGACCCCCGGCGAAACCGTGTGCGACGGCACCGGGCCGAACTAGGGTGACGGCATGCGCAGTGACGCCGCCACGGTGGACGACTACCTCGCGGGCCTGCCCGACGAACGCCGGGAGGCTATCTCGGCCGTGCGGGCGGTGGTCCGAGACAACCTGCCCGCGGGCCTTGTCGAGACGATGAACTGGGGAATGATCACGTACGAGATCCCGCTGTCGATCGTCCCCGACACCTACAACGGCCAGCCGCTCGCCTACGCCGCCCTGGCCTCGCAGAAGAACTACATGTCGGTCTACCTCATGGCCATCTACGGCAGCGATGACCTGCGCGCGCGGTTCGAGGCCGACTATGCCGCGTCCGGGAAGAAGATGGACATGGGCAAGTCGTGCGTGCGGTTCAAGAAGGTCGACGACCTGCCGCTCGACGTCATCGGCCGCGCCATCAAGGCCTGCACCATGGAGCAGTACATCGCCGCGTACGACGCCTCGATGTCGCTCCGCAAGAACAAGAAGGGCCGCGCCGCCACGTGACCCTCGACCAGCGCGCGCTGACCGTCGCCCGCGCGGCGAAGGGCTTCATGCCCGACGACGAGGGACTGGCCCTGCACAGGGCCGGTCAGGCGGCCGCCGCTCTCGGCCCGCTCCTCGAGATCGGCTCGTACTGCGGCAAGTCGGCCGTCTACCTCGGGACTGCCGCCCGCGCGGCCGGCACCGTGCTCTTCACCGTCGATCACCACCACGGCTCGGAGGAGAACCAGGCCGGGTGGGAGCACCACGACCCTGAGGTCGTCGACCCGCGCACCGGGCGCATGGACACCCTGCCCTTCCTGCGCCGCACGCTGGAGGACGCCGGGCTCGAGGCCGACGTCATCGCGGTCGTGGGCGACTCCCCCACCGCCGCCCGGCACTGGGCCACCCGGGTGGGCCTGCTGTTCATCGACGGCGGCCATGCGGAGGACGTCGCGATGGCCGACTACGAGTCGTGGTCGCCGTTCGTGCTGCCGGGCGGACTGCTCGCGATCCACGACGTGTTCGAGGATCCGGCCGACGGAGGGCAGGCGCCCTTCCACGTCTGGCAGCGGGCGGTCGCCGAGGGCTTCACGGCCGGCGCCACCACCGGCAGCCTGCGCGTCCTGCACCGCAGCTAGCCACCCCACACCCCCGATGCCTCGTCACTCGTGGCTAGTTCTGGGGCCCGAATTCCGCCACGAGTGACGAGGCATCGAAGGGGGGTAGGAGGCCGGCGGGCAGGCCCTCGCCGCGGAAGAGCCCCGCGGTCGGGCCGTCGCCGCTGAGCGCATGCGCGGCCAGCACGACGGCCGCCGAGTTCCACGTCGGCTGGTCGTGCGTGAAGTACTGCCCCGGCAGGTCGAACCGCTCGCCCTCGAAGTTCATGCCGCACCAGTAGCCGCCGTCGTCGTGGCGCAGGAACTGCACCCAGCCGAAGAGCTCGCGGGCCCGCTCGGTCTCGCCGATCGCATCGAGCGACATGACCAGCTCGCAGGTCTCCGCGGCAGTGATCCAGGGTCGGTCCGAGACGCAGCGCACCCCGAGCCCCTCGACGACGAACTCGTCCCACCCGGCGGCGATGCGCCGGTGCGCCGCCTCGCCCCGCAGCACGCCGCCCAGGATCGGGTAGTACCAGTCCATCGCCCAGCGCGACTTGTCCATGAACACCTGCGGCCGGTGCGCGATGGCGAGCGCCAGTGCCCCCTGCGACAGCTCCCAGTCGGGGCGCTCGTGGCCCAGCCGGCCGGCGATGGCCAGCGCGCACCGCAGGCTGAGGTGGATGCTCGACGACCCCGTCAGCAGCGCGCCGTCGTCGGGGTCGTCCGCCCGCCAGGCGATCTCCCCCGTCGTCGACTGGAACTCCAGCACGTGGTCGAAGACGGCCTCGACCACCGGCCACATGCGCCGCAGGAAGGCGGTGTCGTCGGTCGACAGGTAGTGATGCCACACCCCGACAGCCACGTAGGCCGACACGTTGGTGTCGAGCGTGGGATCGGTGACCTCGTCGCCCACGTAGTACGAGTGCCAGCCCCCATGCGGGAGGCGGCGGTCGTGCAGCCAGTCGTAGGCGCGCGCGGCGTCGTCGTGGCGCCCGCCGACGTCGAGGGCCATGGCAGCCTCGACCAGGTTCCACGGGTCGGTCTTGCCGTCGGGCACCCACGGGATGCGGCCGTCGGCCGACTGCACCGAGGCGATGTCGTCGACGGTGGCGCGGAGCTCGTCCGGGGTCAGCACGCCCGGCTCACGGCTTCTCGACGTAGAGGATCAGGCTCTTGCCGATGAGCGGGTTGAGCGCCCGGTCGGCCCAGCGCAGCACGGGCGGGTTCTTCATGATCTGCCACACGAGCAGGTCGTGGTAGCGGCGCGCGAGCAGACGGTCGGCGTCATTGACCCCGCCGGCGCAGCGGATCCACCAGTACGGGGAGTGGAGGGCATGCGCGTGGGCCGACCCGCGGAGCATGAGACCGGCCCGCTCGAGCCGCTGCTCGAGCTCGTTCTGGCGGTAGATGCGGATGTGCCCGCCGGGGATGTCGTGGTACTCGGTGCTGAGCGCCCAGTTGATGCGCTCGGGCAGGCGGGCCGGCACGGTGACGGCCATGCGCCCACCCGGTCGCAGCACCCGCGCCAGCTCGGCGATGGCACCGCGGTCGTCGGGGATGTGCTCGAGCACCTCGGACGCGATGATGCGGTCGAACGCGCCATCGGCGAACGGCAGCGCGAGCGCATCGCCCTGAACGGGGACTCCAGCACCGCCCGACGGGATCTCGCCGGCCTCGTCCATGGCGGTGACGGTGTCCTGGACGACCTTCAGCTCGCCGCCGTCGGCGTCGAGCGCGACGACCTTGGCGCCGCGCTTCATGGCAGCGAAGGCATGGCGGCCGCCGCCGCAGCCCATGTCGAGGAGGGTGTCGCCCCGGCCGAGCCGGAGCCGGTCGAGGTCAACGGTGAGCACGTGCGCCCTCCGTCCGCGCGGCGTGGTCGGCGAGCTCGGCCCGCCACATCTCGACCAGCCCGATCGCGTGGCTGCGCCAGGTGAAGCGCTCGAGGGCGCGCAGTCGACCGCGCTCCCCCAGCCGGGCGCGCTGCGGCTCGTCGCTCAGCACCTCGACGATCATCGCGGCGAGGGCGGACGGGTCGCCGGGGGCGACAGTGCGCGCGCTGTCGCCGTCCGGGCCGACGACCTCGGGCAGCGCGCCGCCCGTGGTCGCGATGACCGGGACCCCGCACGCCATGGCCTCGACGGCCGGCAGCGAGAAGCCCTCGTACAGCGACGGGACGACCGCCGCCTCGGCCTCGGCGTAGAGCTCGACGATGCGCTCGTCGGTGACCCCGGACACGAACTCGATCGCGCCCTCGAGGCCGAGGCTCTCGATGAGGGCGGGGACGGAGCTGCCCTCCTTGAGCCGGCCGATGACGACGAGGTGGGCGTCGGGTCGCTCGACGCGGGCCTTGGCCAGCGCCTCGAGCAGGAAGCTCAGGCCCTTGAGCGGGACGTCGGCGCTGGCGGTCGTCATGAGCCGTCCGGGAACCCGGGCGATGTGCGGGAGGGGACGGAACATGAGCTCGTCGACGCCGATCGGCACCACCGTCATGTGGTCGAGGGGCACGCCCATCTGCGCGGCGATGTCGGTCTTGGAGTTCGTGGACACGGTCACCACGCGCGGGATCTGCGGGGCCACCCGCAGCTGCATGCGCAGGAAGCCGTACCAGCGGCGCAGCGACAGCCGGCGCCGCAGGCCCGAGGCGTGGGCCAGATCGAGCTCGCGGTCGACGGTGATGGGGTGGTGGATGGTGGCGGTGACCGGCCAGCCGTCGCGCATCATCCCCAGCACGCCCGAGCCCAGGCACTGGTTGTCGTGCACGAGGTCGAAGTCGGCACGGCGTGAGCGCAGCAGGCGCCGGGCGCGCTGGCTGAACGCCCACGGCTCGGGGAACCCCGCCGTGCACATGAGGGCGAACTCGCGGGCGTCGATGGTGTCGCGGAACTCGCGCACGTGGGGCACGCGGAAGGGATCGGGCGATCGGTAGAGGTCCAGGCCCGGCACCTGCACCAGCTGTCCCGGGTCGTCGAGCTGGGGCCACGGCTGCCCGGACAGCACCTCGATGTGATGGCCCATGGCCGCGATCTCGCGGGCGACGTAGCGGGTGTAGACGCCCTGGCCGCCGCAGTGCGGGTTGCCGCGGTAGACGAGCCACGCGATGCGCAGGGGCTCGGACGGGGCGGGCATGCGTGCGAACCTACCGTGCGGTAACCCCGGGTGACACCGGCGAGGGGGAGGTCCGGATATCCTTGGCACGCTGCACACGCGGGTGTAGCTCAATGGCAGAGCCCCAGCCTTCCAAGCTGGCCATGCCGGTTCGATCCCGGTCACCCGCTCCACGATCGCCCCGTATGCCCACGCCCCCCCCTCCTCGCCGAGCGGTGAGCCGTGGCCCGCCGAGCATGGCCAGGAGGGGCGTCAGCTCACCAGTCGTCGGCCTGGGGCGTCGCCGGTCCCGACAGGTCGACCTCGCCCGCCCGCAGCCCGCCGGGCACCTCGAAGACCGTCACCGCCGTGAAGCCCTGGGCGGCGGGGCCACCCGTGAGGGCGCCGCACGAGCCCAGCAGCCAGGCGTGCGACTCCCACGGTGCCCCGCCATGGGCGCGGCGCAGCCCGACGACGATGACCCCGGCCGTGCCACGTCGTCGCAGCATGATCTGCCCCGCCGTGGCCTCGGCCAGGCACGACGGCGTCCACGGCAGCCGGGCACCGGCGCGCCGGATAGCACGGCGAACCCTCTCCTCGACGATGTCACCGCTGCGCACCGGGAGCACGGCCTCGTGGCCGGGCGTCCACTGCTCGGGGACCTCGCCGGGATCGCCGATGACCCTGGTCCAGCGCGGCATCGCGACGAACCGCTGTGCGGCCCCCGCCACGATGAGCAGCGACACGGCCTGGGCCACCCGGCCGCGGCCCCGCCAGCGGCGCACGAAGGGACTGCGCCGCTCGGGACGGGAGGGCTCGGCGGTCACCGGGTCAGAGCAGGCGTCGCTGCGCCGGGGTGAGCCGGGCCAGCTGGGCCGGCGTGAGGGCCGCCACCTGCCGCGGGGTCAAGGCCCGCAGCTGGGCCGGCGACATGGCGCGCAGGGTGCTGGGGGCGATGGCGGCCACCGCAGCGGGCGGGAGGTTGTCGACGGCCGAGGGAGCAAGGCCTGCGATCGCGCGCGGAGTGACCACCGCCCACTGCTCCGGTGCCAGTCGGACGACCGCCGTCGGGCGCAGCCCGGCGAACTGGTCGGCCGTCAGCTGGGCGATGCCCGCTGGGGAGATGCGCGCCACGGATGCCGGACGCAGGCCCGCGAGCTGCTCGGGCTCCAGTGCCCGGATGACCGCGGGCGTGAGGGCCGCCGCAGCCGCGGGGCGCAGGCTGGCCAGCTGGCCCGGGGTGAGCGCCTCGGCCTGCTCTCCGGTCAGGGCCCTGAGCACCGCTGGGGCGAACTGGCCGAAGTCGGCCGGCGTGATGGTGGCCACCTGGTCGGGAGCGAGCGCCTGCATCTGGACGGGGGTGAAGCCGGAGGGGTTCGGGATGACGACGGGCGGCACGGGATCACCGCCGGTCGTGCCACCGCCGGACGCGCCGCCGCCGGACGTCCCGCCGCCGGACGTCCCGCCGCCGGCCGAGCCTCCGCCCTCGGAGGAGCCGCCGCCCGACGAACCTCCGCCGCTGGAGCCACCTCCGGTCGTGCCACCGCCGGTGTCCTCGTCAGGCTCCTCCGGATCGGCAGGGCTGTTCGTGGTGGTGGCCGAGGCGCTCGCGGTGACCACGACCGTCGACCGCGCTCCGTCGGCGACGAAGTCGCCGTCATCGGTCTCGACCCGCGGTTCGAGGGTGGCGCTGGCGTTCACCGTGTAGGCGGTGTTCAGGGACAGCCCGTCGACGGCGACGGCAGACATCACCGACGGGCAGGCGTCCGTGCCGACGACGGTGATGGACGAGTCGGTGGTCCACCAGTTGCCGCTGGCGACCGTGGACCCGCCCTGCGTCACGGTGTAGGTGCCGGTGAGCCGGGCGGGAAGGACGTCGCCGT
>CALGTB010000219.1 GCA_937902285.1 uncultured Actinomycetes bacterium | reverse complement strand
GTCATCTTCAACGCGCTCATCATCATCGTGCTGATCCCGCTGGCCCTCCGGGGCGTGCGATACAGGCCGGCCAGCGCATCGAAGCTCCTCAGCCGCAACCTGTGGATCTACGGACTCGGAGGCATCATCGTGCCGTTCATCGGCATCAAGGCCATCGACCTGCTCGTCTCCAGCATCCCCGGGATCGGGTGACATCATGAACCTCACACTTCGCCAGGCCTGGGTGAGCGTCCGGCTGCTCATCGTCATGACCGTCCTGCTCGGCGTGATCTACCCCGTGGCCATCTTCGCCGTGGGCCGGATCGTGGCCGGCACGAGCGATGGCTCGTACGTCACCGACAGCGCCGGCAGCATCGTGGGCTCCGCTCACATCGGGCAGGCCTTCGAGGGCGACGAGTGGTTCCATCCGCGCCCCTCGGCGGCAGGAGCGGGCTACGACCCGCTGAGCAGCGGCGGGTCGAACCTCGGCCCGGCCAACCCGACCCTCGTCGAGCTGGTGGCGGAGCGCCAGGCGCAGGCCGCGGCTGCGAACGGCGTGGCCCCGGAGTCGGTCGCGCCGGACGCGGTGACGGCGAGCGGCAGCGGACTGGATCCGGACATCACGCCGGAGAACGCCCAGCAGCAGATCGCGAGGGTGGCGGCCGCCCGTGGACTCGACCCCACCGTCGTCGCCGGGCTCGTCGAGGGGGCCACCGAGGGCCGACTGCTCGGGTTCATCGGCGAGCCGACGGTCAACGTCCTCGAGCTGAACCTGGCGCTGGCGAACCTGGGGTGAGTGCCACGGTGTCAACTCCGGACCACAATGGTGACGTGACCCGAGGACGGCTGCGCATCTATCTCGGTGCGGCGCCGGGCGTCGGCAAGACGTACGCGATGCTCGGCGAGGCGCACCGTCGACTCGAGCGAGGCACCGACGTCGTCGTCGGACTGGTGGAGACCCACCAGCGCAGGCACACCGCCACGATGCTCAGTGCCCTCGAGGTCATCCCTCGCCGGGTCATGGAGCATCGCGGAGCGCGCTTCGAGGAGATGGACGTCGACGCGATCCTGGCGCGACGACCGCAGGTGGCACTGGTCGACGAGCTCGCCCACACGAATGTCCCGGGCTCGCGCAACGCCAAGCGGTGGCAGGACATCGACGAGCTGCTGGACGCCGGGATCGATGTGATCTCGACGGTGAACATCCAGCACCTGGAGTCGCTCAACGACGTCGTCGAGGCGATCACCGGAGTGAAGCAGCGCGAGACCGTGCCGGATGCCGTCGTGCGCGCGGCCGACCAGCTCGAGCTCGTGGACATGAGCCCGGAGTCGTTGCGGCGGCGTCTCGCCCACGGAAACGTCTACGCGCCCGAGAAGGTGGACGCCGCGCTCGGCAACTACTTCCGCGTGGGGAACCTCACCGCCCTGCGCGAGCTGGCGCTCCTCTGGGTGGCCGATCGAGTCGAGGAGGGGCTCGAGCGCTACCGGGCCGACCATGGCATCCACGACACGTGGGCCGCCCGCACCCGCATCGTCGTCGCCCTCACGGGTGGGCCCGAGGGGGAGACGCTGCTGCGCCGCGGCGCGCTCATCTCGGGCCGCACGTCGGGGAGGGCGCTGGTGGCCGTGCATGTCGTGCGCGGCGACGGGACGATCGGGGCGGCGCCGGACGACGTCGCACGCCTGCGGCAGCTGACGGAGGATCTCGGCGGCTCCTTCCACACCGTCGTGGGCGAGGACGTGGCGGCCGCGGTCCTCGATTTCGCACGGTCCGTGAACGGGACGCAGGTCGTGGTCGGCGCCTCACGGCGCGGCCGGATCAGCACGGCCCTGCGTCCGAGCACCGCCGACCTCATCGTCCGCGAGTCCGGGGACATCGACGTGCACGTGGTCACCCATGAGGTGGCCGGGCACCGACGGAACCTGCGCCGCAGGGCACGGACCGGCGAGCGACGCGTGCTGGCCTGGGCCCTGGCCGTGGTGATCCCGGTGGTGCTCACGGTCGCCCTTCACCCCTTCCGCGGGTCCCTGACCCTGTCCACCGAGCTGCTGGCCTACCTGCTCGGGGTCGTGGCCGTGTCGCTGGTCGGGGGACTGCTGCCGGCGATCGTCACGGCGCTCATCGCCGGGCTGCTCGCCAACTACTTCTTCGTGGAGCCGGTGGGGACCTTCACCATCGCCGCGCCGCAGAACGCGTTCGCCATCGCCTCGTTCGTCGTCGTCGGCTCGGTCGTGGCGACGATCGTCGACCGCAGCGCAGCACTCGCTCAGGAGGCCGCTCGGCGACGAGCAGAGGCCAACGTGCTCGCGTCCCTGTCCGTCGGCGTCCTGGGTCGCGGCAACGGCGTGAGAGCGCTTCTTGACCAGGCCTGCGAGACGTTCGGCATGCGCAGTGCGGCGCTCTTCGAGGCCACGCCCGACGGCCGCGGGATGAGCGTGATCGAGGTGAGCGGGGAGTTTCCGCCGGCCACCGTCGAGGTCGCCGATGTCGTCGTCGATGCCGGCCCCGGACTCGTCATGGCGCTGTCCGGTGCACCCCTCCCGGCGTCGGATCGACGGATGCTCGACGCGTTCGCGGCGCAGGCAGCCGCCGTCCTGGAGCGGAATCGCCTGGAGGCGCGTGCCGCGGACGCGACCCGGCTGCGTGAGTCCGATGCCGTCCGCACCGCCCTGCTGGCTGCGGTGTCGCACGACCTGCGCACGCCGCTGGCCGGGATCAAGGCCTCGGTGGCGACGCTCCAGGACCCCACGATCGACCTGCCGGAGTCCGACCGGGCCGCGCTCCTCGAGAGTGCCGCGGAGGCAGCAGACCGGCTGGACTCACTGCTGTCCAACCTGCTCGACCTCAGCCGGATCCAGACGGGAGCGGTGCGCCCGATCCTCGAGCCCGTGTCGCTCGACGAGGTGCTGCAGCGGGCTTTGCGCGGCCTGCCGGAGGACGCGGTGCACGACGAGACGGACGAGCACCTGCCCCTGGTCGTGACGGACGCCGGGCTCCTCGAGCGGGCCGTCGCGAACCTGGTCGAGAACGCGGTACGCCACTCCCCGGAAGGACAGCCAGTGCGCCTGTGCGCCGCAGTGGTCCCCGATCAGCGCATGCAGCTGCGCATCGTCGACCGCGGACCGGGCGTCGCCCCGGACGATCGGGAGCGGATGTTCAAGCCGTTCCAGCGGCTGGGCGATGTCCCGGCCGGGTCAGGCGTGGGTCTGGGGCTGGCGGTGGCGCGTGGCCTCGCGGAGGCGGTCGGCGCGACACTCGACGCGGAGGACACGCCGGGAGGAGGCCTCACGATGGTCGTCTCCATCCCCGTGGCCGGCGGAGGACCGTCGTGATCCGCATCCTGGTGGTCGACGACGACACGGCTCTTGCCCGAGCCCTCGCCATCAACATGCGTGCCCACGCGTTCGAGGTGGAGGTGGCGACGACGGGACGGGGCGCCCTCGACCAGCTGGCTCGGTTCCACCCGGACGTGGTCGTGCTCGACCTGGGCCTGCCGGATCTCGACGGGATCGAGGTGCTGCACGGCATCCGCGGATGGAATGCCGTGCCGGTCGTCGTCCTCTCCGCCCGTGCCACCAGCAACGAGAAGGTCCAGGCCCTCGACGCAGGCGCGGACGACTACGTGACCAAGCCGTTCGAGATGAACGAACTGCTTGCTCGCGTGCGCGCCGCTGTTCGCAGGGGGCGGATGCGCGACGACGATGCCGCGCCGCACGTGGTGGTGACCGCCGGGTTCGAGATCGACCTCGGGTCGGCGATCGTGACCAGGGACGGCCAGCAGGTACGGCTCACTCCGACCGAGTACCACCTGCTCGAGGTGCTCGCACGGCACCCGGGGCGCATGGTCGCGCAGCAGACCCTGCTCCTCGAGGTCTGGGGGCCGGGGTACGAGAAGGAGACGCACTACCTGCGGGTGTACATGGCCCAGCTGCGCCGCAAGCTCGAGGTCGACCCGTCCGCACCCCGGCACCTCATCACCGAGCCGGGGCTGGGCTACCGGCTCGACCCCTGAGGGCGGGCTAGGCTCGCCAGTCGTGCTGGGCCATGTGAACGCGACGCGGTACGTCACCCCCCTGCGCGAGGGCGGCTCGCTCCCCGGGCTCATGGAGGCGGACGACCTCGGCACGTACGTCGTGAAGTTCCGGGGCGCGGGCCAGGGGCGCAGCGCGCTGGTGGCCGAGGTGGTGTCGGCCGGCCTCGCGCGCGGACTCGGACTGCGCGTGCCCGACCTCGTCACCGTCGAGGTCGATCCCGCCCTGGCCGCGGGCGAGCCGGACCAGGAGGTGCAGGACCTCCTGCGGGCGAGCGCCGGGCTCAACCTCGGCGTCGACTTCCTCCCGGGTGCGCTCGACTTCGATCCCACCGCGTTCCCCGTCGACGCCTCGACCGCCGGGCAGGTCCTGTGGTTCGACGCCCTCGTCGGCAACGTCGACCGCTCGCGTCGCAACCCGAACCTCCTGCACTGGCGCGACCGCGCGGGCGGCGGCAGCCTGTGGCTCATCGACCACGGGGCGACGCTGACGTTCCACCATCGCTGGTCGACGGCCGGCGAGTTCGACGCCCGCCCGTACGACGCCCGGGATCACGTGCTGGCCGACTCATCCCCCGACCTCGATGGCGCCGACCGCGCTCTCGCTCCGCTCGTCACGGCGTCGCTGGTCGCGAGCGCCGTGGCGGATGTCCCCGACAGCTGGCTGGTCGACGAGCCCGGCTTCGCCGACGTCGCCGAGGTTCGGGACGCCTACATTGAGAGGATCACGGCCAGGCTGGCGGCGCGGGACGCCTGGCTGCCGCCACTGCGGGCTGCGATCGAGGGGAGGGCCGTGAGGTGACCGGTCAGCGGCACGCCTTCGAGTATGCGGTCCTGCGGGTGGTGCCCCGCGTCGAGCGCGGCGAGGCCATGAACGCCGGCGTGATCCTGTACTGCCGGCCCCTGGAGTACCTCGGGTCGCAGGTGCGTCTCGACGCCGATCGGCTGTCCGCGCTCGACCCGCGCGCCGATGCCGAGGCCGTGGCGAGGGCGCTCGAGGCTGCTGCCGACTGCGCGCTCCGCGAGGATGACGACCTCGGCCGGCGGTTCCGCTGGCTCACGGCCCCCCGCAGCACGGTCGTGCAGCCCGGACCCGTGCACACCGGGCTCACCTCCGATCCGGCGGGCGAGACCGAGCGGCTGTTCCGCCTGCTCGTGCTCCCGGTCGAGGCGTAGGGGACGGGCACGGCATGGGTTCCGCGGTCGCGCAGGTGCTGCCGCTGGCGATCGGCGTCGTCGCCAGCCCGCTTCCGATCATCGCCGTCATCCTCATCCTCGTCGGCCCGAGCGGCCGGGCGAAGGCGATGTCCTTCCTGGCCGGATGGCTCGCCGGCATCCTGGTGGTGGGCCTCATCGGCGTCCTCCTCGTCAACCAGGCCTCCGGGTCGTCGAGCGACGGCTACTCGACGGCAGGACGGTGGGCGAGGGCGATCGTCGGCGCTGCGCTCCTGGTGCTGGCGGTCCAGCAGTGGCGCGGGCGCCCTCGAGCCGGAGACGAGCCGACACAGCCCACGTGGATGGCGGCCCTCGGGGGCATCACGCCGGTCAGGTCGGCCGTCCTCGGCATCACGTTCGCGGCCATCAAGCCCAAGAACCTGCTGCTCACCCTGGCGGCGGCCGGGGCCATCAGCGAGACCGGAATCCCGCTCGCCCAGGAGCTGGTGGTGCTCGGCGTGTTCACGGTCGTGGCCACGCTCGGCATCGCCGCCCCGGTACTCGTGTCATTCACCATGGGCGACCGCGCCGACGCCGTGCTGCAGGGCTGGGGCGCGTGGCTGACGAAGCACAATGCGGTGGTGGTCGCTGCGGTGCTCGTGGTGATCGGCGTGATCCTGCTCGTTCAGGCTGCCGTCGGCTGACTCACTGCCCGCCAGGGTTCAGGTCAGCGGACGACGTACGCCTTCGACTCGCGGTAGGGCAGGTACTGGCCCGACTTCGGCGCCGAGAGCGTCAGCACGACCCCGACCCTGAACCCGGACGCGACCGTGAGAACGGTGCGCCCCCCTGATGTCGAGACGCTGCACAGGCGGACGTCGCCGAAGGCCGTGACGCGCACCCGAGCTGCGCACAGGGCGCTCACGCGCACGACCTGCCCGGCGTTGGTGCGGATCGGCGACGTGAGGATGACGTTGGTGCCCGCCTGCAGGGTGGCCGGGAGCGCGACCGGTGATGTCGGCTCCTGCGTCCGGCCGACGAGGACCTCGATCGTGACCTCCTTCACGGTGCCGTCGCGATCGATGATCTCGACCGTCACCGTGTCACGGCCGATGAAGCCGGGATCGGGCGTGTAGACGACCTCGCCGTCCTTGATGACCGCGGTGCCGTGGTCGGGATTGCGCACGTCGGTCACGTCGGGGGTGCCGGATCCCTCCGGGTCGACGACGGGGAGCACGGTCGGCCCGCGCGGCGGGACGACGACGGCCGCGGGGCCGTCGGTGTCGGGGGTGTCGGGGGTCGCGGTGGGCGAGGGATTCGCCGTGGGCGACGCGCTGGCGGTGGGCGACGCGCTCGCGGTGGGAGTCGCGGTGGTGGTGGGGGTTGCGCTGGCCGAGGGCGACGGCGTCGCGGTCGCCGTGGACGACGGCGAGGGGCTCGGCGACGGCTCGACCGCGGGCCCCGGGTCGAGGGCGTCGGGCGGCAGGCACGCGGTCGTCGTGAAGTAGATGTCGTCGAGGAAGTTGCCGATGCTCAGGCTGCCCGAGGCCGTGGGCCCTGACTCGAAGCCGAAGCGCGTGCGCGTCTGCCCGGCCGGCACGACGTAGGTGCCCGAGTGCCGCACCCACCCCGCGGACAGCGCGTCGTTGAACGTCGTCGTCGCCGTCGGCGCACCCGAGGCAGGGCCGATGTTGACGGACATGGTGTCGCCGCGCGCCGCCACGCCCCGAGCGCGATGCAGCAGCGACCAGGTCAGCTCCTGCCCCGGCGTGGTGGCCACGTCCTGGTAGAGCTCGGCCGCCGTGGTGGCGTTGATCTCGGCGAACTGGCTGCCCTCGGCCGCCCTGACGAGGTTGTATCCGGTCGACCAGATCTCGATGAGCCGGTCGGCCGCGGTCGTGCTCCAGCCGGGCACCTGACCCTCGGGCAGCTGGCGGAACGAGCGAGCCGGGATGGCCGGCTCCTCGAACCCGCCGTTGACCAGGCGGGTGGTGCTCGCGGTGCACAGGTCCGCGGATGCCGTTGCCGTCGCGGTGGGCGAGGCCGTGGCGGAGGGGGAGGCGGTGGCTGACGGGCTCGCAGTGGCGGAGG
>CALGTB010000218.1 GCA_937902285.1 uncultured Actinomycetes bacterium | reverse complement strand
TGTCCCGGCGATCGCGGCGACGGCGTGCTTGGCGGCGACATAGCTGCCGCCGTTCTCGTAGGCGACGCGGCCCGCTGTGGACCCCATGAGGACCACAAGTCCGCGCCGCGACGCCATCAGCCGTGGCAGGAGCGCGCTCACGGTGCGGACGGTGCCCATGACGTTGACGTCGAGGGTCCGCTGCCACGATTCGGCGTCGCTGTCCGCGATGGGGAGGGCGTCGTAGGCGCCGCCGGCATTGGCGACGAGGACGGTGACATCCCGCGCGGCCACGTGCTGTGCGAGCGCGTCGACGCTCGCCTGATCGGTCACGTCGAGCGGCCAGGCCTCGATCCGCTCGGACGAGCGGGCCAGCGCCTCGAGCTGCTCGGTCCGGCGGGCGGCGGCGATGACCTGGAATCCGCGGGCGGCCAGCGCCCGCGCGGTGGCGGCCCCGATGCCGCTGCTCGCACCGGTGACGACAGCGACCCCTGGGTCGGCGCTCTGCGGCTCGGACGTGGTCATGCGGCACCCCGATCATGCGGTCGTCGTGGGACGTTCGTCTGCGGCGCGGGGAACACTACGGCACGCTGGGACGGACCACGGGGCGTGAGGGCGAGGAGTGCGATGACCGACCGGATCGGCATCGGGATCGTCGGTGCGGGCTGGATGGGCCACGTGCATGCGCGGGCCTACGCACGGCTGCGGCATCACTTCCCGACGGGCGGTCGCGACCCCGAGCTCATCGCCGCGGCGGACCCCGTGGACGCGCAGCTCAGCGACTTCGTGCGCCGCCATGGCATCGCCGCGGGGTACGCCGACTGGCGCGACCTGGTGGCCGATCCGCGGATCGGGGCGGTCAGCGTGACGGCGCCGAACCACCTGCATGCCGAGATCGGTGTGGCAGTGGCGGAGGCAGGCAAGCACCTGTGGATCGAGAAGCCCGTGGGCCTGAACGCTGCCGATGCCGAGGCTGTCCGACGGGCCGTCCAGGCGGCGGGGGTCTCGAGTGCCGTGGGCTTCAACTACCGGAACGTCCCGGCCGTGATGCGTGCGCGATCGGCCATCGCCTCCGGTGCGATCGGCCGGCCCACGCACGCCCGGGTGCACCTGTTCACCGACTACGCCGCCCATCCCGGAGGCCCGATGTCGTGGAGGTTCGCCCTCGACCGAGGGGGCCACGGCGTCCTCGGCGACCTCGCCTCGCACGGCATCGACCTCGTGCGCTTCCTGCTCGGCGACGTGGACTCCGTCGTGGCCATCACTGACACGTTCGTACCCCGACGCCCGCTGGTCGACGCGGGCAGCAGCCACTACGCGGTGGTCGACCTCGCGGACGCGGCCGTGGAGTTCGGCTCGGTCGAGAACGAGGACTACGTCGCTGCGCTCCTGCGCACCGAGTCGGGCGTCGCGGTCGTCGTCGAGTCGAGCCGAGCCGCGGTGGGGGAGCAGAACCACTACGGATTCGAGGTGCACGGCACGACGGGCCTGGTGCGCTGGGACTTCCGTCGACCGGGCGAGCTGTCGCTCTCGACGGGAGCCGACTACCAGGGACAGTCGACCAGCACCGTGCTGAGCGGTCCCGGCGACGGTGAGTACGCCGCGTTCCAGCCCGGTGCCGGCATCACGATGAGCTTCGACGACACCAAGGTGATCGAGGCCTGGGGCTTCCTCCGCAGCATCGACGGCGAGCACGTCGACGGGCCCACGATCGACGACGCCGTGGCGAGCGCCCGGGTGCTCGACGCCATCGTGACATCGGCCGCCGATCGCCGATGGGTGTCGGTGGGCTCCTAGGCTGGGCTCTGACGGCGAGGGAGGCTGGGATGACGACGGTGCGGCTGACCACGGCCGAGGCGATCGTTCGCTTCCTCATCGCCCAGCAGGTCCTCGACGAGCGATCGGGCGATGTCATCCCCCTGGTGCCCGGCGTCTTCGCCATCTTCGGCCACGGCAACGCGCTGAGCCTGGGCGAGGCGCTCGAACGGCACCGCGACGGCATCCGCACCATTCGCGGCCAGAACGAGTCGGCGATGGCGCTGGCCGCCGTCGGCTTCGCCAAGTCGGCCCGCCGGCGCCAGGTGATGGCCGTGACCACGTCGATCGGCCCCGGTGCCCTCAACACGGTTCCCGCGGCCGGCGTCGCCCTCGCGAACCGGCTCCCGCTGCTGCTGCTCGTCGGCGACACCTTCGACTCCCGCGACCCCGACCCCGTCCTGCAGCAGCTGGAGCACTTCGGCAGTCCCGGCACCACCGCCAACGACTCCCTCAGGGCGGTGAGCCGCTACTGGGACAGGATCACCGCCCCCTCGCAGCTGCTCAGCTCCCTGCCCCAGGCGATGGGCGTGCTCCTCGACCCCGCTGACTGCGGCCCAGTCACGCTCGCGCTTCCCCAGGACGTGCAGGCGCAGGCCTATGACTTCCCGGAGGAGCTCTTCTCGCCGGTGGTGCACCGGATCCGTCGGCCGCGCCCGTCCGTCGACGAGGTTCAGGCGGCGGTCGAGGTGCTGAGGACGGCTCGCCAGCCGCTCATCGTGGCGGGTGGCGGAGTGCACTACTCGCTGGCCGAGGACGAGCTCTCGGAGTTCGCCGGGCGCTTCGGCATCCCGGTCATGGAGACGGTCGCGGGTAAGTCGTCCCTGCTGGCCACCGACCCCGCCTACGGGGGCCCCATCGGGGTCTTCGGCGAGGCCGCGGGGCACGCGCTCGCCTGGGAGGCCGACGTGGTCCTCGCCATCGGCACGCGGCTCCAGGACTTCACCACCGAGTCGGCCACCGTCTTCAAGAACCCCGGCGTCCGGATCGTCACGGTGAACGTGGCCCGGTTCGACGCCCTCAAGCGCGGTGCGACCGCCGTGGTCGGGGACGCACGCGAGACGCTGGCCGAGCTCGCCGCGGGCCTGGCCGGCTGGTCGGCGCCGCAGGAGTGGCAGGCGACCGCGCGGGCATCGATCGGCGAGCAGCGCACCGCGGTGGCTGGGCGCACGGCGCGCACCGACACCGACGTGCCCACGTATGCGCAGGTCATCGGCGTGGTCCATGGCGTCGCGACGCAGGAGGACTACGTGCTGACGTCGTCCGGCGGCCTCCCAGGCGAGCTGGTGATGAACTGGCCGAGCAAGGGGATAGCAACGTTCGACTGCGAGTACGGGTTCTCATGCATGGGCTACGAGATCAGCGGCTCCTGGGGTGCAGCGCTCGAGCATGCGCGCTCGCGGCCGGGCTCGACCGTGTACGGGATGAGCGGCGACGGGTCGTTCATGATGCTGCCGATGGACATCTACAGCGCGGTCCTGACCGGCACCGACGTCACCATCGTCGTGTGCGACAACGGCGGCTTCAACGTCATCGAGAGGCTGCAGATCGGGCACGGTGCCGCGTCGTTCCGGACCATGCTGGCCGAGGACGACTCTCCTGATCCGGTGCTCGTGGATTTCGCGGCCATGGCGGCCGCCATGGGAGCCGATGCGAGGCACGTCGTCGGACTCGACGAGCTCGAGGCCGTTCTGCGCGAGACGAAGGGCACGGCGGGCGTCCACGTCGTGGTCACCGCCGTCGCCCGGCATCAGTGGAGCGAGGGCGACTCGTTCTGGGAGGTGGGGGTCCCGGAGGCCAGCGTGCGGCCGCAGGTCGATGCGGCCCGCGACGACGTCCGAGCAGGGAAGCGGAACCAACGAGCCATCTGGAGGACCCCATGACCGAATCGCCGCTGCTGAGGATGACGCGGACCACGCCGACGTGCCTCTGGAACGACTCGGCCGACCCGCGAGAGCTGGCGCAGGCCATCGGGTGGGGCGCCGTGGGGGCGACCTGCAACCCGGTGATCGCCCTGTCAGCGCTCAAGGCCGACCTGCCCGTGTGGCAGGCGCGCATCCGCGAGTTCGCTGCCGCACACCCGACGGCCACCGAGGACGAGATCGGCTGGCAGATGGTGAAGGACCTGTCTGTGGAGGCCGCCCGGCTCCTCGAGCCGACGTACGACGAGCAGCACGGCGTGAACGGGCGCCTGTCGATCCAGACCGATCCTCGGCTCTACCGGGACACGGCGGCCCTGGTGGAGCAGGCCGTCCAGTTCAGCGGCCTTGCCCCGAACATGATCGTCAAGATCCCGGTCACCACGGAGGGGGCGGCCGCATTCGAGGAGGCCACCTACCGGGGCGTGAGCATCAACGCCACCGTGTCGTTCACGCTGCCGCAGGCCCTCGCCGTGGGCGAGGCCGTCGAGCGCGGACTGCGCCGCCGCGAGGCCGCGGGGCTCGACGTCAGCACGATGGGACCGGTGTGCACGATCATGGTGGGCCGCCTCGATGACTGGCTGCGGGTCGTCGCCGAGCGCGACGGCATCACCGTCGACCCCGGCCATCTCGAGTGGGCGGGCGTCGCGGTCTTCAAGAAGGCCTACGAGATCTACGTCGCGCGTGGCTACCGCACGCGCCTGCTCTCGGCTGCGTTCCGCAACCACATGCACTGGAGCGAGTTCATCGGCGGCAACGTCGTCATCTCGCCTCCCTTCGGCTGGCAGGAGCGCCTGAACCGGAGCGGGATCGAGCCGACTCCCCGCCTGGAGGATCCCGTCGCCCCGGCGATCGTCGATTCGCTCTACGACAACTTCGGCGAGTTCCGGAAGGCGTACGACGAGGACGGACTGACGCCGGGCGAGTTCACCGACTTCGGAGCCACGCGCCGGACGCTGCGCCAGTTCCTGGCGGCGAACAGCGATCTCGAGGCACTCGTGCGCGATGTCACGCTGCCGAACCCCGGCTGAGGAGGCCACATGACCGACGAGCGGAGCCTGGTGAGACGGGCGGAGGCGGCGGGTCCGGTGCTCGTCGACGTCACCCCCTACAACGCGGGCTGGGGATGGACGGGCCTGCGGGTGCTCGAGCTGGCTGCGGGCCAGACCGTGAGCCTTGAGACCCAGGGGAACGAGGTGCTCGTCCTGCCGCTCTCCGGGTCGGCGGTCGTGCGATGCGGTGACGACGAGGCGGAACTGCGGGGCCGGGCGAGCGTCTTCACCGCCGTGAGCGACTTCGCCTACGCCGGCCGTGATCGTGAGGTGCAGATCACGAGCGCCTCCGGCGGTCGATTCGCGCTTCCGGCCGCCCGCGCAGGCCGCTCGCTGCCCTTCCGCTACGTCGCGGCCGCGGACGTGAACGTGGAGCTGCGCGGAACGGGCTCGGCATCCCGGCAGGTCAACAACCTGTGCACCCCCGAGACCTTCGAGGCCGACCGCCTGATCGCCTGCGAGGTGCTGACTCCCGGGGGGAACTGGTCGTCGTACCCCCCGCACAAGCACGACGAGGAGCGCGACGGGGAGACGGCGCTCGAGGAGATCTACTACTTCGAGGTGGCCGAGGGCCCGAGCGGTCCCGGACTGGCGTACCAGCGGGTCTACGGCACTGACGAGCGGCCGATCGACGTGCTCGCGGAGGTGGGCAGCGGGGACGTGGTGCTGATCCCGCACGGGTGGCACGGTCCATCGATCGCGGCCCCGGGCTATGACCTCTACTACCTCAACGCCATGGCCGGCGGCGGGCCGGAGCGTGCCTGGCGCATCTGCGACGACCCGCGCCACGCGTGGGTGCGGGAGTCCTGGGCGAACCAGCCCGTGGATCCCCGGCTGCCGCTCACGTCGGCCCTGCCCGCGCGCCGCGGCTGATCCGGTCGTGCCCCATATCGACGTCGCCGACAGCGTCCTGCTCGTCATCGACGCCCAGGACCGCTTCTACGGCGACCATCGCGACGATGTCGACCGGGTCGCCCTGCGTCGCGCGCTCGACCGGGCCGCCTGGGTGTGCGGGGTGGCACGGGCGCTCGACGTGCCGTCGGTCGTGACCGAGGAGGACGCAGAGGCGAACGGCCGCACCGACCCTGCCGTCCGGCGGGCGCTCGGCGAGGCGCCGGCCCACGACAAGACGTCCTTCGGGGCGGCAGCCAATCCGGCCATCCTCGACGCCCTGAGCGCGAGCAGCCGGCGCACCGTCGTCGTGGTCGGGCTGGAGACCGACGTGTGCGTGGCTCAGTCGGCGATCGGCCTGAGGGAGACGGGACTGCGTGTCGTCGTCGTGCGGGACGCCGTGTTCTCCGCGGGGGAGGCGCACGGGTTCGGCCTGCTGCGGCTCGCAGAGGAGGGCATCGAACTGCTGTCGGCCAAGGAGCTGTACTACGAGTGGCTGCGCACCCTGGCGCGCGTGCGGGCGTTCGACGCAGCCCACCCCGACCTCGCCAGCCCGCCGGGCTTCAGCCTGTAGCCGGCTGATCGTCGGGCCGGGTCAGGCGCGGGAGGGCAGCGAACGCAGGCAGGCGACGAGGAACTCGTGGTCCTGCACCTGCGGCAGGCCGGATGCGTAGAACTCGCCGACGATGCCGACGCCGGTCACGGTGATGGGGAAGCCGCCGCCGTGCGGCGCGTACTCGGCCTCGCTCAGGCCGGTCGCCTCCGCGAACGTGGTGCCCTTCTCCTCGTAGCGCACGCGGACGGCGAGCGTCGATGCGCCGAAGCGGCGGACCACGCGCGCCTTGCGCGCGATCCAGTCGTCGGAGTCGGGAAGGGAGCCGGGCAGGGCCGCGCGGTACGCAAGCCTGCCGAGGTGGTGGACCTCGATGACGATGCCGAGGCCCTCGGCGCGGGCGCGCTCGGTGGCCAGCGTGCCGAGATCGATGGCGGACGCAAGCGTGAACGTTGCCAGCTCGACCTCGGACGCCTGCGCAGCGAGGGCCTCCGAGGTGTAGCCGCCGGTGGTCGTGGGCATGGACATCACTCCGTCGAGGCTGGGGTCAGCGTGACGACGAGGTCGCCCGGCTCGACCTGGGACGTGTCGGATACGTGCACGGTGGCGACCGTACCGGCGATGCCGGCGGTCACGGCCGACTCCATCTTCATCGCCTCGATCGTGGCGACCTTGTCGCCCGCCTGCACGACGTCGCCCGCCGTGACGATGACCGAGATCACGCCGGGAACCGACGCCGCGAGGTGGGCCGGATTCCCGGCCTCGGCCTTGGGCCGGGGCTGCTTGGTGGTGGGGGCCCTCTCGTCGACGACGCGCAGGACGATGGGCTGGCCATTGGCCCGCAGATGGACGCTCCGCCTGCCCGACTCGTCGATGTCGCCGATCGCGTCGAGCTCGACGAAGGCCTGCTGCCCGGGAGCGAGGTCGATGACCTCCGTGATGCCGGCCTGCAGCCCGTAGAGGTACGCGTGCGTCGGCAGGACCGACACGTCGCCGTACTTGCGGCGGGCGGCGACGAAGGCCGCGGCCTCGGCCGGCAGCATCAGCCGGGTCAGTGCATCCCGCCGGGCCTCCGGGACGGCGAGGGCGGCGCGGTCGTCGGCATTGAACACCGGCTCGGCCAGCGGGGGGCGCCCCGCGAGCACCTGCGTGGTGAAGGGCTGGAGGAAGCCTCCCTCGGGAGTGCCGAGCTGGCCCTGCAGGAAGGCGATGACGGACGCGGGCAGGTCGTAGCGCGGCGGGTCGGCCACGAGGTCGTCGGACGAGACGCCTGCCGCCACCATCCACACCGCGAGGTCACCGACGACCTTGCTGCTGGGCGTCACCTTGACCGGGCGCCCGAGCAGCAGGTTCGCGTCGTGGTACGCCTCGAGGACCTCGGCGAACCGCTCGCCCACGCCGAGGGCGTCGGCCTGGGCCCGGAGGTTGGAGAGCTGGCCGCCGGGAACCTCGTGGCGGTAGACGCTGGTCGCGGGCGAGCGCTGTCCGGCCTCGAACGGCGCATAGAGGTCGCGCACGGCGGTCCAGTACGGCTCCAGGAGCGCGGCGTCGGCGAGGTCGAGGCCACCGGCGATCGCCGGATCCCGGTCGGTGTGGAGCGTGGCGGCGAGCAGTGCGCCGAGGCTGGGCTGGCTGCCTCCTGAGGCCAGCGGCGCGGACGCGCAGTCGACCCCGTCGACGCCGGCCTCGATGGCGGCGAGGTAGGTGGCCAGCTGTCCTCCGGCCGTGTCATGGGTGTGCAGGCGCACGGGGACGTCGAACCGGCTGCGGAGCGCCTCCACGAGAACGGTGGCCGCGGGAGCCCTGAGCAGGCCGGCCATGTCCTTGATGCACAGGCCGTGGGCGCCCGCTGCGACGTATGCGTCGGCGATCCGCAGGTAGTAGTCGAGCGTGTAGGTCGTCTCCCCGGGGTCGAGGACGTCCGCGGTGTAGCAGATCGCGCCCTCGGCGTATCCGCCATGGAGCCGGACGGCATCGATCACCGGCCGGGTCTTCTCCACGCTGTTCAGCGCGTCGAACACCCGGAACACGTCCATGCCTGCCCCGCGCGCCTCGGCCACGAAGGCCGTGACGACGTCGTCGGGATAGGGGGCGTAGCCGAGGGCGTTGCGCCCGCGGATCAGCATCTGCGTCAGGACGCCAGGAGCCGCCTCGCGGAGGTCGCTGAGCCGGTCCCAGGGGTCGTCGCCGAGGAACCGCAGTGCCGCGTCGAACGTGGCCCCGCCCCAGCACTCCAGGCTGAAGAGGCCGGGCAGCAGCAGGGCCTCGGCCCGCGCGCCCGCGACGAGGTCCAGGCTGCGGACGCGGGTGGCCAGCAGCGACTGGTGGGCGTCGCGCAGGGTGGTGTCGGTGACCGCAACCTGCTCGAGGCCGCGCAGCCAGGCCGCCAGGGCCTCGGGGCCGGAGCCGTCGAGCACCTCCTTGGCCGTGATGGCGGGTCGGCTCGACGGCTGAGGGTCGGCCGGGAGCAGTGCGGCGGGATCGCGCACGACCGTTCGCGAGGCGCCGTGGGGGCGGTTGACCGTCACTTCGGCGAGCCTGAGCAGCAGGCCGGAGGCAGCGCCCCGGGTGATGCCGGGCTGCGCCGACACGAGATCGGGGTGCTCGTCGAGGAAGGAGGTCGTGAGCGCCCCGGACAGGAAGTCCGGCTCGCTCAGCAGTGCGCGCAGGAAGCTGACGTTCGTGGAGACGCCGCGCACCTGGAACTCCGACAGGGCGCGGCGCGCACGGCGCGCAGCGCTCTCGAAGTCGACTCCGCTGGTGGTCAGCTTCACGAGCAGCGAGTCGTAGAACGGCGTGACGTCGGCCCCCGCGTAGGTCGCGCCGTCGAGTCGCACCCCCGGACCTCCGGGGCTGCGGTACACGGCGATCGTCCCTGTGGAGGGACGAAAGCCGTCTGCGGGGTCCTCCGTCGTGAGGCGGCACTGGATCGCGCTGCGCTGCACGGTGATGCCGGCCTGGGAGATGCCGAGGTCGGCGAGCGACTCGCCTCCGGCGATGCGCAGCTGCGACAGGACCAGGTCGACGCCCGTGACCTCCTCGGTGACCGTGTGCTCGACCTGGATGCGCGGGTTCATCTCGATGAACGCGTATCCGTAGCCGGCCTCGTGCGCCTCCGCGCGAGCATCGGGGTCGGCCCAGACGAGGAACTCCACCGTGCCGGCGGCGCTGTAGTCGACCTCGCGGGCGAAGGTGATGGCGTCGTGGCACAGTCGGGAGATCAGCTCTCGCGGCATGCCCGGAG
The DNA here is from genome assembly GCA_937902285.1 of uncultured Actinomycetes bacterium. Taxonomy (GTDB): domain Bacteria; phylum Actinomycetota; class Actinomycetes; order S36-B12; family S36-B12; genus UBA10649. Next base: position 612 of record CALGTB010000218.1, on the reverse strand, counting down.
CTGGCGCGATCTCCACGACCTTCTGGTGGCGGCGCTGGACCGAGCAGTCGCGGTCGAACAGGTGGACCACGTCGCCGTACGAGTCGGCGAGGATCTGCACCTCGATGTGGCGGGGTCGCACGACGGCCTGCTCGACGAACAGGGTGTCGTCGCCGAATGCCGCGGCCGCCTCGCGACGGGCGACGTCGAAGATGCGCCGGATCTCGTCGGGGGTCTCCACCCGGCGGAGGCCGCGGCCGCCGCCGCCGCCCGACGCCTTCACGAAGACGGGATAGCCGATGCGGTCTGCCTCGGCGAGTGCCTCGTCCATGCTCGCCACGGGACCGGACGCACCGAGCACCGGGACGCCGGCGCGGACAGCGGAGTCCCGGGCACGCACCTTGTCACCGGTGAGCACCAGCGTCGCCGGCGTCGGACCGACCCACACGAGTCCCGCGTCCAGGACGGCCTGCGCGAAGACCGCCGACTCGGACAGGAATCCGTAGCCCGGATAGACGGCATCGGCGCCGGATCGCAGCGCGGTCTCGATGAGCGTGGGGATGTCGAGGTAGGTGCGGACCGGATGACCGGCCTCGCCGATCTGGTAGGCCTCGTCGGCGATGAGCCGGTGCA
>CALGTB010000217.1 GCA_937902285.1 uncultured Actinomycetes bacterium | reverse complement strand
TGCCGGCGAGCAGATTGAGTGAACTCGACGCGCACGGACGTATTATTGTTGAACACAATTGTATCGTCAATCCCGGCGGGGCGGTGCATCAAGGCTCAGGCCGACGGGACTCGTGAAGCGCCTCGCGGACGAACTCACTAGAAGTCTTGTGATCGGCCCTGGCGCGGCGCTCAAGAGCAGCGTGCAGATCCGAGTCCAGCGGTGCCTGGAGCGTCTCGCCAGGTACGTACCCAAAACGGCTGGACCCGCAACAGGGCTCCAAGCATCGCGCAAGGCTTGAAGGTGTCAGGTCGGAGCTGTAGGCCTTCGCTGACCTACGCAAGGGAGTTGCTCTCCGCGCATATCGCGAGACAGGTCGGTTCATTTTCAGTACTGGCGGAATCTCTCTCGCTTTGGGAATCTGCTGCGATGGCGACTCTCTCAAAGGTGGCTGACGGTGTGCACGTCGGTCCGCTGTTCCCACTCAGCATGTTCAACACCGTCATCGTCGAAGGGCCCGATGGTGATGTGGTCGTGGACGCCGGGTTCCCTTGGTCCGGGCGTCGACTTGCCGGGTTCATTCGGGGTCGCAACGTCGTCGAGCATGTCGTGACGCACGCCCACGGAGATCACGTGGGATCCAGCGCCTGGCTGTGCGAGCACACGGGAGCACCGCTAGCCATGAGCGGGATCGAGGCTGACGCATTCGAGTCGGGGAGCATCGCCTGGCACGAGGGTGCGGGCGGCAAGTACTGGATTGCCCCCCTGGGCCATAAGCGCCGTGCCGTCGACCGCCGGCTTCAGGAGGGCGACGTCGTTGCCGGCTTCGAGGTGATCGGTCAGCCAGGTCATTCCCCCGGTCTCCTGGCATTCTGGCGGGCGGCGGATCGAACTCTCATCATCGGAGATGGACCGATCAACCTGTCACGTGACTCTGCGAATCCACGATGGCTCAGACTGCCGAAGGCGTTGCATCACGATCCTCAGGCGGCTGTGGTGTCGCGCAGTCGACTCACGGAGCTGGAACCAGCCTTGGTGATTTCGACCCATGGCTACCCCGTGAGCGACATGGACAAGTGGCGCGAAGGGATTCGCACCGTTCCGCACTGACCGCTGCACTCCCTCGCGGCCGGTCTCGGCCGCGCCTTTACAGCGGCTTCAGGCGCTCACGACTGTGTGAATGACATACGTGACAGCCCCGTCTGGTCCCTTCACGGGCACGTTCTCGGGCAGCCAGTAGCGCTCGCGGAATTCACCACCGGGCTCGATCGGCGGAGCGTCGTAACGTTGGCGCGGCAGTACCTCTGCCTCGCCCGAGGAGAAGGCCCGCTCGAGTGAGGCTCGCATGACGGCTGAGCCGTCCGCGTCAGGATTGTCCGGGTTGTCCGGGAACACCTCGAAGACGTTTCGGCCAACGACCGCTTCCCTCGGCTGACCGATCTCTCGCAGCAGCCGATCGGTGACCGCCACGACGGACCAGTCGAGGGCGACCACATACCCGATGATGGGGGTCTTCTCGAAGAACGCCATGGGGGCCCACGGCTCCAACTCACGAACGCTGGCCATCATGCCTCTCCCAAATCTCTTTCAATTCGTGCGGTCGCTTTGTAGCGTACGAAGGAGGAACAAGGCGTTCCAGTACGAAAGTAGAACCCCCGGGCGTAGCGGGCGGGTCAGCACAGCGGGTGCACAGAGGTCGGCCGAATAGGCTCCGGACTGTCTTGGAGGGAGGCGTCGATGGCGAACGTCAGCAGCAGCGTTCCCGAGTTGCCCGCGATGGCCTACCTTCCCGTCACGGCGGCAACTGACCTGCTGGGGGACAGATGGTCGTTGCCGATCATCCGCGAGATCCTCCACGGGAACGAGAACTTCAACGACATCTGTCGTGCACTGCCGGGCATCTCGCGGAGTCTCCTCGCAGCCCGGCTGCGGTCCTTGTCACAGCGCGGCCTCATCGAGTCGCGCTCGGGCGCCCGAGCGAACGCCCCCTACCGGCTCACCGAAGCCGGGTCCGCCCTGCGTCCCGTTTTGGAAGCGCTGGGCGAGTGGGCCCTGAACTACCGGATCCCGGCTAGCCAGGAGGATGGGGACGGCGATGCCGAGGCTCTCCTTTCACGAATTGCTGCCGGTGTCAACGTCGCCGCGCTGCCACAGGAGCGGGTGCTGGTGCAGTTTCACTTCGAACGCTCGGGTCACGCCTCCGGCTGGCTGGAGATGTCGCCGCGGCACACCGTTGCACGCCTGGGAGTGCAGGACCGGCTTCCCGACCTGACGGTGCGGGCAAGCACGAGCACGTTTCACGACCTGTGGCGGGGACGCCGCTCGTGCGACCAGACGATCGCCGCTCGACTGATCCACTTCGAGGGGCCACCGGCCCTCGCGCAAGACTTCCGGAACTGGTTCCGTCGCCCGGTTACCAACGAGGCAATGAGCCACCAAGAAGTCCCCGAGGACAGCTCCTGAATTCCCGCATGGAGAGCGCGGCTTCTCCACCCTCGAAGACTGTGAACGCCCATCCGTAGGTTCAGAGCCGGTCACGGCGATGGCCACAGGTAGTTCGACACCGTTGTCTAGCGCAGGTCGTTGCCGTGAACCCTTTTGCGCTGCAACAGGTCTTGTGAGTGGGGCGTCACTAGTGCGAAATCCGGCTGCTGATGTCTCCGCCCGAGGGGCGCTGACACTCCAGCATCCCCGCTCGACGGCGCTTCTTGGTCACGTCCATTCGTTGCGGTCGTCGGATAGTGTCCATTCGTGACCGGGATGGACCTAGCTGCGTTGCGCGCGAAGTTCCCCTCCGCAGATCGATGCATCTTCTTCGATCACGCCTCGGCAGGGCCCATCTCCACAGACGTGGCGGACAAGATGCAGCAGGTGGTGGTCGCTCACCTGGAGAGTGGGTTCCAGTCCGATTGGCACCCGGCGATGGAGTCGGCCAGGGGCGACGTCGCCAGGCTCATCAATGGACAAGCGGATGACATCGCGTTCACCCAGAACACGTCACAGGGCATCTCCCTCGTAGCGAACGGGCTCGATTGGGCCGACGGGGACAACGTGGTCCTTCCTGAGCTCGAGTTCCCGTCGAACTACTTCCCGTGGCAGACGTTGGCGAAGCACGGAGTTGAGATTCGACACGTCCCGGCACCCGACGGGAACGCCAAGATCGATGACGTTCTCAGCGCCATCGACGGACGGACGCGAGTCGTCTCTATCAGTGCCGTCCAGTACTCGAATGGCTACCGCTATCAGCTGGAGCGCCTGGGCGAGCACTGTCAGCGCAGCCGAACGCTGCTCGTGGTAGATGGGACTCAGTCGCTGGGCGCATTGTCGTTCGACGTGGCCGAGACGGGTGCCGATGTCCTCGCGGTAAGCGATCACAAGTGGATGCTCGGTCCCTTGGGCGCGGGCTTCACCTACCTCAGCCCTCGGGCCCGGGAGCAGGTTGCTCCTTCCGTCGTCGGTTGGCTCACGGTCCGCGAACCGTTCTCCTTCGACTATCGCCTCGACTACCCCGACAGCGCTGACCGATACGAGTCCGGCACCGAGAACATCGTGGGCACCCTCGGGCTCGGAGCAGCTGTCCGACTCTTCCTTCAATTGACGCCGCAGTGGGTTGAGCAACGCGTCCTGGGGCTGACCGATCAACTCGCCGAAGGCCTGACCTCACGCGGCTACGAACTACTCAGCGACCGCTCAGAGAAGGCGCGTTCAGGCATCCTGATCTTCCGGGATCCACGCCGAACCCCCGATGACGTGCACGCTCGTCTGAGCAATGCCGGCGTCCGGTGCACCATCCGTGGAGGCGGCGTCCGCCTCTCCCCTCACATGTACAACCTCGAGTCAGAGGTGGACGCAGTCCTGGATGCGCTGACGTAGTTCGGCGGGTCGACGGCGGATAGCAGGACCAGGATCAGCCCCAGAACGCGTCCTCGGCGACGCCGTCCTCGGAGAACAGGTGCACCTCGGCGATCTTGCCATCGCGGATGGTCAGCAGGTCCACGCCGGCCATGTCCATCGACACGGCGTCACGACGGCCGGTGAAGCGGACCGGGACTGCGACAAGCTCGCCGTTGACCATCGCCGGGCCGACCACTGCCAGCTGGAAGCTGCCCTGGCTGGCCGCCATCATCCCGATCAGCAGTGCCCCGACGCCCGCCGCGCCGGCGTGGTCACCGGAGAACTGGTTCACGCCGGGCTGGTGCCACACCACAGTGTCGCTCAACTGCGCCAGCGCCGTCGGCACGTCGCCGCGGCCCAGCGCATCGAAGTAGGTGGCCGCCACCTCGGCGGGGGTCTGCTCGGACATTGAGTGCTCCTTCAGCCTGGGTTGTGTGCTCTGATAGTTTCAGTTGGTAACCTGTCACCTCAACGTAACTAAAGGCCTCCGAGCGAAAGAAGTTCGATGCCCAACCCGCCCTGGGACGTGATGGTCGCGACGTGCCCCTCTCGGACCTCGCTGGCGAAGATCGCCAACAAGTGGACCGCGATGATCGTGATCGCGCTGAGCGGCGGTCCCCTGCGATTCGGCGCGCTCCGCGACGCAGTGGACGGCATCAGCGGCAAGGTCCTCACCGAGACCCTGCGCGATCTCGAGCGCGACGGCATCGTGTCCCGGACCATGTACAACGAGATGCCCCCGCGGGTCGAGTACGAACTCACACCCCTCGGGCAGTCCCTGCGTCACCCCCTGACCGCCCTCGGCCGCTGGGCCGAGGAACACATTGAGGACGTCCTCCGTGCTCGTGAGGACTACGACCAGCGCGGCGATCCCTCCCCCGTGGCCTGAACCCGGCGCGCTCAGACGCCCACATCGTGGAGTCACTGCTCTACGCTTCGGCGCCGGATTCCCAGCAACCTCCGTGCAGAACACGCTTCGTCGAACCCGTCGCTCACCTGCGTCCAGCGAACGGCAGTTTCGCCACACATCGGGCACCAATTGCTGGGCCGTAACCTGTTGCAAAGCAACACCCATTGAGTGGGTCGCCGGGGCTCGAACTCCGAACCTACGGACTACGCGTCCGCGGGAGATTCCTTCTGCGCGGATGACGGACATCCGGATCCTGTCTGCATCCGAGCCGGACCCGGATGTCGGCGAATGTGTCGCTCGAGGTTCAGGTTTGCAGTGATGTGGCCAGGCGCGGTGCCTGCTCGATGGCGTATGACCAGATCAGGTCTGGGTCAGTGCGGTGATAGTGGTGGGCAAGGACAATTCGAAGGCGGGCGATGCTGCGCCAGTCGACATCCGGGTGTGCGGCTACTGCGTCGTCGCTGACGTTGCTGGCGGCCTCACCGATGATCTCGAGTAGTCGCTCGGCGGCGCGTAGTAGGACCAGGTCGGACGGGCCATCGGAACCGCGCAGGGCGACGACGGCGTTCAGTTCGTCGCAGGCGTCGAGGATGTCGGTGATCCGCTGGTCGTCGCTGCGGGTCATACGAGGACGGCCTCGCGTCGGATGTGCTCGTCGCGGTCCTTCAGGCCTCCGACGGACACCACGTCGATTTGACCGCCGAGCAGGTCTTCCAGGTCGTCCTGGATCCGCATGAGGTCCAGCAGGGAGGCGCCGGGCTCGAACTCGACCAGGAAGTCGATGTCGCTGTCAGGACGATCGTCGCCACGGGCCACGGATCCGAATACCGACACCGAGAGGGCGCGATGGCGAGCCGCGATCGCGTGGATCTCATCGCGGTGCGTCTGGACCGCAGCCAGCCGAGTGCCCATGGCTGCAAGGGTACGGCCCGCAGCACGCTGGTGACCATCACGTGTCAGGAGAGCTGGATGCCCCGAGCCCGGCCAACGGCGGATTGCGCAGCTCCCTGGAACGAATGCGAGGCACGAAGCCTGCGGATCGCGTTGAGGTAGTAGAGGGGCTGCGCCTTCTCATACCGTCAGGACGGGAGCCGGCTATGACCACGGATCGGCAGCGCCACTACGGCGACGGGACGGTGTTCCAGCGGACCTCCGATGGGCTGTGGATCGCCCGCCTGGAGATCGGGCCCGGCCCGGACGGTCGCCGGCGGCGCTGGCAAGCCGCGAGCCGCACCCGCCTCGGCGCGTTTCAGTCGCTGCGCGCCGCCCGACTGCACCGCGCCACGAGTCGCGTTCCCGAGAGCCCGGTATGGACCGT
>CALGTB010000216.1 GCA_937902285.1 uncultured Actinomycetes bacterium | reverse complement strand
CGCTGCGCCCGCCAGCCGAGCTGGGCCTCGATGAGGCCCGTGGCGGCGAAGGTGGCCGGGGGGTCGCCGGCCCTGCGGCCCACCACCTCCGCGTCGACATCGCGCCCGATCACGTCCGAGATCACGTCGAGCACCTCGCGCACCGACGACCCCACCCCGCGGCCCACGTTGAACGCCGCCGCGGCCGAGTCGCCCTCGCACAGGGCGGCCGCGGCGGCGTGCGCCTCGGCCAGGTCGACGACGTGGACGTAGTCGCGGATGCAGGTGCCGTCGGGCGTGGGGTAGTCGTCGCCGAACACCCTCGGGCGCTCGCCGCGGTCGAGGGCCCGGAAGACCATGGGGATGAGGTTGCCGACGCTGTTGTCGCCGAGGTCGTCCGACCCCGATCCGGCGACGTTGAAGTAGCGCAGGGCCGCCCACGACAGGCCCCAGGCGACCCCGGAGTCGCGCGCCATCCACTCGCCGACGACCTTGGTCTGCCCGTACGGAGACTCCGGCTGCAGTGCCGCATCCTCGCCGACCGGGTTGGCCTCCGGCTCGCCGTAGACGGAGGCCGAGGAGGAGTAGACGAGCCGCTTCACGCCGGAGTCGCGCATCGCCTCGAGCAGCGTGAGCATCCCGCCGACGTTCTCGCGGAAGTAGTACAGCGGGATGTCGACCGACTCGCCGGCCGCCTTCTTCGCCGCCAGGTGCACGACTCCGGTGATGCCGAACTCGGCGAAGGCCGCGGTCAGCGCCGCGTGGTCGTGCACGGAGCCACGGACGATCGGCACGCCGGGGGGCACCCGGCGCTCGAGGCCGCTGGAGAAGTCGTCGAACACCACGGCCTCGCGACCGCTCGCCAGCAGCGCCTCCACCACGTGGGAGCCGATGTAGCCGGCTCCCCCGGTGACGAGCCAAGCGGTCACCTGAAGGTCTCCCGGGTCAGCCGCTCGTAGGCCTCGACGTACTTGGCCCGCGTGCGCTCGACCACCTCGTCGGGAAGGGCGGGCGGCGGTTCGCCGGATCCGCGATCCCAGCCGGAGGCCGGCGACGTGAGCCAGTCGCGCACGAACTGCTTGTCGAAGGAGGGCTGGGGGCCGCCCGGCTCCCAGGTCGCGGCGTCCCAGTAGCGGGTGGAGTCGGGGGTCAGCACCTCGTCGGCCAGCACGATGCGCCCCGCGTTCTTGCCGGACGCCGCGAACCCGAACTCCAGCTTGGTGTCCGCGAGGATCAGGCCGCGCTCCGCTGCGATCTCGCGCGCGCGGAAGTAGATCTCGAGCGACATGCGCTTGAGCTCCTGCGCCTCCTCCTGCCCGATCATCACGATGACCTCGTCGTACGTGACGTTCTCGTCGTGCTCGCCCAGCGCGGCCTTGGTGGCCGGGGTGAAGATCGGCTTGGGCAGCTCCGATCCGTCCCGCAGCCCCGGCGGCAGGCCGTTGCCGCAGATCTGCCCTGTCGCCTGGTAGTCGGCGAGGCCCGATCCGGCGAGGTAGCCGCGCACCACGCATTCGACGGGCAGCATGTCGAGGCGCTCGCAGACCATGGCCCGCCCGGCGACCGCCTTCGGGATCCGGCCGGACGCGACATGGTTCGGCACGACGCCCTCAAGCTGCTTGAACCACCACTTCGACAGGGACGTGAGGATGCGGCCCTTGTCGGGGATCTCGGTCGGCAGGACCCAGTCGTAGGCGGAGATGCGATCGCTGGCGACGAACAGCAGCCGGTCGTCCGGCGTGCGGTAGAGATCGCGCACCTTGCCCGAGTAGACGTGCTCGTAGTCCTCGGGCAGGCCGTAGTCGGGCACGGCGACGTCGGACGTGGTCACAGGATGTCTCCCGGGCGGTAGGAGGCGGCGTCGGGATAGCGCTCGGAGATCGCCGCGACGCGGTCGGCGACGGCACGCACCTGCGAGGCCGCGGCGCCGGTGAAGGCGAGCGGCTCGGCCCCCAGCGCCTCGAGCTCGTCGCGCGACAGGCCGAGCCGGGCGTCGGCGGCGAGGCGGTCGAGCAGGTCGTTCTCCGCCTTCCCGGTCTCGCGCATCTCGAGCGCGACGGCCACGGCGTGCTCCTTGATCACCTCGTGCGCCGTCTCACGGCCCACGCCCTTGCGGACGGACGCGATGAGCACCTTGGTGGTGGACAGGAACGGCAGGTAGCGCTCGAGCTCGCGGTCGATCACCGCCGGGAAGGCGCCGAAGTCGTCGAGGACGGTCAGGAACGTCTCGAAGAGGCCGTCGATGGAGAAGAACGCATCGGGAAGTGCCACGCGACGGACGACCGAGCAGGAGACGTCGCCCTCGTTCCACTGGGTGCCCGACAGCTCGCCGATCATGGTCACGTAGCCGCGCAGCAGCACGGCGAAGCCGTTCACCCGCTCGCACGACCGCGAGTTCATCTTGTGCGGCATGGCCGAGGATCCGACCTGCCCGGGACGGAAGCCCTCGGTGACGAGGTCGTGGCCGGCCATGAGCCGGATCGTCGTGGCCAGGCTCGACGGACCGGCCGCCACCTGCGACAGGGCCGAGACGACGTCGAAGTCGAGGGATCGCGGGTAGACCTGCCCGACGCTGTCGAGGACGCGGGAGAAGCCGAGGTGCACCGCCACGGCGGACTCGAGCTGCGCCAGCCGCTGCTCGTCGCCGTCGACGAGGTCGAGCATGTCCTGGGCGGTGCCGACCGGGCCCTTGATCCCGCGCAGCGGATACCGCTCGATGAGGTCGTCGAGGCGCTCGAACGCCACGAGCAGCTCGTCGGCGGCCGAGGCGAAGCGCTTGCCCAGGGTCGTGGTCTGCGCGGGGACGTTGTGGCTGCGTCCGGTGATCGCGGTGTCGGAGTAGGCGATGGCCAGCGCGGCGAGGCGGTCGAGGGCCGCGACGCAGCGGTCGCGCACGAGGATCAGCCCCTCGCGGACCTGCAGCTGCTCGACGTTCTCGGTGAGGTCGCGGGACGTCATCCCGATGTGCACGTACTCATAGCCGGCGAGCGCGTTGAACTCCTCGATGCGCGCCTTCACGTCGTGCTTCGTCACCCGCTCGCGCTCGGCGATCGACACGAGGTCGACCTCGCCGATCACGGCGCGGTAGCCGTCGATCGCAGACGCGGGGATGGCCACTCCGAGGTCGACCTGGGCTGCGGCCACCGCCAGCCAGAGCCGCCGCTCCATGACGATCTTCGCCTCGGGCGACCACACCCCGGCCATCGCCGTCGACGCATAGCGACCGGCCAGCACGTTGGGAATCGAGGGCTTCGCGGTCACGCGGTCATCCTCCCACGGTGCGGCGCCGCCCCGCCGTGGGGTGTGCCGCGCTCACTCACCGAGTGACGCGCGCTCGGCGATGTCGCGGCGGTGGTGCGAGCCCTCGAGCCGGATGAGGTCGACGGCGGCGTAGGCGTGCTCCCTCGCCGACGCGAGCGACGCGCCATGCGCCGTGACCGACAGCACCCGCCCGCCGGACGACACGACCTCGCCCCCGTCCGACAGCGTGGTTCCGGCGTGGAAGATCTCGACGCCTGCCACCTCGGCCGCCTCGGCCAGGCCGGTGACGACGTCGCCGAAGCGCGGTGCGGCGGGGTAGCCCTCCGACGCGACGACCACGGTGACGGCGAAGCCCGACTGCCACACCAGCGGCGGGAGCGCGTCGAGGCCGCCCGTGGCCGCCGCCATGAGCAGCCGACCCAGCGGGGTGCGGAGGTTCGCCAGCACCACCTGCGTCTCGGGATCGCCGAAGCGGGCGTTGAACTCGATGACCCGGACGCCGCGCGACGTCATCGCCAGGCCCGCGTAGAGGAGCCCCGAGAAGGGCGTGCCGCGGCGGTGCATCGCATCGACGACCGGCTGGAGCACCCGCTGCGTCACGTCGTCGACGAGGCCCGCGGGCGCCCAGGGCAGCGGTGCGTACGCGCCCATGCCGCCGGTGTTCGGCCCCTCGTCGCCCTCGCCGACGCGCTTGAAGTCCTGCGCGGGCTGCAGCGCGAGCACGGTGCTCCCGTCGGTGATCCCGAACAGCGACACCTCCGGACCGTCGAGGAACTCCTCGACGACGACCTGCGCGTCGTTGCCCCGCGCCAGGCACGACCGCGCGTGCGCCAGGGCCTCGGCCCGGTCGGACGTGACGACGACGCCCTTGCCGGCCGCCAGTCCGTCGTCCTTGATGACGTACGGAGCACCGAACTGGTCCATCGCCGCAGCAACCTCGTCGACGGTGGTGCACACGTGGGCCATCGACGTGGGCACGCCCGCCTCGGCCATGACCTGCTTGGCGAAGGCCTTGCTTCCCTCGAGCTGCGCCGCGGCGGCTGACGGGCCGAAGCAGGGGATGCCCTTGGCCCGAACGGCGTCGGCGGCACCGGCGACCAGGGGACCCTCCGGGCCGACGACCACGAGGTCGACGCCCTCGTCAGCCGCCAGTGCGGCGATGGCACGGGGGTCGGCCAGGTCGACGTCGATCGTGCGGACCACAGCGGCCATCCCCGCGTTGCCCGGGGCGGCCACCACCTCCGACACGGACTCGTCGGCGATGAGGGACGTGACCAGGGCGTGCTCGCGTGCGCCGGAGCCGATGACGAGGACCTTCACGCGGTCAGCCTAGTGTTCTGCCCTAAGGGTGACGGCCCTGTCACATGCGGTCCGGGAGGAGGCGAAAGATCGTGCTGCTGGTGGTCCTGCTGGCCGCCCTCCTCCTCGTCGGCGTCCTCGCCAGCCTCCTCAGCCGGCACGTGACTCGCGCCCGCCACCTCGTCATCCTCGCGGCGACGGCCGCTCCCTACATGGTCGTCGTCGCCCTGCTGTCCCTCGTGCTCTTCCTCGTCGCCCGGTCGGAGATCGGGTCCATCGCTGCCCTGGCGATGGCTGTCGTCGCGCTCGGCGTCCAGGTGCGCGCGCACATCGCCGGCCGAGGCGCCCGTCGCTCCGGATCGGCCGACGACGTTCTGTCCGTCATGACCATCAACCTGTACTTCGGCAGGGGTGACGCGGCGCGCGTGCTCGAGGCGGCGCGAGCTCATGACGTGGACCTGCTGGCCATGCAGGAGATCACCGCCGAGGCCGTCGAGGCGCTGCGCGCCCTCGGCATCGACGAGGCCTACCCGTACAGCGTCCTTGCCCCCGCGCCGCAGTGGGAGGGCGTTGCCCTGTGGAGCCGACTGCCGCTGCGCGACCAGCACACTGAGCTCGTCGGCCAACTGCACCGCGTCTCGGCGGTGGTCAGCCTCGACCCTGATCGGCCGGACGACGATCCGACCGTCGTCTCGCTTCACATCAATGCCCCGTGGCCCGAGCCCCCGGGCGACTGGGTCGCCCAGCTCGCCGGGCTCCGCGAGCAGTTGCGCGAGCACCAACGACCGGTCATCGCGATGGGCGACTACAACGCCACCTTGGACCACGCGCCCTTCCGGGCGCTGCTCGGCGGCGGCTGCACCGACGCCGCGCTCACCGCGCGGGCCTGGTGGAGGCCGACCTACCCGGCGTTCCGTCTGCTGCCGCCGCTGGTGACGCTGGACCACATCGTGGTGAGCGGCCTGCGCAGCACCCATGTCACGACAGCACGGATCCCCGGCTCGGACCACCTCGCGGTGATCGGCGCGCTCGCGCGTCAGCCCATGCCGTAGCGGCCGACCTCGCGTCAGCCCGTGTAGAACGAGCCGATCGCGGCGAGCGACTCGTCGAGGATGACGAGCCCCTCCTTCGCCTCCGCGTCAGTGATCGTGCACGGCGGCACCACATGCAGGCGGTTGAAGTTGGTGAAGGGCATGGCGCCGCGCTTCTTCATCTCCGCGCCGAGCTGGGCCATCGCGGGCGACGTTCCGGCGTAGGGAGCCAGCGGCTCGCGCGTCGCGCGGTCAGAAACGAGGTCGAGCGCCCAGAAGACACCCAGACCGCGCACCTCGCCGATGACGGGATGCCGCTCGGCCAGCTCGCGCAGGCCGGGCCCGAGGACGTCCTCGCCGATGCGGGCGGCGTTCTCGACGATGCCCTCCTCCTTCATCGCGTCGATCGAGGCGACGATCGACGCCGCAGCGAGCGGATGGCCCGAGTAGGTGAGCCCGCCCGGGAACACCCGCTCGTCGAACGTGGCCGCGATCGCGTCGGAGATGACGACCCCGCCGACGGGGACGTAGCCGGAGTTCGACCCCTTCGCGAACGTGATGAGGTCGGGAACGATGTTGAAGTGCTCGAAGGCGAACCATCGGCCGGTGCGCCCGAAGCCGCACATCACCTCGTCGGCGATGAGCATGATCCCGTGCGCATCGCACAGGGCACGCACGCCCTCGAGGTAGCCGGGCGGCGGGATGAGCACGCCGGCGGTGCCGACGACCGTCTCGATGAGGATGGCGGCGATCGTGCCCGGGCCTTCGAAGGTGATCACCTGCGCGAGGTGCTGGAGCGCGCGCTCGGTCTCCTGCTCCGGGGTCTGCGACCAGAAGCTCGAGCGGTAGGGGTACGGGCCGAAGAAGTGCACCTGATGGGCCGCGTACTCGTTGGGCCAGCGGCGCGGGTCGCCGGTTGCCTGGATCGCCACGCCCGTGTTGCCGTGGTACGAGCGGTAGAACGACAGCACCTTCGATCGGCCCGTGTGGATGCGCGCCATGCGCACGGCGTTCTCGTTGGCGTCGGCGCCGCCGTTGGTGAAGAAGACCTTGTTCATCCCCTCAGGCGCCAGGCCGGCGATGCGCATCGCCGCCTCGCCCCGCGCGGCGTTGGCGTGCTGGGGAGCGACGGTCGACAGCAGCGCCGCCTGGTCCTGGATCGCCTTGACCACCTTGGGGTGCTGGTGGCCGATGTTGACGTTGACCAGCTGCGACGACAGGTCGAGGTAGCGGTTGCCGTCGTAGTCCCAGACGTAGCAGCCCTCGGCGGCGGCGATGTCCATCGGGTTGAGGGCTCCCTGCGCGCTCCACGAGTGGAACACGTGCGCGCGGTCCAGGTCGTGGACTCGCTTGCCTGCCTGGGGGTCAGCGCTGAACGTCATGGTGGCTCCTCGGTTGCCGGTGGGACGCACGATAGTCGCCCTCACCACCATCCGAGAACGTCGGATTGTTTCGGACAATTCAGAGCAGGGCGGGCTCCGTCGGCGGTGGGCTCTCCACGATCTCGATGATTCCGAGTCCGCTGGCGAGGAACTCCATCGTGCGGCGTGCGGCATCGTCCACGTGGATGCGAGGTGGTTGCTGGGGGTACTGCTCGTCGTAGGTGTCGGGCCCGTAGAAGCGCCCGTACCGCAGCACCGTGCCACCCGCCGCCAGCACGGGTTCCTCAGCTGTGCGGGGAATCGGCTCGAAGGCGATGCTCTGGAAGACGAATCCACGTGCACCCGCAGCAGTCGCGGCATTGAGGAGGTTCCTCCCTCCCTCGAGTCGAATTCGCTCGATGGCGCCGGATGCGTAGTAGTCCCTGACCTCCCGAGCATCGTCGGGCAGGTCGGTCAGCTGACTCATGACGAGATCAGGAGCGAATCCCACGACATGGCGCGTCAGCGCATCCGCGTCGTAGGCGTCGCAGACGAGGGGTTGAGCGCCGAGGGCATCGAGGGCCCTGGCTGAGTCCGGGTTGCGGGTCATGCCTGCCACGACATGCCCCTCGGCGAGCATCAGCGGAACCAGGCGGCGACCGATGACCCCGGTTGCTCCGGCCAGGAACACCCTCACGTTGCCAGCTCGACGAGAGAGGCGACCACGGTCACTCCGTCCGGAGCCCCGCCAGCCGCATCACGATCGATCCACACGGCCCGGAGGCCAGCCGCCGCAGCACCGGCGACGTCCGCCTCGAGGTCGTCGCCGACGAACACCACCTCCGACGCGCCCACGCCGAGCGCACGGCACAGGGCGTCGAACGCGGCGGCGTGCGGCTTGAACTCCGGCAGTTCGCTGGCCGCCAGCATGACGTCGAACCGGTCGAGGATCCCCAGCCGCTCGAGCTTGCGGGTCTGCAGCTCGTGCTGGCCGTTCGTCAGCACGCCCAGCGCCAATCCACGATCGGCAAGCAGGTCCAGTGCCGGGATCGCGTCCGGATACGCGGCCCAGTTCTCCCGGTAGTGCGCGAAGTAGTCCTCGAACAGACCGTCGATGCCGCTGGGGTCGGCATCGATCCCCAGGGCCCGCACCAGATCTGCCATCCGCCGGCGCCGCTGCTCCTGGAAGCCGATGAGTCCACGGGCGTAGTCGCCGAAGTGCATCCGCTCGAGTGCCATCCACCGGTCTGGCGTGTCGTCGGCCACGGGCCAGTCACGGTGCGTGACGAAGTCGGCGATGGCGGCACGCGCCGCGCCCTCGTGGTCGAAGAGCGTTCCGTCGAGGTCGAAGCCGACGGCGGCAGCGGGCGCCACCGTCAGCCCGGTAGGCCGAGGCGCTGACGCAGCCCGGCCTTCACGGCGGGCCACTCCTCGGCCGTCACCGAGTAGAGCACCGTGTCGCGCACCGACCCGTCCTGGCGTCGCTGGTAGCGGCGCAGGATGCCCTCGTACTGCGCACCGAGCTTCGCGATCGCCGCCTGGCTGCGCGCGTTGCGGATGTCGGTCTTCAGCTGCACACGTCCCATGCCGGCCTCCTCGAAGGCCCACGTCATGAGCAGCAGCTTGCACTCGGGGTTGACCTCCGTGCCCCAGACCGAGGGCGCGTAGAGCGTGAAGCCGATCTCCAGGCGTGCATCGACGGGCGACACCTCGAGGAAGGAGGTCGTGCCGACGACGGCGCCGGCCCGGCGCACCGTCCACGGCCAGCGGCCGCCGGTCCGCGCGGCCTCGAGGGTCGCGGCGAGCTCGGCCGGGGTGGCCGGCCGGCCGCGCACATGGGCCCAGGCTGCATCGTCGTCGAGCGCGGCGAAGAGCTCGTCGGCATCCGCCGGCGTGGACGGCGTCAGGGACACGTGCCGGCCCACGAGCACCGTGTCCTCCGGCGCCGGCCAGAGGGCCGTCGGCCACGCGGTGTCATCGGGACGCGGGTCGACGAGCCCGCGCCGGCTCTCGGGGAGCCGACGGACGAAGTGCACATAGTCCGGGTCGGTCGACTCGATCTCGAACCCGATCTCCTGGTGGAACGCGATGGAGGCCGCGTTGATCGGATTCGTCACGCAGCGCACCGTCGTGACGCCACGGTCGGCCATCGCCGACGCGAACCGCTCATGCAGCTCGCGACCCAGGCCCGAGCCGCGCTGGTCGGGCCGCACCCCGATGAAGTGGACGTACGCGTCCCGAGGATCGT
The DNA here is from genome assembly GCA_937902285.1 of uncultured Actinomycetes bacterium. GTDB lineage: Bacteria > Actinomycetota > Actinomycetes > S36-B12 > S36-B12 > UBA10649. The sequence goes on along the minus strand of CALGTB010000216.1, from coordinate 5,309 downwards.
CGACCGACGGGAACCCCACGAGGAAGCCGGCCATCGACCCGGCATCGTCCTCGGCGATCAGGCTGGTGGAGGCGAAGTGGGCCAGGAACAGCGGCTGGAGCAGGGCGGTGATGTCGCGCCCGCCCCACCAGTCGGGCATCACCGCGATGATCGTCGCCTGATCGGCAGCCGTCGCGGGCCGGAATCTCATGGCCCAGGTCAGATGAGGTCGTGGATGGTGATCGTCGCGTCGCGGTCCTGGCCGACGCCGATCGCGCTGATGCGCGCACCCGACACGTCCTGCAGGAACCGCACGTAGGCCTGAGCGTTCGCAGGCAGGTCGGACAGCTCGCGCGCCTCGGAGATGTCCTGGCTCCAGCCCGGCAGGTACTCGTAGACGGGCTTGGCGTGGTGGAACTCGGTCTGGGTCATGGGGACCTCGTCGCTGCGGACGCCGTCGACGTCGTAGGCGACGCAGACCGGGATGTGCTCCCAGCCGGTGAGCACGTCGAGCTTGGTCAGGAAGATGTCGGTGAGCCCGTTGACCCGGCTCGCGAACCGCGCGATCGGTGCGTCGAACCAGCCGCATCGACGCGGGCGTCCGGTGGTGACGCCGCGCTCGCCGCCGATCACGCGCAGGCGCTCGCCGTCGTCATCGAGGAGCTCGGTGGGGAACGGGCCCGATCCGACGCGGGTCGTGTAGGCCTTCAGGATCCCGACGACCCGGGTGATGCGCGTCGGCCCGATGCCGCTGCCCGTGCACGCCCCGCCCGCGGTGGGGTTGCTCGAGGTCACGAAGGGGTAGGTGCCATGGTCGACGTCGAGCAGCGTTCCCTGCCCACCCTCGAGCAGCACCACCTTGCCGTCGTCGAGCGCGTTGTTGAGCAGGAGGGCGGTGTCGGCGACGTAGGGACGCAGGACGTCGGCGTACTCGAGAAGCTGCTCGACGATCGCGTCGACGTCGAGGGTGCGGCGGTTGTAGACCTTGACGAGCACCTGGTTCTTGCCCTCGAGGGCTCCCTCGACCTTCTGGCGCAGGATCGAGGGGTCGAAGAGGTCCTGGACCCGGATGCCGATGCGGGCGATCTTGTCGCTGTAGGTGGGGCCGATGCCCCGGCCGGTCGTGCCGAGCTTGGCCTTGCCGAGGAAGCGCTCGGTGACCTTGTCGAGGGTGACGTGGTAGGGCGTGATGAGGTGGGCGTTCGCGCTGATGACCAGCTTCGACGTGTCGATGCCCCGGGCGTTCAGCCCGGCCATCTCCTCGAGAAGCACCGCGGGATCGATGACCACGCCGTTGCCGATGACCGGAACCACGGAGGGGGTGAGGATGCCGCTCGGCAGCAGGTGGAGGGCGAACTTCTGGTCGCCGATCACCACCGTGTGGCCGGCGTTGTTGCCGCCCTGGTAGCGCACGACGTAGTCGACGCGCCCCCCGAGGAGGTCCGTGGCCTTTCCCTTGCCTTCGTCGCCCCACTGGGCGCCCACAAGGACGATCGCTGGCATGGGGACAGGCTATCTAGTCGGCCAGACGGGCGGCGAGCGCAGCACCCAGGCGGTGCCCGGCCAGCCAGGCCGACTCGACCTTCGGCCCGGCCGAGAAGGCGTCGCCGGCCATGCCGAGGGACGTGCCGTCGTCGAGCCAGAAGGGCTCCGGGCTCGAGGCCAGCGGCTTCGCGTACGACCAGCGGTGGACGTCGACCCAGTCCGGGTAGTCGCGCACCTGGAGGACGCGCTGGATGGCCGCGACCGCCATCGGCACCACGGTCGCCGGATCGCCCAGGTGGCGTGCCGACAGCACCGGGTCGACGTGTGCGACGAGGACCGGGGCTCCGTCACCGCGCCTGCTGCCGTCGTCGGCGATCCACGTGATGACCGGGTCGCCGTTGACGAAGACGCCGTCGATGTCGATCCACGACGACCGCTCGAAGACGCAGGTCACCGCCAGCACGGGCTCCCACGTGGTGGGGTCGTCGGGCAGGACGTCGCAGATGCGACGGGCCTGCGGTGCCGGCATGCACAGGGCAGCAGCGGCGGCGGGGAGGCCGTCGATCGTCAGGTGCGACCCGTCGACCACCACCGACTCGACCGGCGCCTCGAGGCTCACCGCGGGCAGGTCACGGGCCAGCACCTCGACGACACTGCGGAGCCCGCGGGGCGCGGCGTAGCGGACCGCTCCGCCGGACACGCCCTCGATGCCCTCCGGACCGGCAACGTGGAATCCACTGGTCCACGGGCGAACGACGCCCTCGGCCTGGAGCAGTGCCACCACGCCGGCGAAGTCGGGGTCCGTCGCGGTGAAGTAGGAGGCCCCGATGTCGACGACCCGGCCGTCGAAGGCCGTGCCGGTGTCGCGGAGCGTGCGCGAGGCCATGCGGCCGCCGAGCCGGTGGGCGCGCTCGCGGAGCTGGGCGGGGATGCCCGCGGCCGCGAGCGCCGACGCGCAGGCGACGCCGCTGATGCCGCCCCCGACGACGATGGCGGGTGCCGAGGTCATCGGGGGCCGGCCAGCACTCAGGTGCGCGGGGTCGACGGGTCGCAGTCGTCGATGAACACGCCGATGCGCACGACCTCGTCGGTCTCGCCGATCGCGTCGGCGGCCCGGCCCAGCGATCGCAGGCAGCGCAGGAAGCCCTGATTCGGCTCGTGCGACCACGGCACCGGGCCATGGCCCTTCCAGCCGTTGCGCCGCAGCGCGTCGAGGCCGCGGTGGTAGCCCACGCGCGCGAACGCGTAGGAGGGCACCACGGCACCGTCGGCCCACGCCTGATCGCTCAGGACCGCCCATGCGAGCGAGCTGGTGGGGTGCCGCCGCACGACCTGGTCGGCGTCGGCACCCCCTGCGAGCTCGGCGAACGCGGGATCCTCCGGGAGCAGCGTCGCCGGAGGCCCGTCGAACAGGTTCTCGCCCAGCACGCTAGGACATCTTGGTGCCGGCGGACCGGAGGTCCTGGCACCCGAGGACGACGCGCGCGGCCATGCCGGCCTCGGCCAGCTTGCCCCACGCGCGGGGGTCGTACTGCTTCTTGTTGCCGACCTCGCCGTCGACCTTCAGCACGCCGTCGTAGTTGCGGAACATGTGGTCGGCAACCGGACGCGTGAAGGCGTACTGGGTGTCGGTGTCGATGTTCATCTTCACGACGCCGTAGTCGAGCGCCTCGCGGATCTCGCTCAGCAGCGATCCCGAGCCACCGTGGAAGACGAGGTCGAACGGCTTGTCCTTGCCGTACTTCGCACCGACCGCGGTCTGGATGTCGTTGAGGATCGACGGGGTGAGGACGACGTTGCCGGGCTTGTAGACGCCGTGCACGTTGCCGAAGGTCGCGGCCACCATGTAGCGGCCGTTCTCACCGAGGCCGAGGGCCTCGGCCGTCGCCATGCCGTCCTCGATCGAGGAGAACAGCTTGGCGTCGTGGGAGGCCTCGACGCCGTCCTCCTCGCCGCCGACCACGCCGATCTCGATCTCGAGGATGATGTTCGCCTTGTGGCACGCCTCGAGCATGCGCTGGGAGATCTCCATGTTCTCCTTCAGCGGCACCGCGGAGCCGTCCCACATGTGCGACTGGAACAGCGGCTCGAGTCCCTTGGCGACGCGCTCCTGCGAGATGGCCACGAGGGGCTCCATGTAACCGGCGAGCTTGTCCTTGGGGCAGTGGTCGGTGTGCAGGGCGATGTTGACGTCGTACGACTTCGCGATCGAGTGCGCGAACTCGGCGAGGGCCACCGCGCCGGCGACCATGCTCTTCACGCCCTGTCCGGACGCGAACTCCGCGCCACCCCAGGAGAACTGGATGATGCCGTCGCTCTCGGCCTCGGCGAAGCCGCGGAGGGCCGCGACGATGGTCTGGGATGAGGTGCAGTTGATCGCGGGATAGGCGAACTTGCCGGCCTTGGCTCGGTCGAGCATCTCGGCGTAGACCTCGGGGGATGCAATGGGCATCGGTTACTCCTGCAACTAGCGGGCGGATGTAAGCGCTCCCATCCTTTCACTACAGGGCGGTGGGATGCCACGTACAGGACTAATCGGACGGGATTAGTCGATGTGGGTGACAGTGCGCAGATTCCGGACCGAGGACGACAGCAGGGACGCGAGGATCGCGACGAGCGCGACCGCCGCGGCCACGAGGAAGCCCGCCTGCAGCCCCACCACGGCGACGAGGGGCCCGGCGAGCGCGAGCCCGATCGGCCCGAACATGAGCGAGCCCATGGCGTCGTAGGCCATGACCCGCGACAGGGCCTCGCGCGGCACGTGCGTCTGCAGGGCCGTCATCCACAGCACCATGAAGAGCTCGATCGCCAGCCCCCACGCGAAGGCCCCGGCCGCGACCACCGCGATGGGAAGCGCGAAGGCGAGGCAGACGAGCCACACCGGGAGCGTGAGGCAGATGAGCATGCCGAAGAGCATGGGGCGGCGCACCCGGATGCGGGAGCCCACGACGGCCCCCACGAGCAGGCCCGCCGACATGCACACCAGGACGAAGGCCCACCCTGCGGCGCCGCCGTACCGCTCGAGCGCCAGGACCGGGCCCATGACCTCCTCGGCTCCGCGCAGGACCATGACGATGAAGCTGAACGCCAGCGTGACGACCCATACCCACTTGAAAGAGGTGAACACGCGCCAGCCGTGGACGAGGTCGCCGAGCATCGACTCCTCGGACTCGTTCGGCTTCGACACGTGGCGGAAGGTGAACACGAGCAGGCCGGCGATGAGGAACGTGGTTGCGTCGATGGCGATCGCGACGCCGCTGCCGAAGGCCGCCACGAGCAGTCCCCCGATGGCGTTGCCCGCGATGAGGCCGCCGTTCGACGCGACGCTGATGTAGGCGTTCGCCGGCTGCAGGTTCTCGTCGTCGCCCATGACGTCGGGCACCAGGCCGCTCATCGCCGGCCACCAGAGCCCGTTGAGGATGCCCATGACGAACGACAGGCCCGCGAGCAGCGGGATCGTCGCGTTGCCCGTCGCGAACAGCGCGGCCACCGTGAACACGAACGCGCTCAGGATCACGTCCGTGATGGCGATGACGCGGGCCCGGCCCAGGCGATCGGCCACGACTCCGCCGATGGGCAGCATGATGACGAGGGGGACCGCCTGCGCGGCGAGGACGATGCTCAGCGAGGTGGGCGTAGCGCCGGGGAGCTCGAGCACGCCGAACGCCAGGGCGATCGGCATGATCCCGTTGCCGATGTTGCTGATCGTCCGGGCGCCGAACAGGCGCCGGTAGTAGGCGTTGCCCCACAGGGCCCGGTTGACCGCCATCACGGCACCTGACCGAACTCGTGCTGCCGCACCCAGGCGTGCATGGCGATGGCCGCGGCCGCACCGGCGTTGATCG
>CALGTB010000215.1 GCA_937902285.1 uncultured Actinomycetes bacterium | reverse complement strand
CCCCTGGCTCGCGAGGTCGTCGAGCGGTCCCTGCGGCACGAGGTGGAGGTCGGCACCCTGCGCGGGCAGTCCGGGTTCGTGCCTCCGTTCCAGGTCGCCGTGATCGAGGTGATGCGAGCCACGGGAAGCACGAGCGACGACCTGTTCGACGCACTGCTGGTCACCGAGGGACGAGCCGTCCCTCTGCGCCCTGGCCGCCCACTCGACGAGGCGCTGTCCGTCGTCGAGGCCGAGGTGCGCCACCGCGACGGCACAGCGTGGCGTGTCGTCCTCGAGCGGCACCCCCTCGACCGCCTGCGCCTGGAGTCGTGCGACAAGGAGCCGGTCGCCGGCCACCGCTGGGAGGTCGCCAGCCTCATGCCGTCCCAGGCCTGGGGCTGACCCTCGGTCCGAGGCGGCCCGCCGGCTAGGACGTGGCCACGTACAGGCGCTGCCAGTCGGCCAGCGCGTCCTCGGTGTACATGCCGACCCGGCCGCGCACCTCGTCGGCCGGAAGCACGTACGTCGCCAGGGGCATGCCATCGACGCGGACGGTGGTCTGCGTCCCGACCCGGTCGACCGTCACGGACCGGCGAAGGCCGATGGGCGTGAGGACGGACTCACCCGTCGCCACGAAGCGCTGCCCGCCCGGACCCGCAGGATCTCGCCGGCCGATCTCCCAGCCGTTGGGCTTGAGCGCCAGGTAGGTGAAGTGGGCGGGATCGACGTAGTCCCAGACCAGCCAGCCCACCTCCCACGGGTTCGGCCCGCTCACGCGGTTCTGGTGCAGCGTCGTCCACGTGCTCGCGATGTGGAGGGCCGTCACGTCGAAGAAGGCCCGGGACACCACGAGGGCCGCCCGGGTCTGGTTCGGGTCGATCACGGGCTCGGGGTCAAGGCGGAGGTGATGCCGCCAGATCGAGACCCCGGAGCCCGGACGCGTGCCGTCGAAGACCACCCTCCAACGGCCGAAGACGCTGCCGTCGCTGAACGATCGTCCGACGGTGTACGCCCGGAACCTCTCATCGAACCGGCTGACCACCGGTGCCGCGTCGGAGTCCCCTGGCGGTGCGGCGTGAGCGCTCAGGACGGGACCTGCGAGCGTCGTCGCCGCCACGGCGGCGGCGACCCACACCGCCGATGCGCGACCCCGCCCCATGGCTGCCTCCTAGGCCTCCCATGATGCAGCACGCAGCAGGTCGGCCCGATCGTGGATGGTCGTGCGTTCGCGTCCCTGCGTGGCGCCGAGACTGCGCTCGGCGGCATCGATCGCGCGCCAGCCCTGCGTCGAGACCGCCTCGACGCCCCGCTCGGCGAGCAGTCCGTCGAACTCGGCCGCCGTCGGTCGGGGTGCCTCCGGAAGCAGTCCGGCGGCGGCATCCGCCAGCAGCGAGGCGACCGTTGCCGTCGCGTCCTTCTTGTTCGTGCCGATGATCCCGGTCGGGCCGCGCTTGATCCAGCCAGCCACGTACTCCCCCGGCACCGGTCGGCCATCGCGCTGGACCCGGCCCTCGTCGTGCGGGATGACGTTCGCGCTGCTGTCGAAGGGCACCTCGTCGAGCGCCGTGCCCCGGTACCCGACACTGCGCACGACGACGTTGGCGGCGATGTCGAAGAACTCCCCCGTGCCCTCGGCCCCGCCTGATGCCGTCAGCCGCGTGCGCTCGACGACCACCGTCTCGGCGTGCGCCTCGCCGCGGATCTCATGCGGGCGCGCGAAGAAGTGCAGGTGGATGCGCCGTGGCTTGCCGGTGAGAGGCCGACCGGCCCAGCCGCGCATGACCTCGACGTTGCGGGCGACCGCCTTGTCCGCAGCAGCCGCCGCGGCGCTCGCCTCGTCCAGCTCGAGGTCCTCGGCCCGCACCACGATGTCGGCCTCCTCGAGCTCACCGAGCTCGCGGAGCTCCTTCGTGGTGAAGGCCGCCTGGGCGGGTCCGCGCCTGCCGAGCACGTGGATGTCGGTGATCGACGAGCGCGACAGCGTGTCGAGAACATGCTGCGGCATGTCGGTGCCCTCGAGCTCGCCGACGGTCTTGGCCAGAACCCGCGTGACGTCGACGGCCACATTGCCGACACCGACGACGACCACGCCGGTGGCCGTAGGGATCAGGGCCTCGAAGTGCTCGCGATCGGCATCCGGATGGCCGCAGTACCAGGCGACGAAGTCGGTCGCGGCGATGCTGCCGGGAAGGTCCTCGCCGGGGATGCCCAGGCGTCGGTCGCGTGAGGCGCCATAGGTCCAGATGACCGCGTCGAAGCACGTGTGCAGGTCGGCCACGCTGATGTCCTCACCCACGTCGACGTTGCCGACGAACCGGACGCCGGGACGATCGAGGACCTTGTCGAGGGTGTCGCGCACCGATCGGATGCTCAGATGGTCCGGCGCCACCCCGTAGCGCACGAGGCCGAACGGCACGGGCAGCCGGTCGATGACGTCCACCTCGACCGGCACCTGCTCCTGCCCCGCGAGGGCGTCGGCGGCGTACATGCCCGACGGTCCCGACCCGACAACGGCGACCCTCAAGGGGCGGTGCATGGCAACTCCTCGGCAGCGGCGACAGCGATCCTGCCAACCTAAACCCCGGCGGCCGGTCTGGTGGGCTCATACGCGGGGGTGTCATCGGATGGTGCCCGCGAACGCGCCTGGCAACGGTCAGCCCCGGCGTCGATCACCCCCTGATCGCGGATGGGTGGTGCTAGCGTCCGATCGATGCCCACGCCCGCTCTCCTCACCGATGCCGAAGCGACCGCGTTCGCCGACGCGCTCTACGGGGCCCGTCGCGACCGGACGCCCATCGAGCCGATCTCCGCCACGAGGTCCGACCTCACCGTGGCCGACGGCTACGCGATCCAGGACCACCTCGTGCGGCGGCTCGTCGCCGACGGCGAGGTCATCGCGGGATACAAGCTCGGCCTCACGTCGTCGGCCATGCAGACACTCCTCGGAGTCGACCAGCCGGACTTCGGCCCCGTCTTCGCATCGGGCATCTTCGCGGACGGCGTCGAGGTCCCCGTCGACCGGTTCATCGCGCCACGGATCGAGGCGGAGATCGGCGTGGTGCTGGCCCAGGACCTCAGCGGACCGCACTGCACCCCGGCCGACGCCCTGGTCGCCACCCAGGGCCTGGTGGCAGCACTGGAGATCGTCGACTCACGGATCGTCGACTGGCGGATCCGGCTCGTCGACACGGTCGCCGACCTCGCCAGCAGCGGCGCCATCGCCCTGAGCAGCCGGGTGGTGCCGATCGCCGGCTTCGACCCGCGCCTCGTCGGCATGGTCTTCACGCGCAACGGCGAGACCGTGGCGACCGGGGCCGGCGCTGCCGCGCTCGGGGACCCCCTGGCCGCTGTCGCGTGGCTCGCCAACACCCTGGCCGCGTGGGGGGTGACGCTGCCCGCGGGCGCGGTCATCATGACCGGTGCGCTGCACGCGATGGTGCCGGTGGCCCCCGGCGACGTGTTCCGTGCCGACTTCGACCGGCTCGGGCCGGTCACCGTCCGCATGGCTCGCGTGCCCGAGCACGACGGAGACGCCGCATGACCACGACGTGCGCGATCCTCGGCTCGGGGAACATCGGCACCGACCTGATGGTCAAGCTCCTGCAGGACTCCACGCTCGAGCTGTGCGCACTCGTGGGCATCGACCCCGACAGCGACGGCCTCGCCCGGGCACGTGGGCTCGGCCTCGACGCACCTCACACGGGAGCGGACTGGGTCATCGACCATGCGGACGACATCGACATCGTCTTCGACGCCACGAGCGCCTACGTCCACGTGCGCAACGCTCCACGGTTCGCCGAGGCCGGGATCATGGCGATCGACCTCACCCCGGCCGCGCGCGGACCCAAGGTCGTCCCGACCGTCAACCTGAAGGAGCACCTCGACGCTCCCAACGTCAACATGGTCACCTGCGGCGGACAGGCGACGACGCCGATCGTCTACGCCGTGCGCCGCGTCATCGACCGGCTCCCCTATGCCGAGATGGTGTCGACCATCGCCTCCCGTTCCGCCGGGCCGGGCACGCGGCAGAACATCGACGAGTTCACGACCACGACCTCGACGGCCCTGCGCGACATCGGGGGTGCGGAGCTCAGCAAGGCGATCATCATCCTCAACCCCGCGGAGCCCCCGATCATGATGCGCAACACGGTCTTCGCGGCCCTCCCGCAGGGGGCCGACCACGACGCCGTGCTGGCGTCGATCGTCGCGATGGCGGACGACGTGCAGGCATACGTGCCCGGCTACCGTCTCAAGAGCCCGCCGGTCATCGAGTCCGGGCCCTTCCACACGCCCGGCGGGGTCGTTCCGCACCGGGTGGTCGTCCTGCTGGAGGTCGAGGGCGCAGGCGACTACCTGCCCCCGTACGCAGGGAACCTGGACATCATGACGGCGGCCGCACGTCGCGTGGGTGAGGCCGTCGCCGCGCACCGCGCGGGTGACGGCTCGAGCACCGGGGGCACGCCATGACCGCCACGGACTACCGCCTCATCGACTCGACGCTGCGCGACGGATCCCACGCGATCAGTCACCAGTACACGGTCGAGAACGTGGTGAGGATCGTGCGCGGCCTCGACCGCGCCGGCATCCAGGTGATCGAGATCGCCCACGGCGACGGCCTGGGCGGCTCGAGCTTCAACTACGGGTTCAGCAAGGTGCCTGAGCTGGAGCTCATCGCGCAGGCCTGCGCGGTCACTCAGAACGCGAGGATCGCCTGCCTGCTGCTCCCGGGGATCGGACTGGCCGACGACCTGCGCCAGGTCAGCGAGCTGGGTGTGCAGGTGGCCCGCATCGCAGTCCACTGCACCGAGGCCGACATCACCGAGCAGCACATCAAGGCCGCCAAGCGACTCGACATGGAGGCCATCGGCTTCCTCATGATGGCCCACATGAACTCCCCCGAGGGACTCGTCGAGCAGGCGCTGCTCATGCAGTCGTACGGAGCCGACACCATCTACATCGCCGACTCCGCCGGGGCCATGACGACCGACGACGTGAAGGTTCGCGTCCACGCGCTGGTCGAGGCCCTCGAGATCCCGGTCGGGGTGCACGCGCACAACAACCTGGCCCTGGCCGTGGCCAACTCCATCGCCGCGTACCAGGAGGGCGCCACGAACCTCGACGGCACGAGCGCCGGCCTCGGCGCGGGCGCGGGCAACTGCCCCACCGAGATCCTCGCTGCCGTCAGTGACAAGTACGGGATCGTCACCGGGGTCGACCCACTCGCCCTCATGGACGTGGCCGAGGAGGTGGTGCGGCCGATGATGCCGCGCCAGCAGGTCATCGACCGAGCCGGACTGATCCTCGGCTACGCGGGCGTCTACGGCTCGTTCCTCCTCCATGCCGAGCGGGCAGCCGAGAGGTACGGGGTCTCCCAGGCCGAGATCCTCCTCGAGCTCGGCCGCCGCGGTGCCGTCGGCGGCCAGGAGGACATGATCATCGACGTCGCCCTCGAACTGGCGCGCGCGCACGCCGAGCGCGAGATGACGAATGAGGGAGAAGGCCCATGAGCAGCGGGGTGCCCACGGACGAACTGGCCCGGATCCTCGTCGAGGCCGCGGGCCAACGAACGTCGATCCAGCCACTGACGGACTCCTACCCCGGCCTCGACCATGAATCCGCGTACGAGGTGCAGGACGCGGTCGTGCAGGCCCGGGTCGCGGCGGGGAGCGTCGTCGTCGGCGCGAAGCTCGGGCTCACGAGCGAGGCGAAGCAGCGCCAGATGAACGTCAGCGAGCCCCTGTACGGGTTCCTCACCGACGACATGCAGATCGATGCCGGCGCCGCGGTCGTGTGCGCCGACTACATCCAGCCTCGGTGCGAGCCCGAGATCGCCTTCCTCCTCGATCGCGACCTCGAGGGCCCGCATGTCCTCGCCGCCCACGTCCTCGCCGCGACGGCTCTCGTGTTCCCCGCCATCGACGTCCTCGACTCGCGCTTCTCGGGCTACTCCTTCACCATCACGGACGTCATCGCCGACAACTCCTCATGCGCAGGATTCGCGCTCGGCGGCACCGGCGTCCGGCCGGAGGGCATCGACCTGCGCCTGGTCGGATGCGCCTTCGAGAAGAACGGCGTGCTGGTGGCGACCGCGGCGGGCGCCGCGGTTCTCGGACACCCGGCCGCCTCCGTCGCGTGGATGGTGCGGCGGCTCGCCCAGCGCGGACGCGGCCTGAGGGCGGGCCAGGTCGTCATGTCCGGCGCGCTCACGGAGGCTGTCGCCATCAGCCCGGGCGACACTGTGGTGGCCCGCTTCGACCGGCTCGGCACCGTCGAGCTGGCGTGCCGGTGACGGACTCGGCCGAACCGCCCGTGCGCCGCGTGTCCAGCCGGATCGCGTACCGGAATCCCTGGCTCACCGTCCGCGAGGACGGGATCGAGTACCCCGATGGGACGACGTCGATCTACGGGATAGTCGAGAAGCCGGACTTCGCCCTGGTCCTTCCGCGCGGCGACGGCGGCTTCTGGCTCGTCAACCAGTTCCGGTATCCCGTGGGCCGGCGCATGTGGGAGTTCCCGCAGGGCTCCTGGGGCGAGGGGTCGACGGGGAGCCAGGTGGCGCTGGCCCACGCCGAGCTCGAGGAGGAGACCGGGCTGCGGGCCTCGGCGATGCACCACCTGGGGCGCGTCGTGCATGCTCAGGGGATCAGCGCCACGCAGTTCGATGTCTTCGTCGCCGAGGGCCTCAGCCAGGGCACGCCGCGGCGGGAGTCGACCGAGCAGGACATGGTCCACCGCTTCGTGACCGACGACGAGCTCGATGCCATGCTGCGGTCGGGCGAGGTGAACGACGCGCCGTCGCTCGCTGCGCTGTCGCTCTACCGCCTGCGCAGGTAGCGGACGGGTAGGCCTCAGGCGTCGATGGGCTCGAGACGGCCAGTCCGCACGTCGAACACGGCCCCTGCAACGACCAGGTCTGCTGGAAGCAGGGGGTAGGCCCGCACGCGCACCACGTCGGTGATGAGCGCCGCCATCTGGTCGGTCACGGTGCGGATTTCAACGCTGCGGGTGTCGACTCCGTGCTTGTCGAGGATGAGCTGGTGCACGTCCGCCTCGTCACCACTGGCCATCCGGCAGTCGGTGTGCGGCATCACGAGAACACGGGTCACGCCCAGGAGGTACGTGGCCAGAACCAGGGTCCGCAGGACGTCCTCCGTCACACGAGCGCCGGCGTTGCGCAGGATCTTCACGTCGCCGGGCGCCATCCCCAGCACGGCCAGAGGATCGATGCGCGAGTCCATGCAGGTCACCACGGCCAGACCCTTCGCCGCCCACCCGGAGAGCTCGAATGCCGAGAACGCAGCGGCATACTCCGCGTTGGCGGCAACGACGTCCGAGAAGGCGTCCACGGGGAACTGCTGGCGGGTCGCGGTCCGTTCAAGAGTCATATTCAGCACTGTATCGATCGGGTCGCCGACCGCAACAGGGTCACGCGTCGATGCGCTCACGGTCGAGCGATGCCGCGCCGTCGACGATGAAGTCCTTGCGCGGTGCCACGTCACTGCCCATGAGGAGGTCGAAAACCTCCTCGGCCGCCGCCGCATCGGTCATGGTGATGCGCCGGAGGGTGCGGTGGGCGGGATCCATGGTCGTCTCGCGCAGCTGGGAGGCGTCCATCTCGCCGAGGCCCTTGTAGCGCTGCACCGGGTCCTTGACGCGGCGGCCGCGCTTCTCGGCGTCCTTGAGCACGGTGCGCATCTCGGCGTCGGAGTAGGTGTAGATGACCTCATTGTCCTTCGAGCCGGGATTGATGACCTCGACGCGGTGCAGCGGCGGAACGGCTGCGAACACTCGACCGTCGTCGAGCAGGGGCTTGAGGTAGCGATGGATGAGGGTCAGCAGGAGGCAGCGGATGTGCGCGCCGTCGACGTCGGCGTCCGACATGAGGATCACCTTGCCGTAGCGGGCCTGATCGAGGTCGAAGCTGCGTCCCGAGCCGGCACCGATGACCTGGATGATCGACGCGCACTCGGTGTTCTTGAGCATGTCGGCCAGGGACGACTTCTGGACGTTCAGGATCTTGCCGCGGATCGGCAGGAGGGCCTGGTGATCGGCGTTGCGCGCGGTCTTGGCCGTGCCGAGGGCGCTGTCGCCCTCGACGATGAACAGCTCCGTGCGGGCGATGTCGTCACTGCGGCAGTCGACCAGCTTCGCCGGCAGGGCTGACGACTCCAGGGCCGTCTTGCGACGCTGCGTGTCGCGGTGGGTGCGCGCGGCGACGCGCGCCCGCATCGCGTTCGCCGTCTTGTCGAGGATGGCCTTCGCCGCAGCCTTCTCGCCACGCGGTGGCGACGACAGCCACGCGCTGAGCTCCTTGGTGACCACGTTGCCGACGATCCGCGAGGCGGCCGGGGTTCCGAGCACCTCCTTGGTCTGGCCGTCGAACTGCGGCTCGGCCAGGCGCACGGTGACGACGGCCGTGAGGCCCTCAAGCACGTCGTCCTTCGAGATGCTGTCGTCGCTCGCCTTGAGGATCTTGGCGGCGCGCAGCTGGTCGTTCATCACCTTGACGATCGCCCGCTCGAACCCTGCGACGTGGGTGCCGCCCTTCGCGGTGGGGATCACGTTGACGAACGACCGCATCGTGGTGTCGTAGCCGGTGTCCCAGCGCAGCGCGATGTCGACGCCCAGGTCGCGCTCGACCTCCTGGGGGGTCATGTGCCCCTTGTCGTCGAGCACCGGGACGGTCTCGTGGAAGTGCCCGTTGCCGGTGAGCCGGATGACCGAGCTGATCGCCTCACCCGACGACAGGTACTCGGCGAACTCGCTCAGCCCTCCCTTGTGCTGGAAGGACTCCTCCCACACGTCGGACGGATCGCGCTCGTCGCGCATGGCGATGGTGAGCCCGGGGACGAGGAAGGTGCTCTGCATGGCGCGCTCGCGCAGGGCCTGCCGGTCGTACTCGGCGTCCTTCGTGAAGACCTGGCGATCGGCCCACCACCGCACGCGGGTGCCGGTTCGGGTGCGCGGGCAGGAGCCGGCGATCCGCAGGCCGCCCTTCTTGGTGAAGGAGGCCGTCTCGTCGTCCCCCTCGAAGACCCCGGGGACGCCGCGCCGGAAGGACATCACGTGCACCTTCCCGCCGCGGTCGACCTCGACGTCGAGCCGTGAGGACAGGGCGTTGACCACCGATGCACCGACGCCGTGGAGTCCGCCTGAGGCCGCGTACGAGCCTCCCCCGAACTTGCCGCCGGCGTGGAGCTTCGTCATGACGACCTCGACGCCGGTCAGCTTCGTCTTCGGCTCCACGTCCACGGGGATTCCCCGGCCGTCGTCGGCGACCTCGGCGGACCCGTCGGCCCGCAGGGTGATGACGATCCGCTTGCAGTATCCGGCGAGTGCCTCGTCGACCGCGTTGTCGATGATCTCGCCGAGGCAGTGCATGAGTCCCCGGCCGTCGTTCGAGCCGATGTACATGCCCGGACGCTTCCTGACGGCCTCCAGCCCCTCCAGGACGGCGAGGTCCTTGGCGGAGTAGCCGGCCGGGGACGCGGAGGCCGCTGTCTTCGACCGGGTGGTTGCCACCCCCACAACCTACCCAGCCGACCGGACCGTCCCGCGGTGCCGGAGGCGCGTGTCCCGGCCCCGCCTTGTGCGCTTGTGAAGCTCACCCGCCCCATGAGCAGGTCGACGCAATCCGCTCTGGGCGAACCATCCCGGCGTGGCGCATCGGGAACAAGGAGTCCATGGGAGACTGTTACCCAGAGTGAAGGAAGCACCACCACCGGCACCGCTAGTCACGGGACCCAGATCAGCAGGAGGTACCGCGAACATGACCACGACACTGACCGCGCCAGCCCTCAGCGCCGTTGACCGCTGCGATCGCTGCAACGCCCAGGCCTATGTTCGCGTCGTGCTCGACGGCGGCTCGGACCTGCTGTTCTGCAGCCACCACTGGGGACGCCACGAGTCCGTCCTGCGCCCCAAGGCCGTGCAGATCGTCGACGAGACGCACCGCCTGACACTGGCCCCGTCCGCCGAGTAGGGCCGTCCCGCCCCTGGCCCCGTGCGCGGGTGGCTCTCAGCTGCCGTCGAACCGGGGAGCCCGCTTCTGCGTGAACGCGCGGATGCCCTCCTGGTAGTCCTCGCTGGTCCAGGCGTCGCGCCGCAGCGCCGTGAGGCGCTCGAAGTCGTCACTCGTCAGCGACCGGGCATCCGTGAGGGCCGTCATCTCGCCCTTGATGGCCTTGATCGCCAACGGTGCCAGGGACGCGATCCTGCGGCCGATCTCGGCCGCCGTCGCAGACATCTCCTCCGTGTCAGCGACGAGCCGGTTGACCACTCCGTAGTCGGCCATCGCCTGGGCGCTGATCGGCTCCGCCGTGAAGAACATCTCCTTGGCGACGTTGAGGGGCACGGCTCCGAGCACGTGCGCGACGCCGGCGGTGTTGTACGGCACCCCGAGCCGCGCCGGGGTGATCGCGAAGGTCGCCGTGCGCACGGCGACGATGAGATCGCAGGTGAGGACGAACTCGCAGGCCCCTCCCCAGACGCCGCCCTCGACGGCCGCGATGACCGGGAAGGGCGCCCGTCGCACCGCGTGCAGGAACCCCTCCAGCGGATTGGTCCACGTGAGCGGATCGGATCCGTCGGTCGGCAGCTCGGCTATGTCGTAGCCGGCGGACCAGGTCGACACCCCGGGCTCCGCACGGAACACGAGTGCGCGGCAGCCGGCCGACTCAGCGGCCTGCAGGGCCTCCTCGAGCTCGCCCAGCAGGGCCGCGCTCATCGCGTTCCGGCGGGAGGCATTGGTCATCGTCACCTCGACGACGCTCGACTCGGCCCCCGGCGAACCGAGGGACCGCACGCTCACCAGACCGGTCACGACGTCTAGTCGAGGTAGTCGCGGAGGACCTGGGAGCGGGACGGGTGGCGCAGCTTGCTCATCGTCTTCGACTCGATCTGGCGGATGCGCTCGCGCGTGACCCCGTAGACCTTGCCGATCTCGTCGAGCGTCTTGGGCTGCCCGTCGGTGAGTCCGAAGCGCATCCGCACGACGCCCGCCTCGCGGTCGGAGAGGGTGTCGAGCACCGACTCGAGCTGCTCCTGGAGGAGCGTGAACGAGACGGCGTCGGACGGCACGATCGCCTCCGAGTCCTCGATGAGGTCGCCGAACTCGCTGTCGCCCTCTTCACCGAGCGGCGTGTGCAGCGAGATGGGCTCGCGGCCGTACTTCTGCACCTCGACGACCTTCTCGGGCGTCATGTCGAGCTCGCGGGCGAGCTCCTCGGGGGTGGGCTCGCGGCCGAGGTCCTGCAGCATCTGCCGCTGCACCCGTGCGAGCTTGTTGATCACCTCGACCATGTGCACCGGGATGCGGATCGTGCGCGCCTGATCGGCCATCGCCCGGGTGATCGCCTGCCTGATCCACCACGTCGCGTACGTCGAGAACTTGTAGCCCTTGGTGTAGTCGAACTTCTCGACGGCGCGGATGAGGCCGAGGTTGCCCTCCTGGATGAGGTCGAGGAAGAGCATGCCGCGACCGGTGTAGCGCTTCGCCAGGGAGACCACCAGGCGCAGGTTGGCCTCGAGCAGGTGGTTCTTGGCGCGTCGGCCGTCGGTGGCGATCCACTCGAGGTCGCGCTGCATCTTCTTGTCGAGGCGCTTCCCCTCGTTGAGCATCTCCTCGGCGAAGAGCCCGGCCTCGATGCGCTTGGCGAGCTCGACCTCCTGCTCGGCGTTGAGCAGCGAGACCTTGCCGATCTGCTTGAGGTAGTCCTTCACCGGGTCAGCGGTGGCGCCGGCCACCATCACGGTCTGCTGCGGAGCGTCGTCCTCGTCGACGTCCGAGATGGTGAAGCCCTTGCCCTCCTCCTCGATGGCGGCGGCCTTCTCCTCCTCGGTCTCGGTCGCCTCCTCCTCGACGGCGGCGGCGATCTCCTCGACGATGTCCGCCTCGAGGTCGGCCTCGAGCACCGCCACCGCGACGATCTCCTCGACATCAACGTCGACGATCGACTCCAGGTCGGCTACCTCGACGAGGCCGTCCTCGGTCTCGATGACCTCGACGAAGGCGCCGTCTGCGACGGGAGCGGCCTTGGCCGCGCGACCGGCAGGCTTCTTCTCCACCGGCTTGGCCGCTGCCGGCGCCGCCTTCTTGGCGGCCGGCTTCGCGGGAGCAGCAGGGGCGGCCTTCTTGGCCGGCGCCTTCGCAGGAGCAGCAGGGGCAGGGGCAGACTTCTTGGCGGCCGGCTTCGCGGGAGCGGCTGGGGCAGCCTTCTTGGCGGCTGCCGCTGCCCTGGCTTGCGCGACGCGGTCCGCACC
>CALGTB010000214.1 GCA_937902285.1 uncultured Actinomycetes bacterium | reverse complement strand
GCCTCGGCGAGGACCTCGCCGCCGGGCGTGGTGACCTGGGTGCCGGTGGGCACGCGAAGGACGACGTCGGATCCCTCGCCGCCGTTGCGGTGGCCGCCCTGCCCGGGCTTGCCGTTGCTGGCCCTCTTGTGCGGGCTGTGGTGGAACTCCAGCAGGGTGGTCACCCCGGAGTCGACGACGGCGACGATGTCGCCGCCGCGCCCGCCATTGCCTCCGTCGGGGCCGCCCAGCGGCTTGAACTTCTCGCGGAGGACCGAGGCGCAGCCGTTCCCGCCGTCGCCCGCCTGTGCGTGCAGGACGACCCGATCGACGAACGTGACCATTGCCTTGCCTCTCTGATGTCCCCGCGAAGGGGACTGCCGGATAAAGCAGTGAGGCGGGCCAAAAGGCCCGCCTCACTCACAACAATGAGCTGCCCGAACTACTCGCCCGAGACGATGTTGACGACCCGACGGCCCCGGTGGGTGCCGAACTCGACCTTGCCCGGCGCGAGCGCGAACAGGGTGTCGTCTCCGCCGCGGCCGACGTTGTCACCGGGGTGGAAGTGCGTGCCACGCTGGCGGACGATGATCTCGCCGGCGCCGACGACCTGGCCGCCGAACCGCTTCACGCCGAGGCGCTGGGCGTTGGAGTCGCGACCGTTGCGGGTGCTGGATGCACCTTTCTTGTGTGCCATGCCGTCACTTCCCCGGGGTGATGCCGGTGACCTTGACCGCAGTGAGCTCCTGACGGTGCCCCTGACGGCGGCGGTAGCCGGTCTTGTTCTTGTACTTGAGAATGTCGATCTTGGGACCACGGTGGTGGTCGACGATCTCGGCGGTGACGCTGACCTTGGCCAGGACGGCGGGGTCGGACGTGACGGCAGTGCCGTCGACCAGCAGGAGGGCCGGAAGCGCGATGGACGCGCCGGGCTCACCCGCCTGGCGATCCATGACGACGACGTCGCCGACAGCGACCTTCTCCTGCCGGCCGCCGGCGCGAACGATGGCGTACACCACTGACTCCTGACGTAAATGTGTTGGGGCGCCGCTAGGCGCGAGGGTCCAGTCTACGGACGGGGTGTCCGTAGGGTCAAACCGCACCCTCCAGGTCCTCGGTCTCCTCGAGGGCCGCCTCGATGGCCGCGGGGCCCTCGTCCCCGAGAACCGCCTCGATGAGCTCCTCACGGCTCTCCTCGAGAGCGGCCTCACGGGCCTCGTCCAGGGCGTCCTCGACGGTCGGGTCGACGAGGGCCTCGAGGGCCTCCTCGTCCGCATCGATCACGGCCTCGGCTGCGTCGGTCGCCGCGAGCGCCCGTGCCGCCACGTCGGCCGGGTCGACCGCATTGGCCGGCTTGCGGTGCTTGGGCGAGTGGTCGGCGTGGTCGTGGTCTCCGTGCAGTGACACCTTGATACCCCGGCCGTTGCAGTGGTCGCAGGACTCCGAGAAGGACTCCAGGAGCCCCGATCCGATGCGCTTGCGCGTCATCTGGACGAGCCCCAGCGAGGTGACCTCGGCGACCTGGTGCTTGGTGCGGTCGCGTCCGAGGCACTCGACGAGCCGCCGGAGGACGAGGTCGCGGTTGCTCTCGAGCACCATGTCGATGAAGTCCACGACGATGATGCCGCCGATGTCGCGCAGCCGGAGCTGGCGGACGATCTCCTCGGCGGCCTCGATGTTGTTGCGCGTGACGGTCTGCTCAAGGTTGCCGCCCTGACCGGTGAACTTCCCGGTGTTGACGTCGACGACGGTCATGGCCTCTGTGCGGTCGATCACCAGGGATCCGCCGGACGGCAGGTAGACCTTGCGGTCGAGCGCCTTCATGAGCTGCTCGTCGACCCGGTACTCCGCGAAGACGTCGCCGGTCGACACCCACTGCTGCAGGCGGTCGGCGAGGTCGGGAGCGACGCCCCCGATGTAGCTGCTCAGCTCGGCCCACGCGGTGTCCCCGGACACGACGAGACGGGTGACGTCCTCGTTGAAGATGTCCCGGACGACCTTGATCGCGAGGTCGGGCTCGCTGTAGAGGAGGGTGGGCGGAGTCGCGCCCTTGGCTGCCTTGGTGATGTCCTGCCACGTGGCGTCCAGTCGTGCGACATCCTGCTCGAGGGCATCCTCGGGCGCGCCCTCGGCGGCGGTGCGGACGATGACGCCGGCATCCTCCGGCATGACCCGCTTGAGGATCGACTTCAGGCGAGTGCGCTCGGTGTCGGGAAGCTTGCGGCTGATACCCGTCATGTTGCTGTCGGGCACGTAGACGAGGAAGCGGCCGGGCAGCGAGATCTGGCTCGTCAGTCGCGATCCCTTCTGCCCCACGGGGTCCTTGGTGACCTGGACGAGTACGGGGTCGCCGGACTTCAGCGCGAGCTCGATGCGCTTCGGCTGGCCCTCGAGGCCGGCGGCATCCCAGTTGACCTCGCCCGCATACAGCACCGCGTTGCGGCCACGGCCGATGTCGACGAACGCCGCCTCCATGCTCGGGAGCACGTTCTGCACGCGCCCGAGGTAGACGTTGCCCACCATCGACGACGACGATCCACGCGTGACGTAGTGCTCGACGAGCACGCCGTCCTCGAGGACCGCGATCTGGGTGCGGTCGCCCCGCTGGCGCACGACCATGACCCGCTCGACGGACTCCCGTCGGGCGAGGAACTCCGCCTCGGTGAGGATCGGTGCGCGCCGGCGGCCCGCCTCGCGGCCCTCGCGTCGACGCTGCTTCTTCGCCTCCAGGCGGGTCGAGCCGCGCACGCTGGTGACGTCGTCGCTGCCGACATTGGAGTTGCCGCGGCTGCGCGGCTCACGAACCCGCACCACCGTGTTGGGAGAGTCGTCGGTTCCCTCGAGGTCTCCGTCCGAGCCGCGGCGGCGGCGACGGCGACGGCGCTTGCCGGCCTCGCCCTCGGCCGCCTCGTCGTCAGCGTCGGTGGTCGAGCCGGACGAGGCGTCCTCGGACGAGCCCTCACCGGACTCGTCTGAGTCGTCCTCGCCGACGCGGCGCTTGCGGCCACGGCCGCCACGGCGACGCCGGCGGCGCTTGCCGCCATCGCCGTCCGTGTCGTCGGAGGCCTCCTCGTCGTCGGGCTCACCCGTCTGCTCGACCTCGTCCTCGACGGGAGCGGGGGCGGCCGCCTTGCGGCGCGTGCGCTTGGCGGGGGGTGCGGCCGCCGTCTCGTCGTCGGACGCGGCGACGACAGGGGCCTGGAAGATCGGCACCACGAACGCGGGGGCGACCATGCGCGCGCCAGCGCCATCGGCGGCCTGGTCGGCCGACTCCGGCGCCGACTCTGCGGCGGCAGCCGCCTTGCTGGCCTTGGTGGCCCGCTTGGCCGGCGTGCGGGTGGCCTTCTTGGCCGGAGGCGCGGTGGCCTCGGCGGGCTCGGTCGCCTCGGCGGCCGGCGCTGCGGCCTTCTTGCTGGTGCGGGTGGCCTTCTTGGCCGGAGGCGCGGTGGGCGCCTCGTCGGCGGGGGCGGTCACGGCCTCGCCGACCACCGGCGGACCGGCCGGCCGGCTGGCCGCCCTGCGGCGGGTGCGCTTGACCACGCCGGTGTCGAGCGCGTCGGGTGCTGATTCGGTGTCATTCGTGTCGACCATGTGGCCGTACTCCTTAGTAGGACCGTGCCGCCGCTGTGGGCGACCGGTCACTCCTCGTGCGAGGCGCCGAGCGGCGATCCTCGTCAAGCCTTCAGGGATGCGGTGCGAGGAGCGCGCATGGGCGCGGCTGGCTCGTCCCGCCGGCGACATCCAGCCCTGGAACTCGTCGGGATACCTTCCCGGACGTGGCCTCAGCCGGCCCGGTCAGGGGCGAGCGGATCGACCACCGAGGTTCCTGCCTCATCGAGCGGCCCCTGTGCCAGCCGGGTCACCCGTGGGGGCTTCGGCGGCACGAGGTCAGCCACGCGACGGAGCGCGGAGAGAACGTCGTCGGGTCGAACGGACGGGGTTCCGTGCCGCACGACCAGGGTCAGTATCGCACAGTCGGTGTCAGGATCGGAGGGGGCCGCGCACTGCGCCGCCAGAACCGCTCCACGGGCGTCGAACGTGCGCAGGCCGTTCTTCATGAGCCGCTCCACGATCACCTCGTCGGCAGCCAGGAGGGCGGTCACGGCCGCGACGGCTCGGTCATGGGGCACCCCGGGCAGTTCGACGCGCCACACGCTGGCCTCGAGCCGGTTGACGAAGTCGGGAGTGCGGGCCTCCACGACGTCGAGGACGTCGAGCCCCTCAGGGAGGGCGGCGTCGAGGGCTGCCCGCACCGCCTCGGGGTCGCAGGTGGCCGAGACGCCCAGCTCGACGTACTCCGCCTCGCTGGCCACTCCCGTGGGCGCCGAGTTCGCGTAGGAGACCTTCGGATGGGGGTGGAAGCCGGCGCTGTAGGCCATCGGAACCTCGGCCCGCCGCAGGGCCCGCTCGAGGGCCCTCTGGAAGTCGCGATGGCTGGAGAACCTCAGCCGCCCGCGCTTGGCGTAGCGCAGGCGAAGCCGCTGGACGGTGGGGGCGACGTACCGATCGGGTGCCTGACGGGCCATCTCAGGGGGTCGCCAGGACGGCGCCGGCGGAGGGCACCGTCGGCATCGGCAGGCTGACCACGCCGGTCGGCCCGATCTGGATCTCGGTCTCCATCTGGTCGCACACGCCGCAGTCGAAGCACGGCGTCCAGCGGCAGTCGTCGACCGCGACCTCCGCAAGGGCGTCCTGCCAGTCCTCCCACAGCCATTCGGAGTCGAGTCCGGAGTCGAGGTGGTCCCACGGCAGCACCTCGGCCTGCTGGCGCTCGCGGATCGTGTACCAGTCGACGTCGACCGACTCGCCCGAGAGCGCCGTCTGGGCCGCCGCCATCCAGCGATCGAACGAGAAGTGCTCGCTCCAGCCGTCGAAGCGCGAGCCGTCACGCCACGACTGGAGGATGACCGCGCCCACGCGCCGGTCGCCGCGCGACAGGAGTCCCTCGATGATCCCGGGCCGCCCATCGTGGTAGCGCAGCCCGATCGCCTTGCCGTACTGGCGGTCGGCGCGGATCGCGTCACGGAGGGCGTACAGCCGCGCGTCGGTGGACTCGTGGTCGAGCTGGGCGGCCCACTGGAACGGGGTGTGCGGCTTGGGGACGAACCCGCCGATCGACACCGTGCACCGGATGTCGTTGCGACCGGTCACCTGGCGCCCCGCCTTGATCACCTCGCGTGCGAGCGTGGCGATCTGGAGCACGTCCTCGTCGGTCTCCGTGGGGAGGCCGCACATGAAGTACAGCTTCACCTGGCGCCAGCCGGCCGCGTAGGCGGTGGTCACCGTGCGGATGAGGTCCTCCTCGCTCACCAGCTTGTTGATCACCCGGCGCATGCGCTCGCTGCCGCCCTCGGGGGCGAACGTCAGGCCGCTGCGGCGGCCGTTGCGCGACAGCTCGTTGGCGAGGTCGACGTTGAAGGCGTCGACGCGGGTGCTGGGCAGCGACAGCGAGGTCTGCGAGTCCTCGTAGCGATCGGCGAGGTTGCGGGCGATGTCGGCGATCTCGGAGTGGTCCGCGCTGGACAGCGACAGCAGCCCGACCTCCTCGTAGCCGGTCCGGCGGAGTCCGTTGTCGACCATCTCGGCGATGCCCGTGATGCTCCGCTCACGGACCGGCCTCGTGATCATCCCGGCCTGGCAGAAGCGGCAGCCGCGGGTGCAGCCTCGGAAGATCTCCACGCTCATGCGCTCGTGCACCGTCTCGGCGAGCGGGACCAGCGGCTTCTTCGGATACGGCCACTCGTCGAGGTTCATGAGCGTGTGCTTGCGCACGCGCCAGGGCACGTCAGGGCGATTCGGGGCGACCTTCTGGATGCGCCCGTCCGCGAGGTACGCGACGTCGTAGAAGCGCGGGACGTAGATCGAGCCCGTCATCGCCAGCTCGAGGAGCAGGCCCACCCGTCCGCCCGGGCGCCCGGCGGCCTTCCAGTCCCTGACGATGTCGGTCACCAGGAGCACGGCCTCCTCGCCGTCCCCGAGGACCGCGGCGTCGACGAAGTCGGCGATGGGCTCGGGGTTGAACGCCGCGTGACCGCCGGCGATGACGATCGGATCGTCCTCGCCGCGCTCGACGGCGAGCAGGGGGATGCCCGCGAGGTCCAGCGCCGTCAGCATGTTGGTGTAGCCGAGCTCGGTGCTGAACGACAGGCCGAAGACGTCGAAGTCGCCCACCGCGCGATGGGCGTCGACCGTGAACTGCGGGACGCCGTGCTCCCGCATGAGGACCTCGAGGTCGGGCCACACGGCGTAGGTGCGCTCGGCGAGGGCGTCCGGCCGCTCGTTGATCACCTCATAGAGGATCTGCACGCCCTGGTTCGGTGCGCCGACCTCGTACGCGTCGGGGTACATGAGCGCCCACCGCACGGTGGCGTCGTCCCAGTCCTTGATGACCGAGTTGACCTCGCCGCCGACGTACTGGATCGGCTTGCTGACCAGGGGCAGCAGCTGCTCGAGCGCATCGAACACCGACTGCCCGGTGGATCGGGACGCGGACGCATCGGTCGGGGCGGGGGACGTCACCCGACGAGGATACCCAGCGTCCCGCGGGCCCGCGCTTCAGCGCGTCGGGGGCTTCCTTCTCATGGCCTTCTTGACGACGTCCTTGACGGGCTCGGGGAGCCGGGTGCCCGCCGTCACGGCCCGGACGCGCAGCGTGGACTGCCGGTCGAGCCACTCCCAGTCGAACAGGCGCTCGGGATACCGCCGGTCGAGGTCCGAGAGCCCCATGGCGTCGGCGTGCTCGTCTGCCACCAAGATCATGTTCCCGGTGTGGCACACGAGGGTGTAACCCATGTCGCGGGCCACCTGGAGCGTCGCGCTGAAGCTGTTGCCCGGGTGCCGGTCGCCCGAGTGCCATTGGATGATCCCCGGAACGAGGGAGGAGTTCACCTCGATGCACACCACCTTCGGCCGGTACGACACGTGCTGCGCCCAGACGTCGAGGTCGGTGGAGTCGATGTCGATCGACAGCACGTCGTAGTCCTGCGGGAGCGGCGTCGATCCGAGGATGTCGTCCAGGGACGAGCCCGACCCGACCGGACCGCTCACCGTGGCGTGCACGGGGACGATCGTGGGATGCGCCTCGGCCGTCGCCGTCAGGTCGGCGAACTTCGCCGCGTCCGACTCGATGTACACGGCGTTCCACCCGTGCGACTCGACAAGGGTGAAGGTGTTGCTCAGGAACATGCCGTCCCACGCGCCGAACTCCACGCACCACGGACTGGCCCCCAGCGCTGGGCCGAGCCGACGGCAGATCTCCTGGATGACGCCGTCCTCGCCCGACTGGGAGTGCACGTTCGAACGGTGATCCGACAGTCTCACAGCGCCTCCCCCGGCTCGGATACGGATTGTAGGCAGGGTGGTGGCGCCGGCGCGGCGGTACTGGCGGGCGGCCTGAGGCTAGGCCCCGGCGCGCACCGCGTGAAGGCGTACGTTCTGCAGCAGGCCGATCGCTATCCAGGTGGCCATCATCGACGTGCCTCCGGCCGACACCATGGGCAGGGGAATCCCCGTGATGGGCATGATCCCCAGGGACATGCCGACGTTCTCGAACATCTGGAAGGCCAGCCACGCGACGATGCCCGTCGCGACGAGGCGCCCGTACAGGTCGTCGGCCCGATAGGCGATCATCACCGCCCGCCAGAGCACGATGGTGAGCAGCAGGAGCAGCACCAGAGCGCCGACGAAGCCCAGCTCCTCGCCCGCCACCGTGAAGATGAAGTCGCTCTCGTTGACCGGAACGAACTTGCCCTGGGTCTGCGGCCCCTGGAACAGGCCGTAGCCGAACCAGCCGCCCCCGCCGATCGCGATCCTCGCCTGGTTGGCGTTGTAGGCCGCAGCACTGACGTCGGCGCCGGGGTTGATGAACGACGTGAGCCGCTGGACCTGGTACTCCTTCAGCAGCCCCAGCTGGATGGCCAGCATGATCGAGATCGCCCCGCCGCCGATGAGCCCGACCACCCATCGCGTGCGCGCCCCGGAGACGGCGATCAGCGACAGTGCCACGGCGGCGAGGATGAGGACCGTTCCCGTGTCGTTCTGCACGAGGATGACGAGGATCGGGAGGATGGCGACGCCGAGTGAGAGCAGCACGTCGCGATCCCGAGGCTCGCTGCCGACGTCGCGCTTCTCCGAGAGCAGCACGGCCATCATCAGGATGACCGCCACCTTGGCGAACTCCGACGGCTGGACGGTCATGCCTCCGGGGAGGTCGATCCACGCCCGCGCTCCGGCGATGCGGGCTCCCACGCCGGGCACGAAGGGCAGGAACAGCAGGAACAGGGAGATGCCGTAGATGATCGGCGTGTAGGCGCGCAGCCAGCGGTAGTCCAGCCGCGAGGCGAAGAAGCCGAGGGCGATGCCGATCACGACGTTGATGAGATGCCGCTTCAGGTACGACTGCGGATCGCTCTCGGAGGCCATGTCCGCCTTGCTCGCCGACCATACGAGCATCGAGCCGAACACGGTGACGGCGAGGGCGGCGATGAGGAGTATCCAGTCGAGGTCGCGCCAGTAGCCGCCACCCGATCCGCGCTGGAAGGGCCGGGACGTGGCCGGGGTGGTGAAGACCGCGCTCATCGACTCCTCCCTGATGCCGCTCGGGCGGAGACGACGCCTGCCTTCTTGCCGGTGGGACCGGTGACCGTGCCGTCGGACGCGATGACCGGCAGCGCCGCCTGCGGCTCGCCGCCGATGAGGACGCTCCTGCTGGGATCCACGACCCCGTTGGTCACGCCGAAGAGCGACTCGTAGATCCGTCGGACGCTCGGCCCGGACGTCTTCGAGCCCGTGCCGCCCTCCGTGACCATCATCACCACGGCGTAGCGGGGCTTGTCCGCCGGCGCGTACGACGCGAACCACGAGGTGGACACGTCGCTGCCGGTGACCTGCGCGGAGCCGGTCTTGGACGCGACCGGGATCTGGTCGAGCGGGAAGCCCTGGAACGGGGTCTCGCCCGAGCCGTTGGTGGTGACGCCCGGCAGGGTGCGCCGCAGGAACGTCATGGTGGTCTTGGGCACCGTCACCTGCGACTTGAGCACCGGCTGGAACTCCTTGACGACCTCGCCGGACGCGCTGACGATCGCCTTCGCCACCTGCGGCTGGTAGAGCTTGCCGCCATTGGCGACCGCCGCGTAGACCATGGCCATCTGCAGCGGCGTGACCGCGGTGTCACCCTGTCCGATGACCGCGTTCAGGGCGTCGCCTGCACGCCACTGGTAGCCGTCGGTGCAGTTCTCCTTGTCGAGGGCCGTGTAGTAGTCCGCGAGCTTGGGGTCGGTCTTGCGGGTCTCCGGGTAGCCCGCCGACGCGTTGGCGCACCACGTGTCCTTCATGGCCTCCCAGTTGTCGGCCTTGAAGGCCCGGCTGGACACCCGGCCCACGGCCTCGCCCGGGAGGTCGATGCCCGTGGCCGACCCGAGCCCGAACAGCTTGGCCGTCTCGGCCACGGGGTCGGCGGACTCCCGGTCGGCCTCGGGGCCGCCGGCTGCGAGCCACATGCGCTCGGCCAGTCCGTAGAAGACGGTGTTGCACGAGACCTCGATGGCGCGCTGGAGGCTGATGCGCCCGTAGGCGGACGACTCGAAGTTGCGGAAGGTCTGCCCGCCGACCTTGACCTGGCTGGGGCACGCGTAGTCGCCGTAGAGGCTGTACCCCTCCTTGCCCGCGGCGGCGGTGCTGATGACCTTGAACGTCGAGCCGGGGGCGAACAGGCCCTGGTAGGCGTTCGACGACAGGGCCTCGCTGCCGATGAGGTCCTTGTACTGCTTCTTCGTCACGCCGCCGATCCAGATGGACGGGTCGTAGGTGGGGTAGCTCGCCATGGCGAGCACCTGGCCCGTGCGGACGTCGACGACGACGGCCGCACCGGACTTGCCCGGATAGCCCTGGTTCCTCGCGCGCTCGACGGCGGCCACGAGCTGCCGCTCGACGACCGACTGGAGGTGGGCATCCAGGGAGGTGACGACGTAGTCGCCGGCGGTGGGCGGCTTGCTCGCCAGGGTGCCCGTGACCTGCCCCGCGGTGTCGACGGCCAGGGCGGTGATGCCGGGGCTTCCCCGCAGCTCGGCGTCGTACTCACGCTCGAGGCCGGTGCGCCCGACGACGTCGGTGATGCGGAGCCGGTCGACCTCCTGCGAGTCGCCCTGCGCCTGGATCTGCTCCTCCGTGACCGGACCCAGGTAGCCGAGCAGGTGGGCGGCATTGACGTTGAACGGGGAGGGGTACTCGCGGACGGCCTGCAGCTTCGCGGAGATGCCGGGGAAGTCCGATCGCCGCTCCATGATGGTGAGCGCGGTCTGGGTGTCGACGTCGTTCGCGACCGGGATCGGCTGGTAGTTCGAGCCGTTCCAGCAGATCGGCGGCGGCTTGGCGCCCTCCGTGCCGCAGTTGGCGAGCCGCTCGGTGATCTTCCCGGCCGGCATGTCGAGGATCTTCGCGAGGCGGTCGATGACCTCGACGCCCTCGTCCTTCTCCTTCTTCAAGGTCTGCCGATCGACCGTGACCACGACGGACGTGCGGTTGGACACGAGGGGGCGGCCGGCCTGGTCGAGGACGAGGCCGCGCACAGCAGGCTCCACGACCTCGCGCACGGTGTTGTCCTCCGCAGCGGCCCGGTAGGTCTCGCCGGTCATCACCTGGAGGTAGAAGGTGCGGATGACCAGGGTCCCGAGAAGGGAGGCCACGAGCACCGCGAGGACGAGCAGGCGCAGGTTGGAGCGCTCGCTCACCGGGGTGCTCCTCTCGCATGCCGCAGGCCCGCCGGCCGACACCGGGCGGGGTTGCTCTGGGTATGACGGTACGACGGATCTGCGGGATCACTGGTTCCCGTCAGCCTTTTTGGGCGAAATGTCCGGAAAATCCGTGCCTCACCCGGAGATGACGGAGACCTCGGGTGTCGCCCGCCGGACCACCCAGGCGATCGCCGGGACGATGAGCGGGGCCATGACCACGGCGTACAGCGCGCTCGTCAGCACCATCCCGGGCATCTGCTCCCAGGAGACCCGGCTGCTGCCGAGCAGCGTGTCGAGCGCCGCCGTGGCGAGGGTGGCGGCCGCGGCGGAGAGGCCGACGATGCCGATCACCACGGGCACCGTGCGATCACGCGGGTCGATGACGAACCCCGTGACGAACCCGATGGCCAGGTAGATGATCGCGTTGACGCCGAGCAGCGTGTCCCCGGGAGGCGCCAGGTCGACGAGGACGCCGGCCGCGAACCCCGCCGTCGCACCCTGCACCGGACCCATGGCCAGGGCGATCGCCACGACGGTGACGATGACGATGTCGGGGGTCGCCCCGGGGAGCCCCAGCCGCGACAGCAGCGTCAGCTCGACGATCACCGCGGCGAACACCGACAGCCCGATGACGAGGGCCTGGCGCCAGATCACGTGTGCCTGCGCATGGCGTGCCTAGCCGTCACTGCCGGACGAGTCGCCGGGCGACGAGGGCTGCAGGGTCGCGGCCTGCTCCTTCTCGATGGCCGGGACGGACGGCGAGGGCGACGGCTCGTCGGACGGCTGCGGCGTGGCTGCGTCGGACGGGGTCGCCGAGGCGGCCGCGCCGAGCGGCACCGGCGAGGGCGACGGGTCGATCACGCCGGCGCGTGGCAGCAGGGAGTCGCGCGGATCGACCCTCGGGGGCCGGGTCACCACCGCGACGATACTCAGCGTCGACACGTCGACGTAGGGCCGGACGGTGGCCACGCGCGTGAGCTGCCCCGGCGTCCCGCCCACCTCGACCACCTCGCCGATGGGGAGCCCGGGGGCGAAGGGCCGCCCGCCCTTCGACCCGAAGGTCACCAGGGCATCACCGACGCGGAGGTCGGCCTGCGGGTCGAGGAGCTGGAACGACAGCGAGTCCTGACGGCCCGTGCCGGAGACGATCCCGATCTCCTCCGTGCCCGCGACGCGGCCGCCCACCGCCGACGAGGTGTCGACGAGCAGCACCACGGTCGACGTGTTGCTGGTCGTCTTGAGGACGCGACCGACCAGGCCCTGGCCGTTCATGACGGTCATGTCCGGCTCGATGCCGTCGGAGCTGCCCGCGTCGATCGTGACGGTCCAGGAGAAGTCCTGCGCCGGTCCGACCGCGATGACCTCGGCGGGCACGATGCGGTACTGGCCGACGCTCGCCACGCCCAGGAGGCCGTCGAGCGCCTTGACGCGGGCGAGGTCGTTGGCGACCGTCTGCGCCTCGCCGCGCAGCCTCTCGTTCTCGGCGGTGAGGGTGTCGATCTGCGCGGCCTGATCGCGCATCGTCGACCACCAGCTGCCCGCGCCGGTGATCGGCGAGAACACTGTGGCGGCCACGCGCTCGACGCCTCCGATGATGTTGGCGGCGACGCTGCGCACCCCGGTGAGCGGACCCTGGCCACCGCGAAGGTCGAGGATGACGAACGTCAGGGATGTCACCACGAGGACCGCGAGGACGATGCGGGTTCGGCGCGACAGCATAAGAACAGTGTCCCCTGTGACGGGCTACGGCAGTGCCGGCACCCGCGATCCGGGTCGACTACCGGCGGGGCTCCGAGATGAGGACCTGCTGAAGGGCCTCGAACTCCTCGACGCACTTGCCTGAGCCGAGGGCCACGCAGTCGAGCGGACGATCGGCGATGAGGATGGGCATCCCCGTCTCGTGCCGCAGGCGCTCGTCGAGGCCGCGCAGGAGCGCGCCGCCACCGGTGAGGACGATTCCGCGGTCCATGATGTCGCCGGAGAGCTCGGGCGGCGTGCGGTCGAGGGTCGCCTTGACGGCGTCGACGATGGCATGCACGGGCTCGTCGATGGCCCGGCGGATCTCCTCGGCGGAGACGACGATCGTGCGCGGGAGTCCGGTGATGAGGTCACGTCCGCGGATCTCCGCATGCGGCTCGTCCGGCATGGGGAACGCCGATCCGATCGCGACCTTGATCTCCTCGGCGGTGCGCTCGCCCAGCATGAGCGAGTACTCCTTCTTGACGTACTGGATGATCGCGTTGTCGAGCTCGTCGCCGCCGACCCGGACGCTCAGCGAGCACACGATGCCGCCGAGGGAGATGACCGCGACCTCGGAGGTGCCACCGCCGATGTCGACGACCATGTTGCCGGTGGGCTCGTGGACCGGGAGCCCGGCACCGATGGCGGCCGCCATGGGCTCCTCGATGATGAAGACCTTGCGCGCACCGGCCGCGTAGCCCGCATCCTTGACCGCGCGCTGCTCGACGCCGGTGATGCCCGAGGGCACGCACACGATGAGGCGGGGCTTGGCGAGGTGGCGCCTGCGGTGCACCTTCTGGATGAAGTAGCGGAGCATGCGCTCGGTCGTGTCGAAGTCGGCGATGACGCCGTCCTTCAGGGGCCGGATCGCCACGATGTTGCCGGGCGTCCGTCCGATCATGCGCTTGGCCTCGGAGCCCACCGCGAGGATGCCGCCGGTGTTGTTGTTGATCGCGACAACAGACGGCTCGTTCAGGACGATGCCACGGCCGCGGACGTAGACCAGCGTGTTGGCAGTGCCCAGGTCGACCGCCATGTCGCGGCCGACGAAGGACGATGAACCAGCCATGGGGGAAGTGGCCTTCCGAACGGGAGCAGGACCCCTCATCTTAGGCCCACGCCACCGAGGTCAGGACACGGAGTGACCGATATGCCCTGCTACCGACCGGTTTGCGGGCATCTCCCGGCGCTGTCAGGCGGAGTCGATGCGGTGAGCCCGCTCGACCTCCTTCGCGCGCAGGTAGGACTCGAGCCGGGCAGCCGTGTCTTCGTCGGCCGGCAGGTCGAAGGCGGCCCGCACCGCAGCCCCCAGGTCCGCGCGGTAGTCGTGGCCCTCGCTCTTGAAGTCGCCGGGCTTGACGTTGGTGGCGAACAAGGTGTCGACGAGGACCTGCGCCCACGTGATGCCGGGCTTCCAGGCCATCGACGCCGGGATGTTCCGCCCGCGCGTCCCGTCGGTGGGCAGCCAGGCCGGCCGCTGGTTGAGCAGCTCGGGGCGGAAGCGCACCACCGGGTCGCCGTCGTGCTCGAGGAACCACACGCGCGGGCGCGGCGACGGCATCGGTGAGGGGATCTGCTCCGGCCGGTCGATGGTGAAGGACTCAGCGGCGCAGAGGGCGTGGAACCGGTCGGCCACCTGGCCGCCGGGGGTGCCCACCCACAGGGCTCCGGCGACGCCGTAGTGGTCGAGGTCGACCGGGCCGTCAGGCACCGCCGCCTCCTGCACCTTCGCGCCCAGGCTCTCGCCGTACAGCAGCAGCCGCGGCCGGCTGGGCCGCCCTTCCAATTCGTCACGGATGGCGTCGAGGAGGAGTCGCTGCGTATGCGCAGCGATGTCGACCTTGTTCAGCGACAGGAACGACGGGAGGAGGCCGTAGCCGACGGCCACGGACGCGGCGTCGCCCCGGGTGAGCACCTCGAGGACGTCGACCGGCGTCGGATTGGCGTAGCCCGTGCCGGCCGGGGCCTGGACGAGGAGGTTCGCCCGGTCGAACGCACCAGTGCGTCGCAGCTCCGCCATCGCCAGCCCGACGCGCTGCTCGGGCGTGTCCGCGGAGTCATGGCCGATGAACACCCGCACCGGCGTCGCGACCGGCTCCAGGCCGGTCACCTCGCGGACGTCGTCGGCGGCCGACACCGTGCCGACGAAGCGCGCGCCCTCGCGTCCGAGCTCGGCCAGGCCCACCGCAGATCCGGGGCCGGCCGAGACCGCCGGGCTGGTCGGCGCCACAGAGAAGCCGGGATCGAGCTCCCGGCTCTCGGTCGCCAGCTTCTCGAGCATGCGCCCCGCTGCCACGCGGCCGGCCACGGACACCGCGACCACGGCGCCTGCCCCGACGATGACCGGGGTGATGGTGGTGACCGGCCCCCGCCCACGGCCCGTCACGGCCCGCAGGGCCGAGGCGGCGAGGCCGACGTCGAGGCCGGCAGCCTTGCCGGCGATGCCACCGAGGACGAACGGGAAGGCCGTGCGGACCTTCGCGGGCCAGGGCACGAGGGTCTCGCCGCGCGCGGCGACGGCGACCACGCCGCCCACCGCGGCACCGGCGACGACGCCGATCGCGAGCGGCTTCATGACTAGGCCAGGCCGGGGAAGAACAGTGCGATCTCGCGCGCCGCGGACACGGGCGAGTCCGAGCCGTGGGTGACGTTGTTCTGCGTCTCCGTCGCGAGGTCGCCGCGGATCGTGCCCGGGGCCGCGTTGGCCGGGTTGGTCGCCCCCATCATGGCGCGCCAGGAGAGGATCGCATCGGGACCCTCGATGACCGCGGCCACGAGCGGCGCCGACGTGATGAAGGCGACGAGGTCGCCGAAGAACGGCTTGTCCCGATGCTCGCCGTAGTGCTCCTCGGCCACGGCGGCGGTGAGGGTGCGCTGCTCGAGGGCCACGATGCGGAAGCCCTTGCGCTCGATGCGCCCGAGCACCTCGCCGACGAGGCCGCGGGCCACGCCGTCGGGCTTGATGAGGACGAGGGTGCGCTCGGACACGAAGGACTCCTTAGGCCGCCGGATGCATCGGGCGTTCGACGCGCCGTCATCCTAACGACGGTCGTGTGTGCTCCCTCAGCCACAGGGCGATCTCGTCGACGTCCAGCTCGCCTCGCGCGACGGAGAGGACCAGTTGCTCCGCCTCGTCGACGCCGTACTCGAGATCGCGGTCATTCATCAGAAAGAAGACGCGCGTGGCGGCCCAGGCGAGTCTCTTGTTTCCGTCCACGAGCGCATGGTTGCGGGCGAGGGAGTGCATGAGAGCGGCCCCTTGGCCCTCGAACGTGGGATAGGCGAGCTCACCGAAGGCGCTCGCACGGGGCCGTAGGACGGCGGACTCCAGCAGTCCCACATCTCGTATTCCTACGGTGCCGATGACGCCAGCAGCGACCTCCAGGATGTCCTCCAGCGTGAGGAAGTCCGGTCCCACGATCAGCGCGAGAGTCGATCGAGCAGTTCAGCGTCTTCCGAGGCGACCCGACCTATCGCCGATGAGAGCCGCTCAGGACGGCCGCTGACGTACTGCGCGATCGCCGATCGGGCCACCTCCTGCATCGATCGGCCCTCGCTCTCGGCACGAGCGCGGAGCGCGGCGGTCTCGACATCAGAGAGCCTCAAGGTCATGGCCATGACCGGATGATACCACCGTGGTATCACTTGGGCAGGACTAAGCCGCGTCCGTCGGCGAATCCGTCCGCAGCGCGTCGACGCGGCGTCCGAGCCGCACGGCGAAGAACCAGAGCACCGCGAAGATGAGGCCGATCACCAGCATGGTCCAGCCCACCACGAGGCTCGTCGCGACGACGAGGACCTGCAGGGTCCAGCCCAGCCACACCCCCCAGGGCCGCCCGAGGCCCCCGATCGCGACGACCAGCAGGACCATGAGGACCACGCCCGCAGCCCAGGCGAGGCCGGCGTTCGCGACCGATCCGGTGGACGCCGCCAGGGCCGTGCCCAGGAGGACAACGATCGCCTCGATCGCCAGCACCGACGAGCCGAGCACCCTCATGCCAGCATCCGCTTCGCATCGCCGACGAGGACCACGGAGCCCGTGATGAGCACGCCGACGCCGCCATAGCGGCTGGCGTCCTCGGCCAGCCCGATCGCCTGGTCGAGGGCCTCGGGGAGGCGGCGCTCGACGACGACGCGGTCGTCGCCGAACACGTCACGGGCCACGACCGCGAGGTCGTCGGCCGCCATGGCGCGCGGCGACGACGGCTCGGTGACGACGATGCGGTCGAGGCAGGTCTCCAGGGCGGTCAGGAGCCCGACGGCGTCCTTGTCGGCCAGCACCCCGACGACGCCCACGAGTGAGGCGAAGTCGAAGGAGTCGCCGATGGCCGACGCGAGGGCGGCGGCACCGTGCGGGTTGTGGGCGGCGTCGAGCAGGATCGTCGGGTTGCGACGCACCACCTCGAGCCGGCCCGGCGACGTCGCCATCGCGAAGCCCGTCCGCACGAGGTCGGGGTCCAGCGGACCGGCCCCGCCGAGCAGGGCCTCCGCCGCGGCGAGGGCCATGGCCGCGTTCTGCGCCTGGTGGGCGCCGAAGAGGGGAAGGAAGACGTCGTCGTACTCGGCGTTCAGGCCCCGGAGTCCGAGCACCTGCCCGCCGAGGGCCACCTCCCGTGAGCGCACTGCGAACTCGAGGCCCTCTCGCGCCACGGTGGCGTCGACCTCGAGGCAGCGTGCGAGCAGCACCTCGGCCACGTCGAGCTCCTGCTGCCCCAGGACGGCCACGCACCCAGGCTTGATGATCCCCGCCTTCTCGTGGGCGATGTCGACCACGGTGTCGCCCAGGTAGTCGCGATGGTCGAGGCCGATGGACGTGACGACGCAGACGGTGCCGTCGGCGACGTTCGTGGAGTCCCATGAGCCGCCCAGGCCGACCTCGACGATGGCGACATCGACCGGCGCATCGGCGAACGCCGCGAACGCCAGGGCCGTCATGACCTCGAAGTACGACAGCGGCACGCCGCCATCGGCCAGCGAGTTGGCGTCGACGACATCGACGAAGGGCCGGATCTCGTCCCACGCGGCCAGGAGCCGCTCCGCCTCGATGGGCTGCCCGTCGAAGCAGATCCGCTCGCGAGGGTCCACGAGGTGAGGCGACGTGAACAGGCCCGTGCGCAGGCCGCAGGCGCGCAGGATCGACTCGGTCATGCGCGCCGTCGAGCTCTTCCCGTTGGTGCCCGTCACGTGCACCACGGGGTACGTGCGCTGCGGATCGCCCAGCAGATCGGTGAGCGCGGCGATGCGCGCCAGGGTGGGCTCGATGCGGTTCTCGGGCCAGCGCGTCTCGAGGTGCTCCCACAGGGCGGCGAGCCGAGGATCGGGCCGGGCGTCGGAGCTCACGTGCGGAGTCTACGGTGGCCCCATGGCCGACCTCCTCGATGCGATCGACGACAAGCTCGCCCAGTGGCTGCAGGCTCAGCCCGTCTTCTTCGTGGCCACGGCGCCGCGGTCGGACGACGGCCTGGTGAACCTGTCGCCGAAGGGCCTGGCCGGGA
This sequence comes from uncultured Actinomycetes bacterium, assembly GCA_937902285.1. Classification (GTDB taxonomy): domain Bacteria; phylum Actinomycetota; class Actinomycetes; order S36-B12; family S36-B12; genus UBA10649. Next base: position 11,639 of record CALGTB010000214.1, on the reverse strand, counting down.
CCTTCTCCGTGATCGACGACCACACGGTCGCCTACCTCGACCTCACGGGCAGCGGTGTCGAGACCATCGCCCACCTGCGCGAGAACGGGCGCATCGTCCTCATGTTCTGCGCCTTCAGCGGGCGGCCCACCATCGTCCGCCTGCACGGGCGCGGCCGCGCCGTGCTGCCGGGCTCGGCCGAGTTCGAGGGCCTCATCGGCCGCTTCAGCGAGCACCCCGGCGTCCGCTCGGTGATCGTCGTCGACGTGGCCCGCACCTCCACGTCGTGCGGCTACGCCGTTCCGACGATGTCCTACGAGGCCGATCGCGACGTGCTCGACCTCAGTGCCGCGAAGCGCGGCCCCGAGGGCCTCGCCGACTACCGTCGCGAGAAGAACGCCACGAGCCTCGACGGACTCCCCGGGCTCCCCCTGTCCTAGGGACGGCCGTCCGGCGCCGCAGACCGGCCGCCTGGAGGTGTGCGGGAGGCCGGTGCCCGTGGCCCAAATAGACTCCGCCCCATGACTGCGAACCGCCTGCCCGACAAGCCCTCACTCGACGGCATCGAGGCGAAGTGGGCTCAGGCATGGCAGGAGCAGGGCACCTACCTCTTCGACCGCACGCGCACGCGCGAGCAGGTCTACTCCATCGACACGCCGCCTCCCACGGTGAGCGGATCCCTTCACGTGGGCCACGTCTTCTCGTACACGCACACCGACTGCATGGCCCGCTACCAGCGCATGCGCGGCCTCGAGGTGTTCTACCCCATGGGCTGGGACGACAACGGCCTGCCGACCGAGCGACGCGTGCAGAACTACTACGGCGTGCGCTGCGACCCGAGCCTGCCCTACGAGGAGGGCTTCGAGCCGCCCGCGACGCCCGACCCGAAGCACCAGGTGCCCGTGTCGCGCCGCAACTTCGTCGAGCTGTGCGAGCGCCTCACCGTCGAGGACGAGGTGGTCTTCGAGGAGCTCTGGCGCCGCATGGGCCTGTCCGTCGACTGGACGCAGACCTACCAGACCATCGACCGCACGTCCCAGCGCGTCAGCCAGCTGGCCTTCCTGCGCAACCTCGCACGGGGTGAGGCCTACCAGGCCGAGGCGCCCACGCTGTGGGACGTCACCTTCCGCACGGCCGTGGCGCAGGCCGAGCTCGAGGACCGCGAGCGGCCGGGGGCCTACCACCGCGTCGGCTTCCCCACCGCCGCCGACCCGGCCGCACGCGTGTTCATCGAGACGACCCGGCCCGAGCTGCTCGCGGCGTGCGTGGCGCTCGTCGCCCACCCCGACGACCCGCGCTACCAGCCGCTGTTCGGCTCGACCGTGGTGACACCCGCCTTCGGCGTCGAGGTCCCTGTCGTCGCGCATCCGCTGGCCGATCCTGAGAAGGGATCCGGCATCGCCATGATCTGCACGTTCGGCGATCTCACCGACGTGATCTGGTGGCGCGAGCTGCAGCTGCCGACCCGCCCGATCATCGGCTGGGACGGCCGCATCATCGCCGACCCGCCCGAGTGGATCGCGAGCGAGGCCGGCCGGGCGAACTACGCGCTCATCGCCGGGGCCACGAGCCACACCGCCAAGGAGCGCATGGTCGAGATGCTCGCCGCCGAGGGCGCCCTCGAGGGCGAGCCCCGGCCCATCACCCATCCGGTGAAGTTCTTCGAGAAGGGCGACAAGCCGCTCGAGATCGTCACCACACGCCAGTGGTACATCGCCAACGGCGGACGCGACGCCGACCTGCGGGCGCGACTGGTGGAGCGCGGCAACGAGATCGCCTGGCATCCCCCGCACATGCGCGTGCGCTTCGAGAACTGGGTCGAGGGGCTGAACGGCGACTGGCTCATCTCGCGGCAGCGGTTCTTCGGCGTTCCCCTCCCCCTGTGGTACCCGCTCGACGAGGCGGGCAACCCCGTGTACGAGCAGCCCATCGTCCCCGACGAGGCGTCGCTGCCCATCGACCCGAGCAGCGACGTGCCGCCGGGATACACCGCCGATCAGCGCGGTGCCGCGGGCGGGTTCATGGGCGATCCCGACATCATGGACACGTGGGCGACCAGCTCGCTCACCCCGCAGATCGCGGGCGGATGGGAGCGCGACCCCGACCTCTGGGAGCGCGTCTATCCCATGGACCTGCGGCCGCAGGCCCACGACATCATCCGCACCTGGCTGTTCTCGTCCGTCGTCCGCGCGCACCTGGAGGACGACCGCGTGCCGTGGGCGAACGCCGCCATCTCCGGCTGGATCCTCGACCCCGATCGCAAGAAGATGAGCAAGTCGAAGGGCAACGTCGTCACGCCCATGGCACTGCTCGACGAGTACAGCTCCGATGCCCTTCGGTACTGGGCCGCCTCGAGCCGCCCCGGCACCGACACGGCTCTCGACCTCGGCCAGATGAAGATCGGGCGCCGGCTGGCGATCAAGGTGCTCAACGCCAGCAAGTTCGTCCTCGGCCACGACTCCGCCGCCGATGATGCGGCGATCACCGAGCCCCTCGACCGCGCCCTGCTGGCCCGCCTCGCCGAGACCGTGCAGCAGGCCACGGACGCGTTCGACGGCTACCTGTACGCCAAGGCCCTCGAAGTGGCCGAGACCTTCTTCTGGAACTTCACCGACGACTACGTCGAGCTGGTCAAGGATCGCGCCTACGGCGCGCAGGGAGAGGCCGCCGCGGCCTCGGCGAAGGCCACCCTCGCGACGGTCCTGAACGTCCAGCTCCGGCTGTTCGCACCGATCCTCCCGTTCACGACGGAGGAGGTCTGGTCGTGGTGGCAGGACGGCTCCATCCATCGCAGCCCCTGGCCGGAGGCGGCGACGCTGCGGGCGCTGGCCGGCGACGCCGATCCCGCCCTGGTCGAGGATGTCGCGGCTGTCCTCACCTTGGTGCGCAAGGCCAAGTCCGAGGCCAAGGCGTCCATGCGCGCCGACGTGGCCACGGCCGTCGTCACGGCCCCGGCTCCGCAGGCGGCCCGCCTGCGCCTGGCCGCCGAGGACCTGAAGTCGGTCGGACGGATCGGTGACCTGGTCATCTCGGAGGCCGACGGCCCTCTCGACGTCGTCGTGGTGCTCGCCGAGCAGCAGCCCTGACGTCGAGGTGCCGGGCGGGCACCAGCTCACACGTCGAGGTTCGACAGCTCCTTGAGGAGTCCGAGCTGGGTCGACGTGCTCGGCAGGTCGACGGGCGCATGGGCGGGCTTGACGGCCACCGGAGCCGGCTCGACCGCGGGCCTTTCGGCGACGACCTCGGACTGCTCCGCGAGCTCGGGCGCGTAGACGTGGATGAGGTCGATCCCGGTCACGTCGACGGCGGCAGCGCTCGCGAGGTCGGTGGGCAGGACCAGCAGCTCGGGCGCGGTGTCGAGAAGGCTGTAGTCGTCGTGGGCGGCAGCCGCGAACCACCCCGGTGTCTGCGTCGCCGCCAGGGGGAAGGCGCGTTCGCGGGCGGCCGCGGCGAGCTCGAACAGGGAGATGGGCTGCTCGAGCGCGAAGAGGGCGTACGTGGCGTCCGCGACCGACTTCCGGTCTGCGCTCACGAGGTCCTCCTCTGTCCGGGCCGTGCGCTTTCACGGTATCCGCGCGCCCGGCCCTTGGCAATGCCGGCCGCCTGCACCGCTAGCGGCGGAAGAGCCCCCGCCGACGACCGGACTCGTCGCCCCCTGAGTCGACGGTGCCCGCCGCCTCCGACGCGGCTCCCGGCGCCGGGGCCGCCGCTCCCGGGGCAGCGTCGAGCGGGCGCCACGGCGCGAGGGTCCGGCCGGGCAGGCACGCCTGGGCCAGCTCGTTGTAGGCCGGTCCGATGAGCGGGTGGTCCAGGAGGGAGTGCATGCGGTTGAGGTTGGTGGCCGTCAGGACGTCCTTGGTCGCGAGCGGGATGACGCCGACGACGGGCACGCCCAGGCCCGCCGCGAGCACCTGGTCGCGCTCCATGCCGACGTTCGCCACCGACTGGTTCACGAGGATGCCGATCTTCTCGCGCGGGATGCCCAGCCCGGACTCGTCCACCGGGGCGGTGATCTCGCGCAGGGCGCGGGCCATGCCCTGGACCGCCGTCGAGGCCAGCGTGGTGACGAAGATGATCTCCTCGGCCTCGGGCAGCGCGACCTGGGCGATGAGCGGGTCGAGGTACTGGACGCTGGTGTCCATGACGACGACGTCGTACATCCGCTGGAGACTGCGGATGATCGTGCGGTAGAAGTCCGGGCCGACAGTGTCGGCCGTGCGCGGCCGGATGGGCGCCAGCAGCGTGTCGATGCCGAGCCCCGGCGCGTGCACGAGATTGCGGCGGATGCGCTCCTCGTCCCAGACCGGCTGCACGCGGATGTTGAGGGCGGTCGGCATGAACTTGCCGATGAGCGAGGCCACCTGGCCGTCGCGGGTGTCGAGGTCGATGAGGCAGACCGACAGGGGTGCCCCGGCATCGCGCGAGGCCCGCGCGATCGAGCCCGCAAGCAGGATCGAGGCGGTGGACTTCCCGGAGCCGCCCTTGCTCGACGTCACCGTGATGCTCACCTGGCCGGGCACCTTCGGACGGGACAGGAGCTCCTGGGAGGCGGCCGCCGGCAGGTGGTCCTCGGACGCGACGGGCGACGGGGGTGGCGCCATGGGCGGCAGGCCCCCGATCGGCGGGAGGTCGGGCCGACGGGAGGCCGTCGGGCTGACGGTCGGCGACCAGATCGGCGACGGGGCGAACGCCTCGCGCGAGAGGGGCGCATCGATGGTCGCGGGGTACTCCTCGGGCCACGCAGCCTCGTCCTCGAGCACCCGGCGCATCGAGTCGAGCACCGCTCGTCCGCCCTGCTGCACGGGCAGGAAGTGGTACACCAGCGAGTCCGCCGCCAGCCCCTGCGCGGTGGCCGCCTCGGCGATGAGCTGCTGGAGCTGCGCGAGTCCGTCCGGCCGCCACACGGCGATGAAGACGAAGGCGCCCGCGTGCGACATGGCGACGACGGTCCGGGCGGTCTGCTCGAGCTCGGCATCGGCCCCGTCGGTGCCGGCCATGAGCGAGTCGGAGAAGACGAGCACCCGGGACTGCTGGTCGAGACGCCCGCCCGACAGCGCGTCCCACATGGCCGCGACACTGGACTGGCGGTCCTGGACGACCCAGTCGATGCCATGCGACGCGAGCAGGTCGCTCAGCGGTCGCTCGGCGACCACGATGACCCGCGGGGAAGCAGGTGACGGCACCTCGTCCGCCTCTCTTGTCACGCGAGCAACTGTAGCGCCACGAAAGTAACGATTCTGCGACACCGATGAACTCGGTCCCGCACCGAGCTCCCCCATCAGAAAACCTAGCGCCGGCGGGCCTATCCGTCATCCGCGAGCAGATACCCACGGCATGGAGAGATCGGTCGACGCCGAGGGGCGCGCCGAGTCCCGGGCGGAGCAGGTCGACCGGTTCGCCGCGCTGTTCGACGGCGACCGGGGGCTGACCTCCCTGTGGATCGCCGCGCGGTTCGACGGCGACGCCCAGGCGCGCGAGCAGCTCGTCATCGTCTACGGGCCGCTGGTGCGCTACGTGGTGTCGCGCCTGAACATCGCACTTCCCCCGAGCCTCGAGCGGGGGGATCTCGTCGGCTTCGGCACGATCGGGCTCATCGACGCGATCGGCCGGTTCGATCTCGAGCGCGGACTGCGCTTCCAGACCTACGGCGTCACCCGCATCCGCGGTGCCATCCTCGACGAGCTGAGGGCGACCGACTGGGTGCCGAGGGCGGTGCGCGGGACGATGCACGACATCGACCGCGCCACCGTGCTGTTCCAGCAGGCGCACGGCCGCGAGCCCACCATCGACGACCTCGTCGCCTCCACGGGCCTCCGCCCCGAGGACGTGCGATCCACGATGCTGGCCTACCAGAACGGCTACCTCGTCAGTCTCGAGGACCGGATGGCCGCCGACTCGTCCGACGAGGACGGACGGCGCCGAGAGCCGGTGGACCTGACCGCCGAGCTGCCCGAGGAGGCCTACGACCACGAGGAGAGCCAGCGCCAGCTCCGCGAGCAGATCCGGACGCTGCGCCAGCGGGATCGCGTGGTGATCGCCCTGTACTACTTCGAGGAGCTCACGTTCGCCGAGATCGGGCGTGTCCTCGGCGTGAGCGAGTCACGCGCGTGCCAGGTGCACGGTCGGGCGATCCGCGCGCTGCGCGACGCGGTGTGACGACTGGTGCCTCAACGTCGTGCGACGACTGCTACTGCAGGGCGCCAGGGCCTCCGAGGATGAAGGCGCTTCGCGCGACCTGGTCGTCCATGAGGCGGCCGGCGACGGGCACCTCGACCGGATCGGCCGCGGGTGCCGGGCTGGCATCGATGCCCGCCGTGGTCAGCGGCAGTGGGGGGGCAGCCTCGACCGGTGCCTGTCGATGCTGGTCGGTGCCGAGCATGCGGATCCCGATGTCGAACGAGCGGGTCGCGGCGTTCTCGACGTCCAGCAGCGAGTCGCCGAAGAACGAGCTGGTGAGGTCGTCCTCATCGACGGCGTCGATGCGGGCGATCACCCGGTCCTGGTCGACCGGCCCGAATGCCGACGGCTTCCCCGACGGCGCCAGTGGCGCATGCTGGGTGAAGAAGCTGAGGCCGATGTCGTCCCCGGTCACTCCGCACCACCCTCGGCGTCGCGCCACGCGGACCAGCGCGCCGGGATGAAGTCGGGGACCGCCTCCTCCAGGGGCTCCGGCACGACGACGCGGTCGAGCGCTGCCAGCACGCAGCGCGCGTCCGTGACGAGGTTCAGCGAGGCGATCGGCAGCTCGGCGGGGATCCATTCGTGACGATGCCACTCGACGGTCCACACCACGGGCCAGACATCGTTCAGGGCCGCCAGCGCCGTGCGGCAGCCCTCGTCCTCGGCGGCGACGATGGGGTGGGCGCTGTAGCGGATGGCGCCGGGACGGCCGTGGGGCGCATCGCAGTAGAGCTCGACGCGGAAGAACGTATGGCGATCGTCGGGGCCGACGATGCCGACCGGGACCACGGCCGTGACGACGCCGGTGCCCGTACGCACGAGGTACTCACGTCCACGCTCGTCGGCTTCCACCCAGGCCTGCATCACGGACTCCTCTTGTCCTCGACCACGGTCCCGCGGGGACCATTGCTCTGAGTATCGGCCTGAGTGCGCGGATCCTGAACGTTTCCGGGCAATCGGATGCGTCCCCCGATCAGGTGACCCAGCTCGCGTAGGAGGCCGCGATCGGGGCCCCGGCCACGAGGCCGACGGCTGCGCCGGCGAGCAGGAACGGCCCGAAGGGGAGGTGGCTGCGCCGTCCGGCGCGGCCGGCGAGCATGAGCACGATGCCGACGACAGCGCCCAGCACGAAGGCCGTGAACAGGCCCACGATCGAGCCGCCGAAGGACACCCACCCCAGCGTGGCACCCAGCACCGGCGCCAGCTTGACGTCGCCGAAGCCCATCCCTCTCCCGGAGGTCGCCAGCCAGATGCCGCCGATCACGACGAGCCAGGCGGCGGCCCCGCCCAGCGCCGGGACGATGGGCCACTCCCCCGTGACCACCCCCGCCAGGGCGAGCCCGAGCACGGTGACCGGATAGAGCGGCAGGACGATGGCATCGGGCAGCCGATGATGGTCCAGGTCGATCATGGTCAGGGCCACGCCCGCGCTTCCCAGGACGAGCAGGAGGGGAAGCAGCGGATCGACGATGGCGCCGCCCTCGGGGTCGAGCGCCCACCACCCCAGGCCCAGCCAGACCGCGGCCGTGAGCAGTTCCACGAGGGGGTAGCGGGCCGGGATGGCGGCACCGCAGCTCCGGCAGCGGCCCCGCAGCAGCAGCCAGGACACGACGGGGATGTTGTCCCGCGTCTGGATGGCGGCCGAGCAGCTCGGACACGCAGACGCCGGTCGCACGATCGACAGCCCGAGCGGGACCCGGTAGATCACGACGTTGAGGAACGAGCCGATGATCAGGCCCAGTCCCCCGAGCACCGCGAAGTAGGCGACGGTCTCGGGTGAGGTCATGCGATCACCCGGTCACGTTATCCCGAGGGGAAGCGACTCGTCGATCTCGATCCGGGCGACCGCGGCGCGGGCCTCGCGCAGGCGCTGGCTCACCTCCGCGGTCCGGTTGATGGCCTCCTGCTCGGCGCGCACCGCGTCCTGGAGGTGGCCCAGCAGCCGGGTGACCTCTGCCCGGGCCTCCTCGAGCCGCCGCTCCCGCAGCGGGACGTCGTCCATCGTCCGCAGGGGCAGCGGCAGGGGCTCGGGGAGGCGCACCCGAGGGGCCGTGGCCTCGTCGTGCGCGGGCGGTGACGGAGGCGCGGCAGCGGCCTCGTCGGCCACGCGCTCCGGTACCACGGCGACCGGCTTGATCGCCGGCGTGCGGGGCACGACCCGATGGGTGCCGAACGCCTCGGGAACGAGGTAGCTGGTGGCCGCCGGCACGACGGCCACCTCCGGATCCACCCGCACGAGGCCGGCGGACACGAGCAGGGATGCCACATGCACGGCCTCGGCTCGCGTGAAGCCGAGCGCCTGGGCCAGCTGGTCGAGGCCGCGGTGGCCGTCCACCTCGCGGGCCATCGCCGCCAGCTCAGGAGTGGCGGGGTTCACCGGAACGGGAACCTCGGTGCGGCACAGCACCGCGTCGGCCGCGCCCACGCCCGGAGCGAGCATCGCCCACGTCTCCTGCAGTCGGTCCTCGCGCATGCGCACCAGGCCGAACAGCGGCTCGATCGGCAGGGGCAGGGTGCAGAAGTGCGAGGTGGTCTGGCCCTTGTGCATCCGCACCTTGACCTTGGGCAGGCTCGTCACCCGTCCGAACGCGGCGACGAGGAACTCCTGATGCACCCGTCCCAGCGCCTCCACCGAGAACCAGCCCGACTCCACCGCGTGCGCGATGGCTCCCGCATCCGGAACGTCCAGGCCTCTGAGCAGGTCACGGTCACCGGCGCTCAGGTCCGCGCAGGATCCCGAGGCGATCAGCCGATGGGACACCTGCGGCGCGAAGCCATCGAGGTCGGCGGCGTACAGCCCGCCCTCGTAGAGGAACAGTCTCGCGGTCGCCTTGGTGGAGCGTTCGACGATGTCGATGCTCCCCGTGAACGCGGAGCCCGCGGCCGACGACAGCTCGGCCACCGTCGCCTGATTGAGGCCTCCGGCCCCGTCCGCCTCCGGCCGCCGCTTGGGCGTCATGATGCTCATCGACCACCCCTTCCGTTACTCCACCACTCCCTGAGTGGATCGGCTCATCGGCGTGCGAACAGTCCCCGTCAGCGCAGCAGGTGCTGCGGGACGCCAACCTCGTGGATCGGGCAGCGCTCGGCGCCCGCGTGATCGACGGTTCCCACCATGAAGCCGGCCCTGCCCGTGCAGCCGGCCCGCGGATCCTCCCGGTACATGCGGCCGATTCCCGAGTAGAGCTCCCCGCGGACGATCACGGTGGCCCGCTCGGCGGCCTCGGATCGATTGGTGATGCGGACGACGTGCTCCGGGATGATCTCCATGATGCGATCGGCCGCCGCCAGTCGCCACTTGTAGTGGGTGACCTCGAAGTCCCCCGTGACCGTGCTCTCGGTCCGGTCGGGCATGAGGACGGTGACCGAGCACCTCGTCCCGATGTACTCGCTGACGTCGACCTCGGCTCCCGTCGACAGGGTGAACGTGTAGGCGAGCGGGCCGGCGAACCTCCGGTACCCCAGCCGTGGGTCGTAGCACTTGCCGACGTGCTCGCGGATGCTGCGCTCGGCCTCCTCGAACGTCGACGCCTGCCCGTCCACCAGCAGCCGGGGAAGCCCCTGGGTGGTCCGGACGAGGTCGGACAGGTCCCAGCTGTAGGACCGGATGACGCGCCGGCCGTCAGGGTCGTCGTCATTGGGCACCTCGGTGCCCGACACCCGCGCCACGAAGTGGGGCGTGAGCCAGGTCCACAGCAGCACGCCCGGCGAGTCGGTGAACGTCCAGGGCATCGGCTCGACGAGTTCGACCGTCACAGCAGGTCAGCTCCCTTGACCTGCTCGAGGACGCGGCTCACCGCCGCGTTGGCCGTCTTGGGCAGCACCTCGAGCTCGCGCGCGACCTGGGGTCGGGTGAGGCCCTCCCAGAAGGACAGGTACACGGCCGCGAGGGCGAGGGGATCCTGGGCCCGGCGCCCGGACGAGCCGGGGTCGTTGACGGCGGCCATCACGGCCCGCGTCACCGCCGCACTGTGGTCGTAGCCCGTCGCGTCCGCCTCGACGTCGACGTCGCTCGACACCTCGACCGAGTCGTAGTCGTCGGAGTCCGCCGCGCCCACGAGCAGCGGGTGCTGGTTGCGCAGGCTCGACAGGGTGGCGATCGCGGCCTCGCGACGTCGCAGGTCGGTCACCGAGGTGCCGAGGGCGGCCGCGCGATCCGCCTCCGTCGACGAGCGCAGCTCCGTCGCCGCGACAGCATCGACTGCGCGCATGAGCGCCACGCGATCGCTCATGACGCCTCGTCCGTACGTCGTCCGTGCGGCGTCCTGCGGCCAGGTCCGGAGCTTGCCCATCATGAAGGCACAGAAGTTGAGCGTTCCGTTGACACCCTCGCGCCCGGAGTCGTAGCGGTCGACGTGGTCGTACACGTACAGGAACATCATCGAGCGGACATCCTCGTCCTCGATGAGCTCGAGGTCGGCGACGATCTTGCGTCGAATCGCGTAGCTGCGGGGGTAGAGCCAGTCGACGGTCGCGGCGACGAGCTCCGGCAGCAGTCCGTCGGGGATGAGCTCGACGTCGCGGAACGTCACCTTGCTCTCCACGCGCATGTTCACGGGCTCGACATCATGCTCGAGGCACCACGCGCGGATCACCTCGCGCGCCGCGTGACCCTGGCCCTCCGGCACCCACACCCGATGCTGGCCGTCGCTCCACTGACGCGAGTACGCGCCCGGTCCCAGTGCCGGGAGCACGTCGCGGGCGTCGAAGGCGTCGACGGTGTCCCAGTGCACGCGATCGCACACCAGGGGTGGGGCGAAGGCGAACACCTCGCGCTCGTCGAGACCGCGCACCATCAGGTTCGGAAGCCGGTGGCCGACCCTGTGGGTGCTGGTGATGAGCTCGTCCGGAAGACCGACGACCTCGTCGAGCGTGTCCGTGAGGTCTGGCATCGGGCGGAGGCTGGCGTCCATGGCTCAGCCGACCGTCAGCAGGTCTCGGAGGTCGACTCCGACCATCGACGCGCGGCGACCCTCCCGCGTGACCGGCAGCTGCACGAAGGCCGGGTCGTATGCCGCGAATGAGTCGATGAGCTCCTGGAGCAGCGCGATGGCCCGACGCGAGGACGGTGCAGCAGTCTTGACCGCATCGATCGTGCCGAGGCACACCGACACGGTGAACAGGACGCGCGATCCGTCGTGCGAGAGGTCGACGAGCCGGGCGGGAACCTGAGGATGGGCATCGAGGACGCTCGCCACTGACTTCGCCGCTGCAGCCGCGCACATGCGCGTCGGCGCGAACCGGAGACCGACCTCGAACTGACGACGCAGTCCTGCGTACTCATCGATGTGGTCCTGCGTCATGTCCCGCCCCCTCCCGAGCCGAGTGCTGTGCTGTTGCGTTCTCTTTCTGTTCCGACTCTCAAGTTAGGCGCATTGACGTCCTCGCGCGATGGACTTGCGGCACTGATTCGGATATCACCGGCTCATCCTGTTCAGGTGGCGTGCATGGTGTTAACGCTCGGTTACGCAGCATGTCCG
>CALGTB010000213.1 GCA_937902285.1 uncultured Actinomycetes bacterium | reverse complement strand
CGTCGTCCTCGATGGCGTCCAGGACCGCGAGGGCCGCCGCGCAGGACACCGGATTGCCGCCGAAGGTCGATCCGTGGGACCCCGGTCCGAAGAGCCGGGCCGCGGCCCCCGTGGCGATGCACGCCCCGATGGGGAGCCCTCCGCCCAGGCCCTTGGCCAGCGTCATGATGTCGGGCACCACTCCCTCACGCTCGTGCGCGAACCAGGTGCCGGTGCGCCCGATGCCGGTCTGCACCTCGTCGAGGACGAGGAGGGCACCCGCGGCGTCCGCGATCTCCCGGACAGCGCGCAGGTAGCCCTCGGGCGGCACGATGACGCCCCCCTCGCCCTGGATGGGCTCCAGAACGATCGCCGCCGTCGTGCCGTCGACCGCGGCGCGCAGCGCCTCGACGTCGCCGAACGGGACGACGGTCACGTCGCCCGGCAGCGGCCGGAAGGGATCCTGCTTCGCCGGCTGGGCCGTGAGCGACAGGGCTCCCATCGTGCGGCCGTGGAAGCCGCCCGAGGCGACGACCATCCCCGCTCGACCTGTGAGGCGCGCCAGCTTGAACGCCGCCTCGTTCGCCTCCGCCCCGGAGTTGCAGAAGAACACCCGTGCGTCCGGCGCGCCCAGCAGAGCCAGCAGCCGCTCGGCCAGGGCCATGGCCGGCTCCGTTGCGGCGAGGTTGCTCGTATGGCCCAGCGTCTCCAGCTGCCCCGTCACGGCATCGACCAGGCGCGGGTCGGCGTGGCCGAGGGCGTTGACGGCGATCCCGCCGACGAGGTCGACGTACTCGACGCCCTTGCTGTCCCAGACCCGCGAGCCGCGGCCGCGCACGAGCATCACCGGCGGCGTGCCGTAGTTGCCCATGAGGGCGGCACGCCACCTGTCCGGCCACGGTGTCGACGGGGAGGTCATCCGCGCACCTCCTCCGGCAGGACCATGGTGCCGATCCCGGAGTCGGTGAAGACCTCGAGCAGGACGCAGTGGGCGACCCGGCCGTCGATCACATGGGCGCGGCTGACGCCGCCATCGACGGCGCGCAGGCAGGCCTCCATCTTGGGCACCATGCCGCTCTCGAGCTGAGGCAGCATCGTGCGGAGGCGCTCGACCCCGATGGTCCGGATCACGGACTCGGGGTTGGGCCAGTCCGCATACAGGCCCTCGACATCGGTGAGCATCACCAGCTTCTCGGCGGACAGGGCGATCGCGAGGGCCGCAGCGGCCGTGTCGGCATTCACGTTGTGGGGCACGCCGTCGATGTCGCGGGCGACCGTGGAGATGACCGGGATGAACCCGTCGTCGAGCAGCCGCACCACGAAGTCCGGGCGCACGTCGATGACATCGCCGACCTGGCCGACGTCGACCTGCTCGCCCGCGACGGTCGCCGTGCGCCGCTCGGCGGTGAACAGGGACGCGTCCTCGCCCGACAGCCCCACGGCCAGCGCTCCGTGCTGGTTCACCAGTCCGACGAGCTCGCGCTGCACCTGGCCGACGAGCACCATGCCCACGACGTCCATGACCTCGGGCGTCGTGACGCGCAGGCCGCCGGTGAACTCGGACGCGACCCCCAGCCGACTGAGCATCGCGCTGATCTGCGGCCCGCCTCCATGGACCACGACGGGGCGCAGCCCGGCGAGGCGCATGAAGACGATGTCCTCGGCGAAGCTCGCCTTCAGCGCGTCATCCGTCATCGCGTTGCCGCCGTACTTCACGACGATGGTCGCGCCATGGAACCGCTCGAGCCACGGCAGCGCCTCGGCCAGGACGGACGCCTTGGCCGCGGCCCCGGCGAGGACGGTCGAGCGATCGTCGGCCGTCATGTCGCGTACGCCGAGTTCTCGTGGACATAGTCGGCGGTCAGGTCGTTGGTCCACACCGAGGCAGACTCGGACCCCGCTCCGAGCTCGATGTCGATCCTCACGCTCCGGCCGGACATGCTGACGAAGTCACGGCTCTCGCCGATGCCGCCGCCCCGGCAGATCCACACGCCGTTGATGGCCACGTCGACCTCGGACGGCTCGAAGACGGCAGCGGTCGTCCCGATGGCGGACAGCACCCGGCCCCAGTTGGGGTCCTCGCCATGGATGGCGCACTTCAGCAGGTTGCTCCTCGACACGGCACGCGCCACCTCGAGGGCATCCTGCGTGGACGCCGCCCCGGAGACGGCGATCTCGATGTCCTTCGACGCGCCCTCGGCGTCGCCGATGAGCTGGCGGGCCAGGTCCGCGCAGACGGCCGTCACCGCGTCCGTGAAGGCCGGTGCCGAGGGCGCGACGCCACTGGCTCCGCTGGCCAGCAGCAGCACGGTGTCGTTGGTGCTCATGCAGCCGTCCGAGTCGATGCGGTCGAAGGTCAGCGCGCAGGCGGCCCGCAGTGCCGCGTCCGCCTGGGCCGCGTCGACGACGGCGTCCGTCGTGACGACCACGAGCATCGTCGCGAGGGCGGGCGCGAGCATGCCCGCGCCCTTGGCCATGCCGCCCACCGTGAAACCGTCGACGGAGACGGTCGACGTCTTGGCGACGGTGTCGGTGGTCATGATCGCGGTCGCCGCGTCGGGCCCGCCCGCTTCGGACAGGACGGTCACCGCGGCGTCCGCGCCGGAGAGCAGCCTGTCCATGGGGAGGCGCTCGCCGATGAGGCCAGTGGAGCAGACCCCCACGTCACCGGGTCCGACCTCGTGGCCCGCCCCGGTCAGGGCCTGCGCGACGTGCTCGGCCGTGCGATGGGTGTCGGCGAAGCCGTCGGGGCCGGTGCAGGCGTTCGCCCCTCCCGAGTTCAGGATCACCGCCCGCATCTGGCCATCGGCCACCGCCTGCCGGGTCCACAGGACCGGCGCGGCCTGGAAGCGGTTCGCCGTGAACACGCCGGCCACCACGTCGAGGGGCCCGTCATTGACGACGAGTGCGACGTCCGGGTTGCCCGATGCCTTGATCCCGGCCCGCACCCCTGAGGCGCGGAATCCCTGGGGGCTGGTGACGGTCATGGCGCGACCCCGTCCGCTGTCAGGCCGGCCCGCTCGTCGAGGCCGAGCACGAGGTTCGCGTTCTGCACCGCCTGACCGGCCGCCCCCTTGCCGAGGTTGTCGATCGCGCTCACGACGATGATCCGGCCGGCATGGGCGTCGAGGGCGACCTGCAGCTGGGCGGCGTTCGACCCGGCGACCGATGACGTCTGCGGCCACTGGCCCGGTGCCAGGACATGGACGAACGGCTCGTCGCGGTAGGCCGCAACCAGCGCCTCGCGGACATCCTCGGCGGATGCTCCGTTCGCGGCCACCGCGGTGCACGTGGCGACGATGCCCCGCGGCATGGGCGCGAGGAGGGGGGTGAACGACAGCGTGACCGGGGCGCCGGCGACGGCCGACAGCGACTGCTCCATCTCGGGGGTGTGCTGGTGCACGCCGCCGACCTTGTAGGCCGACATCGACCCCATGACCTGCGTGGCCAGGAGGGCGTCCGTGGCCTTGCGACCGGCGCCGGAGGTTCCCGAGGCCGCGGTGACCACGACATCGCGCGGCTCGGCGAGCCCCGATGCCAGGAGCGGAGCGAGGGCCAGGGTCACGGCGGTGGCGTAGCAGCCCGGGTTGGCCACGCGGCGCGACGAGGCGATGCGGTCGCGCTGCCCGGGCAGCTCAGGCAGCCCGTAGGTCCACGTGCCGGCATGAGCACCGCCGTAGTACGCGGCCCACGCGGCCGGGTCGATGAGCCGGAAGTCCGCCCCCAGGTCGATGACGGCCGCCCCCTCGGGCAGGGCGGCCACGATCGAGGCGGACTCCCCGTGCGGGAGGGCGAGGAACACGACATCGGCTTCCCCGAGGAGCTCGGGGTCGGTGGTCGAGAGCACGAGGTCGCCGAGACCGGTCAGGTTGGGGTGGACCGCCGAGACCGGCTCCCCCGCGCGGGACGCGGCCGCCGCGGCCACGACGGTGATGTCCGGATGGGCGTCCAGCAGCCGCAGCAGCTCGCCGCCCGCATAGCCGGAGGCACCGGCGACTGCTGCCCGCATCATGCGTGCAGTATACGCATACGCGCATACTGCACGTCGACTCAGGTGCGGAGCGTCGCCCCGCAGGTCTCCCCGGCTCGAGCCAGGGCACCGGCCCGGGCCCCCGCGGTCTCAGCCGCATCGAGGGTCCGATCGGGCGCACGGAAGCGCAGGGCGAAGGCCAGCGACTTCTTTCCCTCGGGCACCTGGGGCCCCTCGTACACGTCGAACAGCCGAACCGACTCCAGCAGCGGCCCCGCGCCCTCGGCGAGGGCGGCCTGCACGCTCGCCGCCGGCACGGCGCGATCGACCACGACGGCGAGGTCCTCCTTCGCCAGCGGCTGCGTGCCGACCGACGGAGCCGGGCGCACGGGCGGCGACGCCGCCATGACGGCGTCCAGGTCGAGCCACATGGCAGCCGTTCGCTCGGGCAGGGCCGCGGCCTCGATCACCCTCGGATGAAGCTCCCCCGCAGCGCCGACGACCGCGCCGCCCACCGACAGCTCGGCGCACCGGCCCGGATGGAACGACGGGTCGGATCCGGCCCGGGAACCGAGCTCGACACCACAGGTCTCAGCGACGATCCGTGCGACCTCGATCGCATCCGCCCAGCTCGCTGCCCGGGCGGCGCCCCACCAGCCGTCCGGCTCGCGCTGACCGGCCAGGAGCGCCGCCACCTGTGTCGGCTGGTGCGGGAGGAGTCCATTGAGTCCACGCCACTCGTCGTCCGTCGGCCTCCCGCTGACGGCCGGTCGCAGCTGCGTGCTGGCCTCCACCTCGCCGAGGAACACCGACCCGATCTCGAACAGGGCGAGGTTGGCGGCCCCGCGGCCGGTATTCCGCCGTGCGGAGCCGAGCAGCCCGGGCAGCAGCGTGCCCCTCAGGTGAGGCTGCTCCTCGGACAGCGGGTTCGCCAGCCGAGGGGTGCGGCGTCGCGCGTCGTGCGCGGGGAGCAGCAGCGCATCGAGCTCAGCGTCGCCGACGAAGGGGTAGTTCAGCACCTCGACGAGTCCCCGCGCGGCCAGCACCGTGGCGACCCGGCGTCGCAGCCGCTGCTCGTGCGTGAGGCCGCGACCCGGAGGGGCCGTGGGCAGCGTGGACGGGACCACGTCGTACCCGTGGAGCCGGACGACCTCCTCGACGAGGTCGATCGGATCGGTGAGGTCGGGGCGCCACGACGGCGGTGTGACGGAGAGCCTCCCGCCCACCGAGCCCACCTCGCAGCCGATCGCCTCCAGCAGGCGCACGACGGTGGTCTCGTCGATCGCGACCCCCGCCACGTCGCCGGGCTCTGTGGCGGGCATGACGATGCTCCGGTGCTCGGCAGCCGACTCCACCGCTGTGAGCCCGACGTAGTGCCCCCCGCCGAACTGCAGCAGCAGCGCCGCCGCGCGGGCCGACGCGTAGGGGGCGAGGTCACGGTCGACGCCGCGTTCGTTGCGACGACCAGCCTCACTGGTCACCTTGTGCCGGCGCCCACTGCGGGCGACGACCTCGGGGACGAAGTGAGCCGCCTCGAGCGCGATGCTCGTCGTGGCGTCGTCGATCTCGGAGTCCAGACCGCCGATGACCCCGGCCAGGCCGATGACGCCGCGGTCGTCGCGGATGACCAGGTCATCGGGTCGCAGGATGCGGCTCACATGGTCGAGGGACTCGAACGGCTCGCCGTCCGTGGCCCAGCCCGCGCGCACCGTGCCCCGCAGCTTGTCCATGTCGTAGGCGTGAAGCGGCTGCCCGAGCTCGAGCATGACGTAGTTCGTGACGTCGACAGCGAGCGAGACCGGACGCATCCCGCAGGCGACCAGTCGCCTCTGCATCCAGGACGGCGACGGCGCCGCCGGGTCGAAGCCGACGATGGTGCGCATCGTGAACAGGTCGCAGCCGCCAGCGTCGTCAGTGCCGCACTCCTGCGGGGCGCGGTCCGGCAGCGGAGCCGGAAGGTCCGCGAGGGCCACCCCCGGGTCATCGAACGCCAGGCCGTAGGCAATCGCCGCCTCCCGTGCGATGCCGCGGATGGACAGCGCGTATCCCCGGTCAGGCGTGATGGCGATGTCGAGCACCTCGTCGCCTACGCCGACCACGGGAGCGGCGTCGTCGCCGGGCTCCCCCGTGCCCGCGGGCAGCACCATGATGCCGTCGTGGTTCTCGCCGAGGCCGAGTTCGCGCTCGGAGCAGATCATGCCGTCCGAGACCTTGCCATAGGTCTCGCGCGATGCGATCCGGAATCCGCCCGGCAGGACCGTTCCCGGCAGCGCCACGACGACGAGATCGCCGGCCGCGAAGTTGCGGGCCCCGCAGATGATCCCGCGCACGCCGCCGGATGCCGGCCCGACATCGACCTGGCACCAGCGGATGGGCTTCTTGAACTCCGTGAGCTCCTCGATCTCGAGGACGCGGCCGACGACGAGGGGGCCGTCGACGCCGGCACCCACGGTCTCGACCGTCTCCACCTCGAGGCCGGCACGGATGAGTCGTGCTGCCACGTCGCGGCCCGATTCGCCTGCAGGGATGGCGACGAGCTCACGCAGCCACGACAGGGGCGCGCGCATCAGGCCTCCAGACCGAACGCCAGGGAGAAGCGAATGTCGCCCTCCACCATGTCGCGCATGTCGCTCACTCCGTTGCGGAACATCAGGGTGCGCTCGACGCCCATGCCGAAGGCGAATCCGCGGTAGACCGACGGGTCGACTCCGACCGCCGTGAGGACGCGCGGGTTCACCATGCCGCATCCGCCCCACTCGATCCAGCCCTCGCTGCTGCACGTGCGGCACGGCCGGTCCGGGTTCCCCACGGAGGCGCCACGGCAGACGAAGCACTCGAGGTCGACCTCGGCGCTCGGCTCGGTGAACGGGAAGTACGAGGGACGCATCCTGGTGTGGATGCCGTCGCCGAACATCGATGCCGCGAAGTGGTCGAGCGTCCCCTTGAGGTCGCCCATCGTGAGCCCCTTGTCGACCGCGAGGCCCTCGATCTGGTGGAACACCGGCGAGTGGGTCGCATCGAGCTCATCGGTGCGGAACACGCGTCCGGGGGCGACGACGTAGATGGGCAGGTCGCGGTCGAGCATGGCCCGAATCTGGATCGGCGACGTCTGGGTGCGCAGCACGACGCCACTCTCGGCCGAGGCCACGAAGAACGTGTCCTGCATGGTGCGCGCGGGGTGGTCGGGCGGCACGTTGAGGGCGTCGAAGTTGACCCACTCGGCCTCGACCTCGGGTCCCTCGGCGATGTCGTAGCCCATCGAGATGAAGACATCGGCGACGCGTTCCATCAGGGTCGACAGGGGGTGACGCGCGCCCAGCGGGATTCGATCAGTCGGCAGCGTGACGTCGACCGCCTCCTCGACGAGAACCCGCTCGTCGCGCTCGACCTCGAGAGCGGCCTCACGCGCCTCGAGGGCGGCCTTCACCCGCGAACGGGCCTCCCCCACGCGCTTGCCCGCGTCGGCCTTCGCCGCCGGAGGCAGGGCCCCGATCTCACGGTTGGCAAGGGCCAGGGGTGAGCGATCGCCGGAGTGCGCCAGCCGGGCATCCTTGAGCGCCGCGAGGTCGGCTGCTGCCGCGATCTCCGCGAGGGCGGCCTCCACCATCCCGGAGACGGCGTCGGCGTCCAGGCTCGCCACCTGCTTGGGGTCGAACGAGGTGTTGGGGCCGGACACGGGTGGCGCCTTTCTGGTGCGTCGGGGCTGTGCGCGGGAGGTGCAGGCTACTCGCCGAGGATCACGCGGACGAGGGCATCGACCGAAGCGTCGAGGTCGCCGGTGCCATGCAGGACAAGGTCGGGCGACTCGGGTGCTTCGTAGTCCTGGCCGACGCCCGTCAGGTTCGGCAGCGCGCCGGCGGCCGCCTTGGCGTACAGCCCCTTGGTATCGCGTCCGGCGACGACGTCGAGCGGGGTGTCGACATAGACCTCCAGGAACTTCCCGGGCTCGAACAGCTCACGAGCGGCGCGCCTGTCACCGGCGAACGGGGAGACCAGCGCGACGAAGACGACGATGCCCGCCTCGCACATGAGCTTGCTGACCTCGGCGACGCGCCGGACGTTCTCGGCACGGTCCTCGGGGGTGAAGCCAAGGTCCTTGTTGAGGCCATGTCGCACGTTGTCGCCGTCGAGAACGTAGGTGTGCACTCCGAGCGCGTGCAGCTTGCGCACCGCCGCATCGGCGATCGTCGACTTGCCGGCACCCGACAGGCCGGTGAGCCACACGACCTTGGCGTCGTGGCCCATGAGCAGGCGTCGAGCCTCGTCGTCGACCGCGTAGTCGTGCCTGACGACGTTGGTCGAGCGCCGCATCGCGTGCCGCACCATGCCGGCCGCCACCGTGTCGGCGGTGACGCGATCGACCAGGAGGAACCCACCGGTGTCGCGCACCGTGGCGTACGCGTCCATCGGCACTGGCTTGTCGGTCGCGATCTCGACCCGACCGATGTCGTTCATTTCGAGGATGCGTGCGGCATGCTCGTGGCCCTCGACGACGTCGAGGCGATGCCGAACGTTGGTGACCGTCGCCGGCACCGACCGTGAGCCGGAGACGAGCAGGTACGAGCGCCCATGGGCGAGCGGTTCCTCACCCAGCCACACCATGTCGACGGCGAAGCGGTCGGCAGGCTGCAGCGGCTCACCCGCACCACCAGCGATCACGTCGCCACGGGTGACGTCGACCTCGTGGTCGAGCGTGATCGTGACCGCCTGCCCCGTCTCAGCCGACTCGAGGTCCGCGACGTGCCCCTCGACGTGCAGGTCGTACGTGACGATGCGATCGATCACCGCGGACCGCCCCGAGTCGGCGATGACCACTGCGTCGCCCTTGGAGACGCGACCGGAGACCACGGTGCCCGCGTAGCCGCGGAAGTTGCCCTCGGCGCGCACGATGAACTGCACCGGGAAGCGGAACGGCTGCTCGCCGACCAACTGGACCGGCTCCCACGTCTCGAGCGCACTGAGCAGGGTCGGGCCCTCGTACCAGGGCATCTCGGTGCTCGGAGCAGTGATGTTGTCGCCCGTGAACGCGCTGACGGGGATCGCGATGACCGCGGGGACGCTGAGGCGCGCGGCAGTCGTGCGCACGATGCCGACGATCTCCTCGAACGTGGCGTGCTCGTATCCGACGAGGTCCATCTTGTTGACGGCCACGATGACCGTCTTCACTCCCATGAGGGCGCAGATCGTGAGGTGGCGATGCGTCTGCGCACGGACTCCGCGAGCGGCATCGACCATGAGGATGGCCACGTCGCCGTTGGATGCCGCCACGGCCATGTTTCGCGTGTACTGCTCATGCCCGGGCGAGTCCGCCACGAGCACCCGACGGCCGTTCGGCAGGTTCATGTGCCGGTAGGCGACGTCGATGGTGATGCCCTGCTCGCGCTCCGCCTCGAGCCCGTCGGTGAGCAGGGAGTAGTCGATCTCCCCCACGGGAATCGTGGATCCGCCACGGCGGGTCCGCCTGGCGTACTCGAGCGTGTCGATGGGCACGGAGTTCGTCTCGGCCAGCAGTCGCCCGATGAGGGTGGACTTCCCGTCGTCGACGGAGCCGCACGTCACCAGGTGCAGGACCGGGGTCAGGTTCATGGTGGTGCTCGTGCCGGCCACTAGAAGTAGCCCTCCTTCTTCTTGCCCTCCATGGACTCCGAGCCGCCCTCGCCGTCGATGAGCCGGCCGGAGCGCTCCGAGTACTTCGCCCCAGCCATCTCGGCGACCAGCTGCTCCATCGTGTCGGCGGAGGACTCCACGGCGCCGGAGAGGGGGTAGCAGCCGAGCGTGCGGAAGCGCACGACGCGCATCTCGGGGGTCTCGCCCTCGCGCAGGGGCAGGCGGTCGTCGTCGACCATGATCAGCACGCCGTCGCGCTCGACGACAGGACGCGGCTTGGCGAAGTAGAGGTCCGGGATCGGGATGCCCTCGCGCTGGATGTACTTCCAGACGTCGAGCTCAGTCCAGTTCGAGAGCGGGAAGACCCGCATGCTCTGTCCGGGAGCCAGCTGAGTGTTCGCCGTGCGCCAGAACTCGGGGCGCTGCTTGCGCGGATCCCACTGGTGACCGGGCTCGCGCAGGCTGAAGATGCGCTCCTTCGCACGGCTGCGCTCCTCGTCGCGGCGCGCACCGCCGATGGCCGCATCGAATCCGTAGCGGTCGATGCCCTCGCGCAGCGCGACCGTCTTCATGAGCCGCGTGTACTCGTGGGTGCCGTGGGAGAAGGGGGTGACGCCCTCATCGATGGCGGCCTGGTTCTGCGCGATGCGCAGGTCGAGGCCGAGCTCGGCGACCCGGCGGTCGCGGAACTCGATCATCTCGCGGAACTTCCAGCCGGTGTCGATGTGCATCACCGGGAAGGGGATGGGAGCCGGCGCGAACGCCTTGATGGCCAGGTGCAGCAGGACCGACGAGTCCTTGCCGATGCTGTAGAGGAGGACCGGGTTGCGGAAGGCCGCGGCGGTCTCACGGTAGATGTGGATGGCCTCCGCCTCCAGCTCGTCCAGGACGGCGCTGTACGGGACGGAGGGGCCGGCTGACGGTGACGCAGCGACCGGGGTCACGGACTTCTTCCTTTCCTCAGGGGAGCCATCTCCCCGGCCGGCGAGCGGGACGCTCGTCGCTTCGTTCGGCCGATCAGGCCTCGGACAGCACCTCGGTCATCGATCCGGCGCTGAGGCTGCCGTCGCCGAACGTCGGGTCGGCCCCCCGTGCCGCGAGCGCCGCAGCGCGGTCGTCGCGTCGCTTCTGGGCCGTCGCCTCGGCGGCTGCGGCGAACTCGGGGTCGAGCGGTGCGACATCCACGCGCGGAACGGGGTTGTGGGCCGCGATCCAGGAGTCGAGCTCGGGTCCGGACGTGTAGGACGTGATGAGGCAGTAGCGCGCCTCATCACCCGGATGCCACACCGCGTGCCACAGCCGCTGCGTGTCGATGATGACCTGCGCGCCTGCCGGAAGCGGGATCCGGGTCTCGGTGCCCGAGTCGTCCTTGGCGTCGCGCAGGATCATGAGCGAGTCGGGGTTGTCGGTGAGGTTGTAGAAGGCGCGCACGATCCAGCCGGTCCCGGGCGGGTTCAGCCGGTTGTTGTCGTCACGGTGCATGTTGTAGAGGGCGTCGGCGTACGTGTTCGGCTGGAGCTCGATGACGCGGCATCGGCCGATGTTGGCTCCCGGCTCCTCGGCGCGGGCGACGAGCCGCGGGGCGACCTCGACGTTCGCGGGAACCCAGACGCCGTCCTTGTCGGTCTTCGGCGGGGTGTGGTTCCAGAATCCGTCGCACTCCATGTCGCCGTAGGCGCTCGCCAGGGGCGCGAACCGGGTGTCGCCGGACGACTTCCAGTCGACGAAGTGCAGGTCCTCCCACTCGCGCGGGTCCTGCCCCTGGTCGTAGGAGTCGATGACGACGTAGCCCGTCTCCTGGAAGATCGGGAGGGAGATGTAGTCGCCGATGGAACCGGCTCCCGACGCGTCGGACATCATGGCGAACCCTCCTGGTGTGCGGATCGGCGCGAGGACACCGCGCAGAGCGTCCTTAGTCTGTCATCCGGCCGTCGCCTCGGACCAATCGGCTTTCGGCGTGGCGCGTGACGTAGAGCACGATCGCCGCGGCGACAGCCGCGTTGAGGGACTCGGTGCGCCCGGTCATCGGGATGGCCACCTCGAGGTCGGCGGCAGCCCGGGCCTCGTCGCTGGCCCCATGGGCCTCCGAGCCGATGACCCAGCACGTGCGGTCCGAGACCACGCCGCTGTCCGCCGCGACGAACAGGTCCGTTGCCCCGTCGCCGAGGGTCACGGCGACGTTCCGCCCCGCGGCGCGGGCCGCTGCGGCCACCTCGGCGACGCTCCGGCCGGAGATGACCGGCACGTGGAAGAGCGATCCCGCGGTCGACCGCACGACCTTCCCGTTGTGGACGTCGACCGACGTGCCGGAGAGGATCACGCCGGCCGCAGCCACGGCATCGCACGTGCGGATGATCGTGCCGACGTTGCCGGGATCGGACACGGACTCCAGAACCACCACCGGCCCTGCCGCAGCCATCACGGCCCCGAGGTCCCCCTCAGGCAGCAGCGAGCAGGTGGCCAGCAGGCCCTGCGGCTGCTGCGTCTCGGCCATGGCGGCCATGACCGCAGGCGTCACGTGCGTGACCCGGATCCGGGACCGCTCGGCGATCGCCACGAGGTCGGACACGGCGACGCCGGCGGCCTCGTCCACGAAGAGGTCGTGGACGGGGACACCGGCGTCGATCGCACTGCGAACGGCCTGGGGCCCCTCGACGACGAACAGGCCCGCCTTGCGGCGGCCCGCTCGGGAGTGGAGGGCCCGGATCCGGGTGATGCGCTCCGAGGAGGTCGAGGTGACCCGGTTCGGGGCGGTCACGCGCGAGGGGTCAGGCAGCCTGCGCGGGAAGCGCCGCGCGAGAGACCTCGACGAGCGTCGCGAACGCGGGAGCGTCGTTGACCGCGAGCTCGGCGAGCATGCGGCGGTCCACCTCGACGCCCGCGGCCTTGAGGCCCTGGACGAAGCGGTTGTAGGTCATGCCGTTGGCGCGGGCGCCGGCGTTGATGCGCTGGATCCACAGGCGGCGGAAGTCGCCCTTGCGGGTGCGACGGTCCGCGTACGCGTAGACCATCGAGTGCGTGACCTGCTCCTTGGCCTTGCGGTACAGGCGCGAGCGCTGCCCGCGGTAACCGGAGGCGCGCTCGAGCATGTCGCGACGCTTCTTCTGTGCATTGACTGCGCGCTTGACGCGTGCCATGGCTTTCTCCTGGGGTGTAGTGCGTGGTGACAGAGGGGACGGGGGCGGACGGCCGCAGGTGCGGCTGCCGGATCAGCGACCGAGCAGGCGCTTGACCTTCTTGACGTCGGCGGCGGCGACGGGCTGGTCGCCGGCAAGACGGCGGGTGCGCCGGCTGGTCTTGCTCTCGAGGAGGTGTCGGCGGTTGGCCTGCTCGCGCATGACCTTGCCCGAACCTGTCACCTTGAAGCGCTTCTTCGCGCCGCTGTGGGTCTTCTGCTTCGGCATTCTGTGTCCTCGTTCTTCCTGTCCGGCTGCATGGGCCGGGTGGTCTGTGGGTGGGGCCGTGATGGCCCCACGGTGGTTCAGGCGGTCTCGGCCTCGGGGATGTCGGTCGCGCCGTCGGACGGTGCCTCGCCGGGTCGGGCCTTGGCCATCTCCGACTTCCGGCGGTGCGGTGCGATCACCATGATCATGTTGCGACCGTCCTGCTTCGGCGTCGCCTCGACGAAGCCCAGTTCGGCCACGTCGTCCGCCAGCTTGGCCAGCAGGCGCAGCCCCAGCTCGGGGCGGCTCTGCTCACGGCCGCGGAACATGATCGTGATCTTGACCTTGTCGCCCGTCTTGAGGAACCGCTCGACGTGACCCTTCTTGGTCTCGTAGTCGTGCTGGTCGATCTTCGGACGCAGCTTCATCTCCTTGATGACCGTGTGCGTCTGGTTCCGGCGTGACTCGCGCTCCTTGAGCGCGGCCTCGTACTTGAACTTGCCGAAGTCCATGAGCTTGCACACGGGCGGCTTCGCCATCGGGGCGACCTCGACGAGGTCGAGATCGGCCTCCACGGCCAGTCGCAGGGCGTCCTCGATGCGGACGATCCCGACCTGCTCGCCGTTGGGTCCGACGAGCCGGACCTCGGGAACGCGAATCCGGTCGTTGATCCGTGGTTCGACGCTGATGGCGCCTCCTCGCTTTCGTCTCGGGCGACCCGCCCCGGAGACCACAATGGCCTCCGGCGCTGCGCGCACGGAGGCCTCGGTGGGCATGCGGCGGCACGGCCGCCAGGCCCGGACCCGCAGGATCTGAGTCGATCCGCAGGTGGGAGTCGAGGACTCCGCTTACGCGACCCGGTGGTGAGACCGGGTCGATCGGCTGCAAGGCTACCAGCCGTGGACCAGTCCCCCCAAACCCCGCTCGACATCGCCGACGTGCCCGCCGTCGAGGTCATCCTCACTGTGTCCATGCACCTGATGTCGGCCGCTGCCGTGGCCTGCGGGCTCGGCGACGACGACCGCCCGGCCGACCTGGCCGAGGCGCGCATCCTCATCGGTGCGCTGGCCGGCCTTGTCACGGCCGCCGCACCCAACCTCGGCTCCATGCACGCGGCACCGCTGCGCGACGGCCTGTCGGCCCTCCAGCGCGCCTTCCGGGAGGCCTCGGCCATCCCCGATCCCCCCGGCATGGGCCCCGGCGAGGACCTCACCGGGCCGGTCTACTGACCCGTGAGTGATCCGGCCGCGCGCACGCGGTCGGCTACTGGGTCGCCTCGCGCAGGATCCGGCGGACCTCGGCCCGATCGCCCTCCGCCCCGGAGATCGTCACGACGTCATCGGGAAGCCGTCCCCACAGCCAGAGGAGGACGTCGGAGGCAGATCCCGTGATGGTCACCGCGTCGATCCGCACGCGGACCACCCCGCCGAGCACGTCGAGGGCGGCCGTTCCCGCGAAGTCGGCGTCGGCGAGATGCAGTGTCAGCACCTCGTCGATCCCGTCGAGGGCGAGGTCGGCGTCGACCGCGCTGATCGGCCCGGTGGCGCTCTCGGCGTCGGCCCGGTGCACGGCGGTCTCGAGGGCCATGCGGCGCTGCCAGAACCCGATCGTGCGGTCGTCGGGCCACCAGGTCCAGGCCGGCTCGTCCGGTGACCGGGTCGCCAGCTCCGCGGCCAGGGCGTGGAGCATGACGTGGCACCACGTCAGGTCGTCTCCGGCGGTCGCGTCGTCCGCCGGCACGTCCCACTCCCCCTCGACCGGCCGACGTCCCAGCCGCAGCGCGGCGAGCTTGTGCGCGTAGACCCCGCCCACGTGGAAGACGAGGTCGTCGACCGTCCACCCTTCGCACGTGGGCACGGGCCGGTCCATGACCTCCTCGGCGGCGACGAGCAGGCGCTCGCCCTCAGCGTGCAGCAGGTCCAGGTAGCGGCCGGGCGTCAGGCGAGTCGAGGTCATGAGGCTGCCCTGTCGCCCTGGTCGATCGCCACGCCGAGGCCCCCGGGCACGAGCTGCCCGAGCTCCTGGCGGGCGCCGAGCACCTCGGCGGCACGAGTGGCGAGCTGCTGGGCGCTGCGCCCGTCGGGGTGCGCGCCGCCTCTCACGCTCAGGGTGACCAGCAGGTCCACCTCGTCGGACTCGGCCCGGGCATCGCGCACCTGCACCTCCACCCACCCGTCTGCGGTGAGCGGGGCCAGGGCCGCCTCCACGACCGGCGACACGCGACCGAGGTCGAGGGTGTCGGCCAGCACCTGCAGGTCGAGGCCGCCGATGACGGTCCGCACGGGTCCCGCGACGTCGATGACCACCGCCACCGCCCCGTCGTCGAGCGCGGACCGGGCCATGTCGCGGCCGAGCGCGGGCACGGGCCGAGCCTCGGGGTTCCACGCCGCCAGGGAATCGACCCCCGTGAAGGCGAGCAGGCCGCGCTCCCCCCTCTCGTTGAGCATGGAGACTACCGCCATGTGGCTGCTCGTGTCCGCACCGTCGGCATCGACCTCGTCGGCGACCGCCACGACGCTGGCCAGCAGGCGAGCCGAGCGCAGCCGCCGTGCGGTGGTCACTCCCGGGCCGTCTGCGGCGAGCCGCTCGCGGAGCCGGGGATCGGCGCGACCGTCGTCGTCGGGGAAGGCCGGGACGGCCAGGGTCCGGCCGTCGCCGCGGACCGTGGCATCCGACGCAGCATCCCCCGTGGTCACGGGCACAGGCTACGGGAGCACAATCAGCCGGTGCCCGCCGCCGCAAGACCACGCTGGATCGTGCTGCTCTCGCTGTCCCTGGTGGCGCTCAACCTGCGGATGGCCCTCTCCAGCGTGCCCGCCGTCGTGGCCGACATCCAGGCGTCGACGGGCTGGTCGGACGCCCAGATCGGGCTCCTCACCACCATTCCGGTGCTGTGCATGGGGGCCTTCGCGCTCGTGGTGCCGCGGATGGCACGACGCATCGGGCGGGCGGCGACCGTGGCGGTCGCCCTGGGCCTCCTCGTCGTCGCGATGACCGCGCGCCTGGCCTCGGAGACGCCGGGGGTGCTCCCCCTGACGGCCTTCCTGGCCGGCGTGGGCATCGCACTGGCGGCGGGCCTCGTGCCCGGCGTCGTCCGGGAGCAGCTGCCCGACTCGGTCGGCGCGGCCACGGGGCTGTGGACCGCGACGATGATGATCGGCGCTGCGCTCGGCGGCGCACTCACGGTGCCCCTCGCGGCCGCCCTCGGCTCCTGGCCGGCCGCGCTGGCCGTGTGGGCCGTGCCCGCCGCGCTGGCACTGGTGGTCTGGCTGCTCGTCGAGGGCCGGCGCGCCAGCGGTCCTGCGGCCCCGACCCACGACGCACCGTCGCCGGTGCGGATCGCCGAGCTGCCCTGGCGCAGCCGCCCCGCCTGGTCGCTGACGGCCTACCTGCTGCTGAACTCCATCGTCTTCTACACCGCGTTGGCCTGGCTCGCCCCGTCGTACGTCGACCGCGGATGGTCGCAGGAGGACGCCGGCTTCCTCCTCGGGCTGTTCACCGCGAGCCAGGTGCTGGCGGCGCTGCTCATGCCGGCCCTGGCGGACCGGATGGCGGCCCGACGTGCGCTCTACGCGGCCACCGTCCTCGTGGTCGCGGCGAGCCTCGTGGCCATCGCGTGGTTCCCTGACGTCCTCACGATCGTCGTGGTGATCGTCTTCGGGGCGGCACTGGGCGGCGTCTTCGCCATGGGGCTGGCCCTGCTGAGCGAGTTCGCCTCTGATGCCGCCGGCTCGGCCCGCCTGACCGCCATGGCCTTCGCCGTCACCTACCTGCTGGCCGCGTTCGGGCCGCTCGCCGCCGGGGTCCTCCTCGACGCGTTCGACTCGTGGCCACTGGTGTTCGCCCTGATGGCCGCTGCCGCTGCCCTGCAGCTGCTCACCATCCCCGCCCTGCGCCGCGGGGTGCGGATCGACTGACCGCGACGCGCGTCTAGAGCCGGCAGGCGTGGATGTCAGTGACGAGGATGCCGCGAGCACCGAGCTCGTAGAGGTCGTCCATGATCTGGTGCACATCGGTCGACGGGACCATGGCACGGACGGCCGACCACTGCGGATCGTGCAGGGATGAGATCGTCGGCGACTCGATTCCCGGAGTCATCGCGCAGGCGGCATCGAGCTTCTCCGTGCGGATGTCGTAGTCGACGAGCACGTAGGAGCGGGCCACCATCACTCCCTGGAGGCGTCGCACGAACGTCTCGACGGCGGGCACCTGCGGCGCTCCCGTGCGGCGGACGAGCAGCGCTTCCGACACCAGGATGGGATCGCCCACGATCTCCAGGCCCGCGCGTCGCAGGGTGGTGCCGGTCGCCACCACGTCGGCGACAGCATCGGCCACGCCGAGGGCGACCGCGTTCTCGACGGCACCGTCGAGCTCGACGACCCGGGCCGAGATCGCGTGCCGTGCCAGCCACTCCTCGAGCACCCCGGCGTAGGACGTGGCGATCGTCCGGCCCTCGAGATCGGAGGGAGAGGCGGCCAGCCCGGGCGGGGCGGCGAAGCGGAAGGTCGACGGGGCGAAACCGAGCGACAGGACCTCGTCGGCCTTGGCCCCCGAGTCGAGGAGCATGTCGCGCCCGGTGATGCCGAGATCGAGGGTTCCCTCGCCCACGTAGATGGCGATGTCGCGCGGGCGCAGGAAGAAGAACTCGACGTCGTTGTCGGGATCGTGCACCATCAGGTCACGCGTGGACGCCGATCGGAGGTAGCCGGCCTCGACGAGCATGCTGCGAGCCGGTTCGGCGAGTTGCCCCTTGTTGGGGACGGCGACACGGAGCATCGGACCGCGGCCTCAGAGCCTGCGGTAGACGTCTTCGAGCGAGACCTTGCTGGCGAGCATGAGGCACTGCACGTGGTACAGCAGCTGTGCGATCTCCTCGGCCGTCCGCTCGGGTCCCTCGTGCTCGGCAGCCATCCACGACTCGGCCGCCTCCTCGACGACCTTCTTGCCCACAGCGTGCACGCCCTCGTCGACCAGGCGCACGGTGCCGGACACGTCGTCGCGGTAGGTGGTCTTGCGGAGCAGCTCCGCATACAGCTCATCGAACGTCTTCACGCACTCAGCCTATTGCGGCGATCATGGCGATCGCCACGCCGGTCGGCCGAGGAGCCGTCAGCGCAGCTCGCGAAGGGTCGCCGCCGTCATCAACGCGGCCCACGTGGCCTCCGCGCCCTTGTCCTCGTGCGACCCCTCGAGTCCGGCCCGGTCGAGCGCCTGCTGCTCGTCGTCGCACGTGAGCAGGCCGAAGCCGACCGGGACGCGGGTGTCGAGGGAGACACGCATGAGTCCGTCCGTGGCGCCGCTGGACACGTACTCGAAGTGCGGAGTGCCGCCCCGGATGATGACCCCGAGGGCCACTGTCGCGTCGTACTCGCCCGACGCCGCGCACTCCTGGACGACGATCGGCAGCTCGAACGAGCCGGCGACCCGGATGATGGTGGCGTCGGCGCCAGCCTGCTGGCACGCCCGGGTCGCACCGGCGATGAGCCCGTCCATGACGACCTGATGCCACGACGATGCCACGATCGCGACGCGCAGGCCGTCGGCACTGACCGTGATGTCCGGCGATCCCGAGCCGCTCATGCCCCCGCCTCCGGCGTGAGCGTGTGCCCCATGCGGTCGACCTTGGCCTGAAGGTAGGCGCGGTTGTGCTCGTTGGGCACGATCTCGAGCGGCACGCGGTCGATGATCGTCAGCCCGTAGCCCTCGAGTCCCGCCCTCTTGGCGGGGTTGTTCGTGAGCAGCCGCATGCTGTGGATGCCGAGGTCGGCGAGGATCTGGGCGCCGGTGCCGTAGTCACGAGCGTCAGCGGGGAGGCCCAGCTCGAGGTTCGCGTCGACGGTGTCGCGGCCCGCGTCCTGGAGCGTGTAGGCCCGGAGCTTGTGCAGCAGCCCGATGCCGCGGCCCTCGTGCCCCTTGACGTAGAGCACCACTCCCCTGCCCTCCTCGGCGATGCGACTGAGCGCCGCGTGCAGCTGCGGGCCGCAGTCGCAGCGCAGCGAGCCGAACACGTCGCCCGTCAGGCACTCGGAGTGCACCCGGACCAGGACGTCCATCCCGTCGCCGATCTCGCCCGCCACCAGGGCGATGTGCTCGGACTCGTCGGTGTCGCTGCGGTAGCCGAAGGCGGTGAACTCGCCGAACTGCGTGGGAAGCCGGGTCTCGGCGACCCGGGTGACGAGGCTCTCCGTGCGGCGTCGGTAGCGGATGAGGTCGGCGATGGAGATCATGGCCAGCCCGTGCTCGTCGGCGAAGGCCCGGCAGGCGGCAGCCCGCATCATCGTGCCGTCGTCGTTGACGAGCTCGCAGAGGGCACCGACCGGTGCGAGCCCGGCCATGCGGGCCAGGTCGACGGCGGCCTCCGTGTGCCCGGCCCGACGCAGGACGCCACCGGGAACGGCCCGCAGGGGCATCACGTGCCCGGGCCGGGTGAGATCGTAGGGATCGGTCGCCGAGTCGGCCAGCACCTTGATCGTGCGCGCGCGGTCGGCCGCCGAGATGCCGGTGCTCTCGACATCGCGCGCATCGACGGAGACGGCGTAGGCCGTGCCCTTGCGATCCTCGTTGATGGCGGTCATCGGAGGGAGCCCGAGGCGGTCGAGGTCGGCCCCGGTCATCGGAACGCAGATGTAGCCCGACGTGTGCCGGATCATGAAGCCCACCAGCTCGGCAGTCGCCGCGGACGCGGCGAAGATCAGGTCGCCCTCGTTCTCGCGGTCCTCATCGTCGATGACGACGATCGAGCGCCCGGCCCGGATCTCCTCGATGGCGACCTCGATGGGATCGAGGCGGATGCCGCTCCCGCTCGCGTCGGGGCCCACCGCCGTCAGGGCCGCACGGGCTCCGGTGACCGGACCGCCATCGTCGTCCTCGACGTCGTTGGCGAACATCTCGTCTGCCGGGATCACGTTGACCTCTCCTGCATCAGTCGCTCCACGTACTTCGCGATCACGTCGACCTCGATGTTGACGATGTCGCCGACCACGAGTGCTCCGAGTGTCGTGACCGCCAGCGTCGTGGGGATCAGCGACACCGAGAACGACGCGTCGCCCACGGCGACCACCGTCAACGATACGCCGTCCACGGCGACCGAGCCCTTCTCCGCGATGTACCGGGCGATCGCAGGCTCGAGCGAGAACGCGAGGGTGGTCCAGTGCTCGCTCGGCTCGATGGACGCCACCTGCGCCGTGCCGTCGACGTGGCCCTGGACGATGTGCCCACCGAGCCGGGAGTGGACGAGGGCGGCACGCTCGAGGTTCACGTCGGCGCCCACGACGGCTTTCCCGAGTGAGCTGCGCTGCAAGGTCTCCCGCATGACATCGGCCGTGAACGAGTCGCCGAGCACCTCGACGACGGTGAGGCACACCCCGTTGACGGCGATCGAGTCGCCGGGCGACGCGTCGGACGTCACGAGCGGGCCGCGGATGGTCAGGCGGGACGCATCGACGAGGTCGTCGACCGACGTCACCGACCCCTGCTCCTCGACGATCCCGGTGAACACCGCGCTATGCCCCTGCCTGCTCGTACCGGATCCAGCCCACGACACGCACATCCTCCCCGACGATGCTCACCTGCTCGACATCGACTCCCGGGGGCGGCCCGGTCAGCTGGGGCATGGCCGGCAGCGCCACCGGACCATCGCCGAGCAGCAGTGGGGCCACGTACCAGTGGACGCGATCGACGAGTCGGGCGGACAGGAAGGCGGCGGCCAGCGTCGGTCCGCCCTCGAGAAGCACGTGGCGCACACCGCGGTCGTGCAGCAGGCTCAGGACCGCCGCCGGGTCCGGCTCGTCGAGGACGAGGGTGGGAGCCGAGCCGTCGAGGACCCGCGCACCGGCTGGCAGCTGACGGGAACCGAGCACGACCCGGAGCGGCTGGACCGGCGGCGGTGCGACGCTCCGGCGCGCCGTGAGCAGGGGGTCGTCGACGAGCACCGTCCCGGTGCCGACGACGATCGCATCGACCTCGGCGCGCAGTTCGTGCACCTGCTCGTGTGCCAGGGCTCCGGTGATCGCCGTGGGTCCGCCGTCGGCCGCGGCGACGCGGCCGTCGAGCGACGAGGCGCACTTCCAGGTCACGAGGGGTCGACCCGTCACTGCGGCGAACGTCCAGGCGAGGTTCACCGCCTCGGCATCATCGCGGAGCAGTCCGCCGGAGACCGCGATCCCCTCCGCCGCCAGCAGCGCGGCGCCGCCCCCCGCCTCCGCGGTGGGGTCGGCCTGGGCGAACACCACCCGGACGATGCCCGCCTCGATGAGCGCCGTGGTGCACGGCCCCGTCCGGCCGACGTGACGACAGGGCTCCAGGGTCACCACGGCAGTACCGCCCCGGGCGGCCGCGCCGGCATCCGCCAGGGCAGCCACCTCGGCGTGCGGTGCCCCCCCGGTCGGTCCGGTGCACCCCCGGCCCGCGACCGTGCCGTCGGCGGCGAGGATGACGCAGCCGACCCGAGGGTTCACCGCACGCGGGGCAGTGGACGTCCGTGCGAGCGCGATGGCCTCGCGCATGGCGTCCGCGAGGGCAGCCTCGTCAGCCACGCGGTCCGGGCCTCACGGACGCGCGCCGTTCTCTGCGGCTGCCCGCAGCCGCTCGATCATCACGGCGGGATCGTCGGCTCGATAGACGGCGGACCCGGCCACGAACACATCGGCGCCGGCGGCCGCGCACTGCTCGATGCTGTCGAGCCCGATGCCGCCGTCGACCTGCACCCAGATGTCGACGTCTGCGGAATCGGCCATCCGGCGCGCCTGCTGGACCTTGCCGAGCATGTCCGCCATGAATGCCTGCCCGCCGAACCCGGGCTCGACGGTCATCACGAGGATCATGTCGATGCCCGGCAGCAGGCCCTCGATCTCGGAGATGGCGGTGCCCGGCTTCACGGCGACGCCGGCGCGAGCGCCGGCGGCACGGATGTCCTTGGCCACCATCCTCGGCTTGCGGGCCGCCTCGACATGGAACGTGACACTGCCTGCCCCCGCCTCGGCGAAGCCCGGCGCCCAGCGATCGGGGTTGTCGATCATGAGGTGGCAGTCGGCAGGAACGGAGATCTGCCGCAGGAGGGCCTCGACGACAGGGAGCCCGAACGTGAGGTTGGGGACGAAGTGGTTGTCCATCACGTCGAGATGGATCCAGTCGGCCGCCGCCTCCACGCGGCGAACCTCGGCGGCGAGGTCGGCGAGGTCAGCATTCAGGACGCTCGGAGAGATCTGCATGCCCACGTCCGAACCCTAGTGCGACGACCGTCGCGGTCAGGAGGTCAGGCGTCGCAGGATGGCCAGGAACATGGCGTCCGTGCCGTGGCGCTGCGGCCACAGCTGGACCGTCGGCCCGTCGCCGCAGTCCGGGACCTCGGGCAGCAGCAGCCTGGCGTCCTCGAGGACCACATCGTCGCGCCCGCGCAGCACGTCGGACACGACGAACTCCGTCTCGCCCAGGTGGGGCGAGCACGTCACGTAGGCGAGGACGCCCCCCGGTCGGGTCGCCCCGAGCCCGGCTCGCAGCAGGTCGCGCTGGATCCCCCCCAGGGCCGCGAGGTCGGCCGGCGTGCGCCGCCACCGCGACTCGGGGCGTCGGCGCAGTGCGCCGAGGCCGGTGCAGGGCGCGTCGATGAGCACCCGGTCGAACACCGCGTCTCCCCAGGGCGCATGCCGGGAGTCCCCGACCAGGACCTCGGAGGCCGAGTCGTCGGCGAGCGAGCCCTCGACCAGCGCCGCGCGATGGGGGTGCTGCTCGACGGCCAGGATCCGGGCGCCGCGCTCGGCGGCGAGCCCGTCGAGGAGGGCGGCCTTGCCTCCCGGCCCGGCGCAGGCATCGAGCCAGTGCAGGTCGGCGCCATCGACCTCGGCACGGGCGAGCGCGAGCGCCACCAGCTGGCTGCCCTCGTCCTGGACCCCGGCCCGGCCGTCACGAACCACCGCGAGCGCGTCCGGGGTGCCGTCGACGACCGTCGCGGACAGCGGCGACCACCGCCCCGGCTCGACGTCGGGCATCGCGCGGAGCTCCGCGGGATCGAGCCGACCCGGCCGGGCGACGAGGGACGGGCGCGCGGGCACGTTGTCCGCGGCCAGCAGGTCGATGAGCTCGCCCCTCCGAGCTCCGAGGGCATCACGGAAGGCGCGGACGATCCACACCGGATGCGAGTAGCGGACGGCCAGCCACTCGACGTCGTCGTCGGCACGCCCCGCCCTGAGCTCCTCCGCCCAGCCCTCCTCATCGCGCCCGGCGACCTTGCGGAGCACGGCGTTCACGAATCCGGCCCGGGCGTCGCCACCGGTGCGCGGACCGAGGGCGCGGGCGAGCTCGCACGAGGAGTCGACGGCCGCGTGGTCGGGCACTCGCATGTGCAGGATCTGGTGGGCACCGAGCCGCAGGATGTCCCGCAGCCCCGGCTCGACCTTCTGCAGCGGCCGGGTCACGCATGTCGCCAGGATCGCGTCGTACCAGCCCTGCCAGCGCAGCGTTCCATAGCCCAGCTCCGTGGCGAAGGCAGCGTCGCGGCCGCTCAGTGCCTTCTGGTGCAGAACGGCGGGCATCACGAGGTTGGCGTAGGCATCGTCCTCGCGGACCGCGCGCAGCAGTTCGAGTGCGGCCGCCCGGGCCGGATCGGTCACTGCAGCACCGTCCCCGGGGCCAGGCGGGCACCGCGCACCCAGTCGGCGGCGGGCATGGGCCTCTTGCCGGCCGGCTGGACGAGGCCGAGGCGGACGGGCGCCGAGGCCGTGCCGACGAGCACCTCGTCGCGCGACGCCTCGATCTGCCCGGGGGCGAGCTGCGGACCGTCGGCCACGATCCGCACCGGCTGAACCCGAAGCCGGTCGTCGCCCACCATGGTCCAGGCTCCGGGAGCCGGGGTGCAGGCGCGGACGAGGCGGTCGACACCGACGGCGGGATGGTCCCAGCGGATCCGCGCGTCGTCGACGCCGAGCTTCGGAGCCAGCGA
The DNA here is from genome assembly GCA_937902285.1 of uncultured Actinomycetes bacterium. Classification (GTDB taxonomy): domain Bacteria; phylum Actinomycetota; class Actinomycetes; order S36-B12; family S36-B12; genus UBA10649. Next base: position 1,308 of record CALGTB010000213.1, on the reverse strand, counting down.
TGGCTCGCCCGACTGCGCAACCGCCTGGACCGCCCCCTCCTCGAGCGCATCGAGGGTGGCGATGAGCAGCCCGGCGCCGGTCACCGCCAGGCGTGCGAGCAGGTCGCCGGACGTGTCGTCGGGCCGCACGGCCTCCGTCACGGTGCCGAACACGGGTCCGGTGTCCATGCCCTCGTCCAGGCGGAAGGTGGTGGCGCCGGTCACGTCGTCGCCATGCCAGACGGCGTGCTGCACGGGTGCCGCGCCGCGCCATGCGGGCAGGAGGCTGAAGTGCAGGTTGACCCAGCCGAGGCGTGGAACGTCGAGCAGCCCGGCCGGGATGAGGCCGCCATAGGCGACGATCGGTGCACAGTCCGGGGCCAGGGCGGCCAGCCGTTCCGCCAGGGCCGCGTCGCGCGTGCTCGTCGGCTGGAGCAGTTCGAGGCCCGCCTCGCGCGCGAGGACGGCGACCGGACTCGCCGCGAGTTCCTTCCCGCGACCGGCGCGCGCGTCGGGACGGGTGAGGACGGCCACCGGCTCATGGCGGGAGTCGAGCAGGGCGCGGAGCGCCACGGCGGCCACGTCGGGCGTGCCGGCGAAGACGCACCTCACCGGGTCACAGCCAGCGCGATGACACCGAGTGCGGACTCGCCTGCACGACGGGCGCCGGCTCGCCGAACCACTCCGAGGCCCGGATGAGGCGCATGGCCTCCTTGCGGGCCTCCGCATCGAGCCGATCGATGAAGAGGATGCCGTCGAGGTGGTCGGTCTCGTGCTGCACGGCCCGGGCGAGCAGGTCGCTGCCCTCGATGACGACCGGCTCGCCATGCATGTTCATGCCCTTGGCGACGACGCGCAGCGACCGCGGGGTCTCGAACGCGAGGTCCGGAAGCGACAGGCAGCCCTCGTCGCCGACCTGCAGCTCGTCCGACAGGTCGAGGTCGGGATTGATGAGGTGGCCGGGCTCGTCGTCGACCCAGTAGGTGAACACCCGCAGCGAGACGCCGATCTGCGGAGCCGCGAGACCGGCTCCCGGCGCGTCCATCATCGTGTCGGTGAGGTCGCGGACCAGCTTGCGCAGTTCCTTGTCGAACGTCTCGACCGGCGCCGCCGGAGTGCGCAGCACGGGGTCGCCGAAGAGCCGGATGGGCTGGATGGCCATGGCGGGAGTCTATTCGGGTCGTCGCATGCCCGGCCCAGCCGGACGCGACGGGCAGTCGTCACAGGCCGAGGTCACGGGCCGCCTGCTCGAATGCCGCGCGATCGGCGTCGCTGAGGTCGGACCACGACAGGGACGTCGATGCGGGCTGCGGGGTGCCCGACGCCTCG